>JAYTTN010000275.1:0-25447 GCA_043745295.1 Fimbriiglobus sp. | reverse complement strand
CCGTCGCTCACGCTTCCGGCTCGGACCAAATACAGGACTCCCATGACGAACAACACCCTGTTCTGCGGCGTCGCCCTGGTCGCCTTAGGCGTCTACGGGTACCTGAACGCGGCCGACCCGTCGAAGGCCGGCACCGCGCTCATCCCGGCCTATATCGGCGGCATCTTGCTCGCCTGTGCCGGGATCGTCATCTGGAAGGAGAAACTCCGCAAGCACGTCATGCACTTCGCCGCCGTGGTCGGCGTGGTCGGGTTCATCGGCGGGTTCGTGCCGGCCGGGATGAGTGGGTTCGACGTGGAAAAGACGTCGGTGCGGAACGGGCTGATCATGTCGGCCATCTGCGGGGTGTTCGTCTACCTGTGCGTGATGTCGTTCGTCGACGCCCGCAAGGCGCGGCAGGCGGCGGCGAAGTGACGTGGGCCTGCCGCGACGCCCCGCACCACTCGCGTCCGCCGACAGCCACGATTGCACCGGAAATCGTTTGGCAAATCCGAAGGGCAGTGCTATAGCACGGCTCGCGGGTGTATACTAGTTACTTCCCCCGCGCCGTTCCCGCAGAGGCCGCTCGATGGGGCTGATCAAGCTCGCACTGGGTAACGTGTACGGCGTCATCGTGCTGGCGCTGTTCATCGCCATCCTCGGGGCGGTGGCGCTGCTGTCCATCCCCGTGGACATCCTGCCGCAGTTCAAGACGCCGGCCGTCCAGGTGATGACCTTCTACGGCGGCATGCCGGCCCGCTCCACCGAGCGGACCATCACCGACCGCGTCGAGCGGTGGGTGAACCAGGCCCCCGGCGTGCGGGTCGTCGAGTCGCGGTCGGTGTCCGGCGTGAGCGTCGTCCGCGTCATCTTCCAGGACGACATCGACCCGAACGCGGCGCTGACGCTCAGTTCCACCCTCGCCGCCGCCTCGCAGCAGTACCTGCCGGCGGGCACCCTGCCGCCGGTGCTGATGCCGTTCGACCCGACCGGCACCATCCCGCTCGGCATCCTCACCGTGTCCAACCCGACGATGGTCGAGCAGGAGGTGAAGGACCTGGCGCGGGTGGACATCCGCAACCGCCTCGGCGCGGTGCGGGGGTGCGTCGCGCCGGTCGTCGTGGGCGGCAAGGACCGGCAGGTGATGATCTACCTGAAGCGGAAGGAGTTGGAGTCGCACCGCCTGTCGCCGGTGGACGTGGTGCGGGCGCTCGACCAGGGCAACCTGCTGGCCTCGCCCGGCACGGCGTACATCGGCGACAGCCAGATCGCCATCGACTCGAACGCCATGGCCCGCACCGTCGCCGACCTGAACAAGCTGCCCGTGGTGTTCGAGCCGGATCGCCACATCCTGCTGGAAGACGTGGCGACCGCCGAGGACGACGCCGTCATCCAGAAGTCGCGGGTGCGGGTGAACGGCCGCCCGCAGGTGATGATCCCCATCTACCGCCAGCAGGGGGCGAGCAGCCTGGACGTGGCCGCCGGGGTGAAGGCCGCCATCCCCGAGATGGAGGGCGAACTGCCGCCGGGCACCAAACTGGACTACGTCGTCGATCAGACGGAGTACGTCAGCAAGGCCATCGACAGCCTCGTCCACGAAGGCATCATCGGCGCGATCCTGGTGTCGGTCATGATCCTCGTCTTCCTCGGCGACTGGAAGATGACCGTCATCGCCACCCTCGCCCTGCCGCTGTCCATCCTGGGCGCGATCATCGGCCTGAAGGCGACCGGCAACACCATTAACGTGATGACTCTGGGCGGGCTGTTCCTCGCCATCGGCCCGCTGGTGGACAATGCCATCGTCGTGCTGGAGAACATCCACCGGCACATGGCGATGGGCAAGACCGCGCTCAAAGCGTCGCTGGACGCGACGGGCGAACTGACACTGCCCGTCGTCGTCGCCACCCTCGCGCTCATCATCGTGCTGTGCCCGGTCGCCCTCACGCCCGGCGTCGGCGGCTTCCTCTTCAAGCCGCTCACGCTGGCCGTCGCGTTCGCCATGGTCTTCTCGTTCGTCCTCAGTTGGACGTTCGTGCCGGCCCTCTGCTCGAAGATGCTGCGGGGCCACGGGCAGCACGGGCACGGCGGCGAGTACGAACACCGCCGCGACCACCCGCCGCACCCGGAGACGCCAGGGTTCTTCGGCCGCGTGTACGGGAAGATCGACGGCTTCCTCCACTTCGTCACCCGGCAGTACGGCCGGCTGCTGGCCTGGGCGCTGGGCCGGCGGCTGCTCGTCCTCGCGGCCATCGGCGGGCTGTTCCTCGGCTCGCTGCTGCTGTTCAAGCTCATCGGCCAGGAGTTCTTCCCGGCCGTGGACGCCGGGCAGATCACGATTCAGGTCCGCGCCCCTTCTCACCTGCGGCTGGACGCGGCCGAGCGGCGGATCGTGGACGTGGAGGCCGAACTGCTGCTCGACACCGCTCGCCCGGAGAAGGGGGGCATCCCGAAGGCCGAACTGAAGATGGTGGTGTCCGAGATCGGGCTGAACAACGACTGGAGCGCGGCGTACTCGCAGAACGCCGGCCAGCAGGACGCCGTCCTGCGGCTGCAACTCACCCCGGAGCGGACCAAGTCGGCCCAGGAGTACGCCATCGAGTTGCGGAAGAAGCTGGTCGCCGACCCGCGGTTCAGCGACCTGGAGTTCAGCTTCGACACCGGCGGCATGGTGTCGGCGGCGCTCAACTTCGGCGCGTCGTCGCCGGTGGACATCCAGATCACGGGCGGCACCCCGGAGCAGAAGCTCGAAGTCGCGCGGAAGGTGAAGGCGCTGGTGAGCGGCGTCCGCGGCGCGGCGGACGTGCGGGTGTTGCAGCGGAACGACGCGCCCTACGTCGTCGTCGAAGTGAACCGCGACGTGGCCGCCAGCGTCGGCCTGTCCGCCCGCGACGTGGTCATGCAGGTGGTGACGGCGATGAACTCCAGCCTCGCCCTCACCCGCAACTTCTGGATCGACCCGAAGAGCGGCAACCAGTACTTCGTGACGGTTCAGTACCCCGACGACACGAAGTTCCGGCTGGACGACCTGAAGAGCATGTTCGCCACCGGCACCAATCAGAAGACGCCGGTGCGGCTCGGCTCGCTCGTCCACATCGAGGAGACGACGCAGGCCGTGGAGTTCAACCACGTCGGCCTGAAGCGGGTGGTGGACGTGCTGGTGAACACCGAGAATCGGGACATCGGCGGCGTGGCGGCGGACATCGAGAAGGCGCTGCGGCCGCTGGAATTGCCGGCCGGCATGAAGGTCGAGTTGAAGGGCGAGTACGCCCGGATGACCGAGTCGGCCGAGAGCCTGGGCGTCGGGCTGGGGCTGGCGTCGGTGCTGGTCTACCTGCTCATGGTGCCACTCATGCGGTCGTTCGTCATGCCCATGATCATCATGGCGGCCGTCCCGCTCGGGTTGATCGGCGTGCTGACGATCCTGTGGGCGACTGGCACCACCCTCAACGTGCAGTCCGAAATGGGCGTCATCTTCCTCGTCGGCATCGTCGTCTCGCAGGGGGTGTTGCTGATCGACTTCGCCAACCAGTTGCGGCGGCAAGGGAAGGGCGTGCGGGAGGCCATCGCCGAGGCCGCCGTCACCCGCTTCCGGCCGATCCTGATGACCTTCCTGGCGACGTTCCTCGACCTGCTGCCGATGGCCCTCGGGTTGGGCCGCGGCAGCGAATCCCTGACCCCGCTGGCGCGGGCCGTCGTCGGCGGGCTGGTCACCAGCACCGCGCTGACGCTGTTCGTCATCCCGATCCTGTTCACCCTGCTGATCCGCGACAAGCGGCACCCCGACCACCCGCCGCACGGAGACCACTCGTGACCGAACGCGCACCGCCCGTCAGTCGCGGCAGTCGGCGACCCGCCCTCGCGATCCTCGCCGCGGCCGTCGTGCTGGGGATCGGGGGCAAGGTCGCGCTGATGACCGGGGTCGTCGGGAACCCGTTCGCCGGCGGCACGGGGGCGGCACAGCCGGCGGCGGCTCCCGACGCCGTGCCGACGGCGAAGACGATCCGCCCGAGGCGGGAAGCGTCCCTACCGATCACCGTCGATCAGTTGGCGACCGTCGAGGCGTACTACCAGGCCGACCTCCGCGCGCGGGCGTCCGGGGTCGTGCTGAAGGTCCACCGCGACATCGGCGACAAGGTGCGCAAGGGCGACCTGCTGGTCGAGATCGACGTGCCGGAGTCGGACCAGGATGTCGGCCGGAACGACGCGATGGTGCTTCAGCGGCGGCAGGAACTGAAGGTGTCCGAGGCCAAGTGGCGGGACTCGAAGGCGGCGAAGGACGTGTCCGCCGCGACCATCCGCCAGCGGGAGGCGGACGTGGAGGCGGCCGTCGCCACCCGCGAGCTGAAGAAGCGGCGATTCGACCGCTTCAAAGATCTGGCCGCGCGGGGGTCGGTGGTCGGCAGCTTGGTCGAGGAGGAGGAGCGGGACTACCTGACCAGTTCGGCCGTGGTGACGGCGGCCAAGGCGAACGTGGACCGCGCGCGGGCCGATTATTCCGAGTCGGAATCAAAAGTGGAGGCGGCGGCGGCCGACATCGACCTCAAGTCCGCCCAGATCGAAGTCGCCAAGAAGGATCTCGACCGGGCGAAGGCGGTCGCCGAGTACGGCCGGCTGGTCGCCCCGTTCGACGGCGTGGTGATCCGCCGCACCGTCAATCCGGGGTCGTTCGTGCAGAACGCCACTACCGGCGCGAGCGAGCCGCTCATCTCCGTGGCCCGCGAGGACATCGTGACGATCGCCGCCAAGTTCCCCGACTCGGTGGCGGCGTTCGTCCGCAAGAACACGCCGGCGGTGGTGCAGGTGGACGACCTGCCAGGCGTCACCATCCCCGCCGCCGTCACCCGCTACTCGCCGTCGGTGGCCACGGCCGACCGCACCATGCGGGTGGAAGTCGATCTGTTCAACGGGGACGAGGCCGACCACCACCGGCTGACCGTCGCCATCCTCAAGGGCGGCCCCGACCGCCCGACGAAAAGCCCGAACGACGCCATGCCGGTGCGGGCCTTCCCGGCCGGGAACACCGGCCAGAAGCTGCTGCCGGGCATGACCGGCACGCTACGGCTGTCGCTCGGCGGGTTCGGCGAGTCGTTCGTCCTGCCCAGCACGGCCGTCTACTCCCGCGGCGGGGCGACGTACCTGATGGTCGTCGAGGACGGCAAGACCAAGCAGTTGTCGGTGAAGGTGCAACTGAACGACGGCCAGAGGGTGCGGGTGGCGGTGCTGGCGAGGCGGAAGTCCCCGGACGGCACCACCCGCGAGGTGCTGACCGAGTTGACCGGCCGGGAGGACGTGGTCGCGGCCCGTCAACTGGAGTTCGGCGACGGCGCGAGCGTGAAGTCCGGCCCGAGCGAGTGGTGATCGACAACCCAGGGCAAGGAGGCCCGAACCGATGCGACGGCTCATTCCATTCGGTGCCGCGTTGGGCCTGTTCGCCGCCGGCTGCGCGGCGGTATCCGACGCGCCGCCGAGCGTCGCCCCGAGGACTCTCCCGCCGGCCTACCTCCACGTCGCCCAGATGCGGCCTCGACCGGCCGTCGCCGTCGCGCGGGTGCCGGCGGCGACGGCCGCGACCGACATCGCCCAGGTGGTCGGCACGGAACCGGCGAAGGCCGACGCCGCGCCGAAGGGCGACAAGGAACGGGCGAAGCCCGACACGCCACCGGCCGCTGCCGCCGGCCGCGTCCGCCCGGCTTACGCCGAACTCGAAACGCTTCCCATCGACCTGCCCACCGTCATCCGATTGGCGAACGAGAACAGCCCGGCCATCGGCATCGCCCGCGCCCGCGCCCGCGAGGCCCAAGCGCGACTGCAATCCGCCGAACTCCAATGGCTGCCGAACCTGTCCGCCGGGGTGGCCTACACCCGCTTCGACGGCCAGACGCAGAACCAGTCCGGCAGCGTGTTCGGGGTGTCGCGGGGGAACCTGTTCGCCGGCGGCGGGCCGGCCTTGAGCCTCGACACCGCCGAGGCCGTCTACCGCCCGCTCGTCGAACGGCGGGTGACGGCGGCCGAGCAATTCCGCTCCCGGGCGACCGCGCTGACGGCCGAACTCGACGCCGTGTCGGCGTACCTCGACCTCGTGCAAGCGCACGCCTCGTTCGAGATCAACGCCGACACCGTCGCCAAGGCGGACGGCATGCTGACGGCCGCCAAGAACGCGCGGGAGGCGAAGCTCGACCGCACCGCCGGCGACGTGCAGCGGGCGCAGACCGAGGTGCTGTTCCGCCAGACGGAGCGCGCCGACTTGGACGCCCGCGTCGGCGTCGCCAGCGCAAGACTGGGCCGGCTGCTCCTGCTGCGACCGAACGTGAAACTCGTGCCGGCCGACGCGGTCGTCGCGCCGGTCGCGCTCGTCGATCCGACGACCGGCCTCGACGGGCTGCTCGCCCTCGCCGTCGCCAACCGGCCGGACCTGGCCGCGAACCGCGAGGCCATCGCCGCCGCCTGGGCGCGGGTGCGGCGGCAGGAGAACGGCCCGCTGCTGCCGAAAGTGACGGTGACGAATCAGGTCGGCGCGTTCGGCGGCGGGCTGAACGGCGACCTCGGCAACTTCAGTTCCCGCAACGCGCTCAACGTCCAGATCTATTGGGAGTTGAAGAACCTCGGGTTCGGCAACCGCGCCGACGCCGCCGAGCGGCGGGCGCAGACGGATCAGGCGCGGTTCCAACTGGCCGACGCCCAGGCCCGCGCGGTGGCGGAGGTGGTGGAGGCGGCCCAGGTGGCGGCGGCCAAGTACGAGTCCCTGGACCTCGCCGAGCGGGCGGTGACGGAGGCGACCGAACTCTACCGCATCACGAAGGAAGGCGTCTTCAACGTCGTCGATGCCAAGAACCTGTTCGACGCCCTCCGCCCGCTCCAGGCCATCCAGGCGCTGAACCAGGCGCGGCAGACGTACCTGACCGCCGTCGTCGAGTTCAACCGGGCGCAGTACCGACTGCTGACGGCCACCGGCGCGCCCCTCGCGCCGGCCCGCTAGCGCGTGGGCCGGGTGCCGAGCGAGCGCGGCACCCGGCCCCGACGGATTGGCCGGGGTGTCCCGCGACGACAATCTCGAGTCCGCGGCGATCCGCTTCAACGGGACTCGAGGACCCACTGCGCCGCTCGCTGGATGAGCTGCGTCATGTTCGGCAGGCCGAGTTTCTCTTTGATCCGACTGCGGAACGTCTCGACCGTCTTCGGGCTGATGTGCATCCGGGTGGCGATCTCCTCCGTCGTCAAACCCTCCCCGATCAGTCCGAACGCCTCCAGCTCCCGGTCCGACAGGGTGTCGATGGGGGACAGGTCCTCCGTCCGCCGCCCGACCACTCGGCGGAGCAGCCGATCCGCCAGATCCCCGCACAGGTGGATCTTACCCTGGAGGATCGTCCGGACGGCGGTCAACAACTGACTGGTCGCTTCGCCCTTGTTCAGGTACCCGTGGGCCCCCGCGCGAAGGGCCCGTTCGGCGTACAGGTGCGCCGGGTACATCGACCAGACCAGGATTCGCACCCGCGGGTGGTTGTCGGCGATCCGCCGGACCAGGTCGAGGCCGTTGCCGTCCGGCAGCGAGATGTCGATCACGGCGAGGTCCGGGTCGCTTCGCGCGAACAGGGCGAGGGCGCTCGGCACGTCGTCCGCTTCCCCGCACACCTCCAAGTCGGGCTGCGCATTCAGGTGCATGGCCAACCCCTCCCGGACCACCGGGTGGTCGTCGACGATGACGATGCGGACGGGAGCCGGGCCGTCAGCCGAAGTGCCCGTCGCCATCGGTTTTGCTCCGGGAGAGGGTGAGGGTGACGGTCGTGCCGCCGCCGTCCGCGACGCCGATCCGCAAGGTGCCGCCGATCAATCCGGCCCGGTAGCGCATGATCCGGATGCCGAGGCCGTCCCCCCGGACACGCCCGGAAAGGAAACCGCCGCCGTCGTCCTCCACCGCCATCCGCAGTCCGGCGGTCTCCGCCGTCAGGACGATTCGGACGCGCCGGGGGGCGGCGTGCCGCAGGGCGTTCGCGACCGCCTCCTGGGCGATGCGGAACACCTGCGTGGCCGTCGCGTTGTCGGGCAAGTCGATGCCGTCGGGGCACTCGACGCCGACCGCCACCCCGGTTTCCCCGGCGACGCGGGCGGCGAACTCTTCGAGAGCCGCCGGCAGCCCGTTCGCGTCGAGGTGCACGGGCATGATGCCTCGGGACAGGTTCCTCACTTGCTGGTGGACGCGGCCCAGTCCCGCCACGAGCCGGGTGGCGACGACCCGCTCGGCGGAGTTCTCGGGCAGCCGCTGGGCGAGCGAGTGGGCGATCAGCCCGAGTCCCGTCAACTCCTGACCGACCCCGTCGTGCAACTCCTGTCCGATGTCCTGCTGCTGTCGGGCCGTCACTTCGAGCAACTCCCGCTCGAGGTCTTTCCGGGCGGTGACGTCGAAACAGACGCCGACGAACCGGATCGCCACCCCGGACTCGTCGTGGTGGAATTGCCCGAACACCTCCACCCAGGCGTCCGCCTTCCGGTCCGAGTGATCCGGACGGCACAGGCGGTACTCCAAGTGGTACAGTGCCCGCCGCACCTGGGCCTGATACTTCGTCTCCCGAACCCACCGCCGGTCCTCCGGGTGCACCCGAACGCGCCACATGTCGCTCGTCGCCCGCCCGTCCGGCGACGGCTCGTACCCGAGAATTCGGAACTGCGTCGCCGACCAGATCTCCTCCCCCGTCAACAGGTTGACGTCGCGCGTCCCCATCCCGCCGCCCTCCATCGCCAGTCGCAACCGTTCTTCGCTCTCCCGCAGGGTCCGCTCGGTCACCACCCGCTGGTCGATCTCCCGGAGCAGGTCGTCCTTCAACGTCGTGAGCCGCTGGGCGTGCCGGACGATGGCACCGCTCGCCGCCGTCATCACGCCGAGACCCATCAGGGCCATCACGCGGTTGCCGAGCGCCCAGCCGAACTCGATCCCTTGCGGGGACAGGAAGAAGCCGGCGACGATGAACGCCGCGCACACCGCGCTCACCGCGAGAACCAGTCGGAGTCGCTCGAACCCGACGGTCAAGAGCGGCAGCGGCAGGTACAGCACCCACTCCGCGACCCCGTGCGGGGTCTGGATGTCCACCGCGAGGATGGCAACGGCGAACAGCACGATGACCGCAAGCAGGCTGGCACCCCGGACACTGTCCATCATCTCATACCTCACGCGAACTGGCACCTCCAATTCTACCCCGCTCCTCAGCCTCGGATAGTTCGGCAAACTCGAATCCCATCGGCGTCGGGAATTTCCTGATGTCCTTCCCTCGCCGCTCCTGACAACGGATGACCGGGTGGCCCGATGGAGGGGTTCCGGTAGGGGGAGTAGAATTCCGAAGATCCTTGATCCCGTTCGGCGAGTGAGTCTGGGAGGGCTGCGAAATGCGAGTGTACCTCTGGCGAGTGGGGCGTGTCGTGCTCCTCGTATCATTCGTGCTGGCCGCGGGCGGGGTGGCGGCGTACATGGCGATGCGGACGCCGGCCTCCGGGCAGGCCCAAACGGCAACGGCTCTCCCGGCCGAGCCGACGGAGGGGATCCGCCGGGAGGGGAAAGCCGGCGCGGTCGTGCCCGAGCGACTCCGCGCGAACATGAACTTGCGAACGGCGGTCGCCGCCGTGCGGACGCGCCCCATCCCACTCGCCCCATTCCAGGGGTCGCTCGCCCTCGACACCGAGCGGCTCGCCCGCGTCCACACCCGTTTCGCCGGCGAGTTGGCCGAGTTCGCCACCCGCGCGGACCCGGTCGAGCCGTCGTTCTCGGCGGAGCCGGCCGCGTCCCGCTTGCGACCGCTCCGCGCGGGGGATGCCGTCCGCAAGGGCGACCTCCTCGCGGTGGTCTGGAGCAAGGACTTGGGGGAGAAGAAGAGCGAACTGGTGGACGGCCTCTCCAAACTGAAGGCGGACGAGCGGCAGTTGGCCCGCCTCCAGGAACTCCTCAAGGTCGGCGGGACGGCCGAGCGGAGCCTGCGGGACGCCGAGCGGGCGGTCGAGTCGGACCGGGTGGCGGTGCGGAAAGTCGAATCGACGCTGCGGTCGGTGCGGCTGTCCGAGGAGGAAATCGCGGCCGTGCGGGTCGAGGCCGAAGGGCTGTCGGACGGGTCCGCGAAACGGAACGACCCGGCCGCGTGGGCGCGCGTCGAGATCCGCTCCCCGATCGACGGGGTGGTTCTGGAGAAGAACGCCCTGTCGCTCGGTCAGTGGGTGGAGCCGTCCGCCGCCCCCCTCTACCAGATCGGCGACCTGTCCCGGCTGACCGTCTGGGCCCACGTGTTCGAGGAGGATCTGCCGCTGCTCCAGTCCCTGCCCAAGCCGATCCGGTGGACGGTGCGGCTGCCGTCCCGACCGGATGTCGGCATCGACGGGACGCTCGATCAGGTCGCGGCGGTCATCGATCCGAACCAGCACACGGCGCTCGTCACCGGCCGGGTGGACAACCGCGACGGCGGGCTGAAGGCGGGACAGTACGTGACCGTATCGGTCGAACTGCCGCCCCCGGTCGGGGAGATCGAATTGCCGGCCGAAGCGGTGGTGGAGGACGGCCGCGAGAGCGTAGTGTTCGTCCAGACGGCCGGGTCGAAGGATCGCTTCGTTTGTACCCCCGTGCGGGTGACGAGCCGGTTCCGGGATGTGGTGTGCATCCGTTCGGACGGTGGAGTCACGGCCGGGGACCGCGTCGTCACCGGCGGGGCGCTGCTCCTGCAGGGCGCGATGGACCAGTTGGCCGTGCCCCGACCGTAACCGCCCGATTCGTCGCCGGATGTCGTCTCGAACAGAAGGGGGATTCGTGGTCCGCAAGCTGATCGCGTGGGCGGTGGACAACGCCCTGATCGTCCTGATCCTGACGACTGCCCTCGCGGTCGGCGGCGCGTACGCCTTCACGCACGTCAACATCGAGGCGTACCCGGACCCGGCCCCGGCCATCATCGAGGTCGTCGCCCAGTTCCCGGGGGCGAGCGCCGAGGAGGTCGAGCGGCAGGTCACGATCCCGCTCGAAGTCGCCCTCGCCGGGATGCCGGGACTGGACATCACTCGCAGTAAGTCTCTGTTCGGCCTCTCCCATATCCGCAACCAGTTCACCTACGAGCGGGACAACGACCAGGCGAAGCAGGACGTGCTCAACCGGCTGGCCACGGTCAACCTGCCGGCGGGTGTCAACCCGCAAATCTCCCCCGCGTCCCCGATCGGCGAAATCCTCCGCTACACGATCGCTAACCCCCCGGACCCGATCACCGGGAAGCCGCTGTACACGCTCTCCGACCTGAAGGCCGTCCAGGACTACGTGCTCCAGCGGGATCTCCTCCGGGTGCGGCGGGTCGCCGGGGTCACGGGCATCGGCGGGACGGTCAAGCGGTACGAAATCCAGCCCGACCCGGACCGCCTCCGCCAGTACGGGGTGTCGCTGAACCAGCTCCAGACGGCCGTCGGGAACGCGAACGCCAACGGCAGCGGGGACAACCTGACCCAGGGCCAACTCACCATCGTCGTCCGGTCGCTCGGGCTGTTCGGCAACGGCCAGGACCCGCAGCAGGCGACGCTCGCCATGACCGACCCGCGAGCGGCGGCCGCGTTCCTCCGCGCGGAAGAAGCCCGCCGCTGCCTGGAGATTCGGCAGGTGGTGGTGGCCAGCGTGAACAACGTCCCGGTGCGGGTGGACAACCTGGTGGACGGCGGGCCGTTCCTGAACGCCGACGGGACACCCCGAGTGGACGACGCGCGGCTGGTCGCCCACGGGGTCGTCATCGGGAGCCAGACCCGGCAAGGGCGGGTGGGCATCAGCCGGCCGCGGCGGGACGCCGCCGGCGAACGGGTGATGAACCCGGACGGGACGCAGGCGTGGGACGACGAGGACGACGTGGTGCAGGGGATCGTCCTGCTCCGCAAGGGGCAGGAGTCGCTGCCGGCACTGCGGGACGTGCTGGCGAAGATCGACGAGTTGAATCAGCCCGGCCGCCTGCCGCCCGGCATGAAGGTCGTGACGTACTACAACCGCAGCGACCTCATCAACCGCACGACCGAGACGGTGAACGAGAACCTGCTCGTCGGGATGGCCCTGGTCACGGCGATCCTGCTCATGTTCCTCGGGAACGTGCGGGCGGCGGTCATCGTGGCCATCAACATCCCGCTCGCCCTGATGTTCGCGTTCGGCGTCTTGTACGCCCGCGGCAAGTCGGCCAACCTGCTGAGCATCGGGGCGGTGGACTTCGGGATCATCGTGGATTCGACGGTGATCGTCGTCGAGAGCATCTACCGCAACCTGTCCAAACAGACGCCCGAGGGGGAGGAGGTCCGCCCGACCCGCGACCGCATCCTGGCCGCGTGCGGCGAAGTCACCAAGAGCCTGTTATTCGCCACGCTCATCATGGTCTGCGCCCTGCTCCCGCTGTTCACCATGACCGGCCCCGAGGGACAGATCTTCGGCCCGATGGCCGACACCTACGCCTTCGCGCTCGGCGGGGCGCTGGTCCTCGCCCTGACCGTGTCCCCGGTGCTGTGCCTGCTCCTGATGAAGCGCCTGAAGCCGAAGCGGGACAACATCCTGGTCCGCGCCCTCCGGTGGCTGTTCCTGACCCAACTCCAAGCTCTCTTGTGGGTGCGGTGGCTCGCGCTCGCGGCGTTCGTCGGGCTGCTGGCCTACACCGGGGTCATGGCCGCCAACATGGGGCGGGAGTTCATGCCGGAGCTGGAGGAAGGGAACCTGATGGTCCGGGGCACGTTCGCGGTGAACGTCTCCCTGGGCGAGGTGACCGAGCGGTCCCGGCAACTGCGCGGGGTGCTCCAGCGGTTCCCGGAGTTCGCGGTCATCGTCCCGGCCATCGGCCGCCCGGACGACGGGACCGACCCGACGGGCTACTACAACGTCGAGATGAACCTCCCGCTGCGGCCCGAACCGGAGTGGCCGGTCGATCCCGCCCGCGGGCGGCCGCGGAAGAAGGCCGAACTCGTCAAGGACTTGCACGCCGCGCTGGACACGGCCTTCCCCGGCGTGGACTTCGACGTGTCCCAGATCATCCGGGACAACGTGATGGAGGCCCTGTCCGGCGTGAAAGGGGAGAACTCGATCAAGGTGTTCGGCCCGGACCTCGACGCCCTCGAAACGACCGCCCGGACCATCCGGGACGCACTGAACACCGTCGAGGGGGTCGGGAACGCGGGGGTGTTCCGCGTCCAGGGGCAGTCGAATCTGGAGTTCCCCATCGACCGCCAGAAGTGCGCCCGGTGGAACGTGTCGGCGGCCGACGTGCAGGCGGTCATCCAGTCGGCGGTCGGCGGGCGGCCCGCGACGCAGATTCAAGAGGGCGGGAAGACGTTCGACGTGACCGTGCGGTGGCCCCCGCGGTTGCGGGCCGACGAGCAGACGATCCTGACCATCCCCGTCCCCGTGTCCGGCAACCAGGTGACCGGGGGCAGTCAGGTGTCCCTCTTGCCGAATCCGTTCAGCGCCGCCGCCTTCGGCCTGTCGCCGACGGGCACGGCCGTCGTCCTGCCGGCCGCCTCCGGCAGCGTGTTCAACGCGCCGGGGTTGGCGAGTGGCACCCCGGTCCGCCGCCTGTCCAACCTCATCACGCCGCTCAACGCGAAGGGCGTGCCGGACGAGGCGAACGGCTCGTTCCTGCGGCCGGGGGCGAGTACCATTTACCGCGAACAGGGACAGAGGCTGATCGCCATCAAGTTCGAGGTCCGCGGCCGGGACTTGGCGTCCGCCGTGGCCGAGGCGCGGGCGAAGGTGGACCCGATGCTGAAGATGCCGTACCGGGCCGAGTGGAGCGGGGAGTTCAAGCAGATGGAGGCGGCCGAGCAGCGGATGGTCCGGATGTTCGCCGTGTCGCTGGTGCTGATCGTGCTGTTCTTGTACCTGGCGTTCCGCAATTTCCTGGACACCCTGGTGGTACTCGCCTATGTACTAGCAATGTGCGTCGGCGGGGTATGGGCATTGCTGTTGACCGGGCTGCACTTCAATATCTCGGCGGCGGTTGGCTTTATCTCCGTGATGGGGGTGGCGGTGATGAACGGGCTGCTAATGGTGTCGGCATTCAACTCCCTGCGGGCGCATGGGGCGACTCTGGATGTGGCACTCCGGGAGGGGGTCGGGAACCGGATACGGCCGCAAATCATGACCCTGCTGACCGCCATCCTTGGGCTGCTGCCCGCCGCCCTGTCCACCAAGATGGGGTCGGAGTCCCAGAAGCCGCTCGCGGTCGTGGTCGTCGGCGGGATGCTGTTCACCGTCGTCGCCCTGAACCTCGTCCCACTGCTGTACAGCTTTTACGGCAACCGCACGCCGCCGGCGGGAGCCGGGGACATGGCCCACTGACCGCCCGAGTGGCACGGCGGTGCGAATCGGGGGAATCGGGGAAATCGGATCAATCCCCCCACTCGCTCCGGTCGATGCATTCGTGGGGGATTTGCCCCAGGAGGTGCATCATGGTCCGGCGAGTGTTGCTGAGCCTGCTCGCGTGCGGCGTCGGCGGAGTCGCGGGTTGCGCGAACAAGTCCGTCCTCTTGCCGACCGGTCACCTGCCGTCTCCCGTCAGCGGGCGGGATCTCGGGACCAGTGGCGCTCTCACTCCCACGCGACCAACACCGGCACCGGCACTGGACGAGAAGAAACGGGACGAGAAGAAATCGGACGGGGGCATTCGACCAGCCGGTCACGCCGAGCCACCCGAGCCGAAGACCGGCGACGCGAAACCGGGCGACTCGAAGTCGAGCGAAGGGAAGGGCAGCTTCGACCTGCCCCGCGGACTTCCCGGTGCCGATTCCCCGGCCGTCCTCCCGCCGCCCTTCTCGAAGGACACCCCGGCCGCGGAGCGGGAGAAGGGGGTCCGGGCCGCCTACCCGGAACTGCCTCCCGTCTCCGCCGCGACGGATGTCGAGTGGGGGGCGAACTCGACGCCCCTCTCCCTCGCCGACTTGCAGCAGTTCGCCACCGAACACAGTCCGGTGCTGAAGCGGGCGACCGCGGCGGCGGCGGCGACTTACGGGTTAGTGGTTCAGGCCGGCCTTCACCCGAACCCGACGGTCGGCTACCAATCGGACCAAGTGCAGCCTCGTCTCGCAGTCCCGCCCGGGGCGACGTTCAGCGGTGCCGGCCAGCAGGGCGGCTACGTCAACCAGCTCATCAAGACCGCCGGCAAGTTGACGCTGGCCCAGAAGGTGGCCGGGTTCGACTACTTGAACGCCGTGGTCGCCGTTCGCCGCTCCGAGGTGGACGTGGCGTCCGCGGTCCGCACCCAGTACTTCGCCGTCCTCGTCGCCCGGCAATCCGTCGAGGTGACCCGGGCGCTGGCTCAACTCGCCGACGACGTGTACGGGATCCAACTGAAGCAGGTCGCGGCCGGGGAGGCGGCCGCGTACGAACCGCTTCAACTGTATGCCCAAGCCGAGCAAGCTCGCAACGCACTCGGCCAGGCGGTGGCGACCGACCGGGCCGCTTGGAAGCAGTTGGCTGCGGCGGTCGGTCGGCCGGACCTGCCGCCCGCGCCGCTGGCCGGCAAGGCGGACGGCACGCCACCGCAGTTCGATCCCGCGGCCGTCCAGGCTCGCCTGCTCGACCGGCACACCGACCTGCTCACCGCTCGGAACACGCTGGCGCAGGCGAACGTCAGCCTGACCCTGCAACGGCGACTCCCGATCCCGGACCTGACGACCAACCAGTACCACCAGTACGACAACGCCGCTCAAGCGTACCAGTACGGCCTCCAACTCGGCATCCAGTTGCCGCTGTTCGACCGAAACCAGGGGAACATCCGCGCCGCCCAGGCGCAGATCAGTCGTGCGGTCGCGGACTTGGTCGCCACCCAGAACGACCTGACCGGCCGGCTGGCCGAGGCGTTCGGGCGGTATCAGGCGAACGTCGCCATCGCCGACCGGTACCGCGAGAAGATCCTCCCGAACCTGTCGCGGGCGTACCGGGGAATCGTCCGTCGCTACCAGGTGGAGCCGGAGAAGGTGGGGTTCAACGACATCGTGGTCGCCCAGCAAAACCTGGCTCAAGCTCTCCAGTCCTACCTCGCGGCGCTGGACGCCCAGTGGCGGGCGGTTGTGGACGTGGCGAACGTCGGTCAACTCGACGAGCTGTATCCGGAAACGGGAAAGTGACAGTCCCCGGCGGGGTGCGGCGGGCGAGCGACGATTGCGGGATCGACGCCGAGGCCGGTCGCGGGTGCCCGCTCGCGCGGACCCGGTGTCGTGGACCGTAAGCTTGACCGGCCGCAGCCGGTTGCCTATAGTAAAAAAGATCGAACGGACGGCAACGCCGTTCGGCCTGGATCGAATGTTTTTAACCCCGACTGTGGGTTCGCCGCGTTCGCGGCCGACCCATTCGCCTCGGCCGACGCGGCCGGGCACCAGTTGGGGCCGTCGTTCTCGCCGCCCGCGCGTTGCGGGCGAGGTAAGGGGTGGGAGCAATCCCCGGCGCGTGACGCCGGGGTGCGACGGTCGTCGCCCATCCGGATGCCGTGAGACGGCGGACGCCTGTCCGCCCACGGAGTGCTCCTTCCCATGACGACCCGACGACCGCGATCCGCCTTCACGCTCATCGAGCTGCTGGTGGTGATCGCCATCATTGCCATTCTCATCGGGCTACTCCTGCCCGCCGTGCAAAAAGTCCGCGAGGCCGCCGCGCGGATGAAGTGCAGTAACAACCTGAAGCAACTCGCGCTGTCCTGCCACAACTTCGAGTCCGCCAACGGCTTCTTCCCGGCGGGCGAACTGACCACCTACGATGCGGCGGGGCCGAACTGGAGTTGGATGTTCGTCCTGCTGCCGTACATCGAGCAGGGCAACTTCCACCAGTCGTCCGGCGTCGCCGTCAGCCCGGCCCCGACCCTCGCCCAGAAGCGGGACATCGTCGCCAAGTCGTTCCCGAACTTCTGGTGCCCGAGCGACCCGGACGCCATGGACCAGCCGATCACCGACCCGAATAACTACAACCTCCGCGACCCGTCGGCCGGCCAACTGGCGGGCGGGGTGTCCAGCTATCGCGGCAACCTGGGAGCCAACTGGGGCGGGGCCGCCGCCGGCACGTCGGGCTGGTGGGGGAGCGAGCCGCGGTGGACCAACCCCGACTCGGCCGGCCGGTACGACGGCTGCTCGTTCGGCGACGGGGTCGTCATGGGCACCCGCCAGAAGATCCGCATCCAGGACGTGGCCGACGGCACGAGCAACACGTTCATGATCGGCGAGAACCAGGTCCGCCGCTGCACCCTCGAAGGGTGGGCGCACACGGACAGCGCCGTCTCGACGTGCGCCATCGCCCTGAATGCCAAGCGGCTGGACGGCACGGCGTACGCCAGCGGCGAGTGGTGGAACACCTACGCCTTCAGCAGCTTCCACACCGGCGGGGCGAACTTCGCCATGACCGACGGGTCGGTGCGGTTCGTCCAGGACGGCATCGACCTGAAGACGTACCGGGGACTGGCCACCCGCCAGAACGGCGAAGTCGTGACCCTGCCGTGAGCGGCGGAGTGCCGCCCCGCGCGACCGCCGGGGCGGCGTCCGAATCTCATCTTCTTCAGTAGGGACACGACGATGACACTCGCCGAGAATACTTGGCTCGCGACGGCCGAAACGGTCGCCGGCGACGTGCTGGACCGACACGCGGCCGACGTGGACGCGGACGGTCGCTGGCCGGCCGAGAGCGTGGCCGCGCTCGCCGCGTCCGGGCTGCTCGGCCTGTGCGTGCCCGCCGAGTTCGGCGGCGGGGCCGCGTCGCCGACCGCATTCACCGCCGTCGTCACCGCCCTGGCGCGACGGTGCGCCTCGACGGGCATGATCTACCTGATGCACGCCTGCGGCACGCAGGTGGTGGCGCAAGCCAAGTCGTTCCCGCCCCGCGAGGCGGTCCTGCGAGAGATCGCGGCCGGCCGTCACCTGACCACCTTGGCGTTCAGCGAGAAGGGATCGCGGAGCCACTTCTGGGCACCGGTCAGCCGGGCCGTCGCCGACGGGGAGTATCACCGCCTCTCCGCCGAGAAGTCGTGGGTGACGAGCGCCCACCACGCCGACAGCTACGTCGTCAGCGCGGGCAGCCGGGCAGCGGCGGGGCCGACCGACAGCACCCTCTACTACCTGCCGAAGGGCACCCCCGGCCTGGACTTCTCCGCCCGGTTCGACGGCATGGGCCTGCGGGGGAACGACTCCGCGCCCGTGCGGCTGGAGAACGTCGCGGTGCCCGACGCCCACCGCCTGAGCGACGACGGCGGCGGCTTCGGGGTGATGATGGCGACCGTCCTGCCGTGGTTCCAGGTGGGCAACGCCGCCGTCTCCGTCGGCATCGCGCGGGCCGCCACCGAGGGCATCCGCCGCCACCTACTGGCGTCGAAGTTGGAACACCTCGGGCAACCGCTGGCCGCGCTGATGAACTTGCGGGCGCGGCTGGCGCAGATGGCCGTCGCCGCGGACACCGCGGCCGCCTTCCTCGCCGACGTGTGCCGGCGGATGGAAGCGGGTGCCGCCGACGCCATGCTCGGCGTCCTGGGGGCGAAGGCGGCGGCCGGCGAGATGGCCCTGACCGTGACCGACCTGGCCATGCGCACCGGCGGCGGGGCGTGCTTCAGCCGCCACCTGAGCGTCGAGCGGAACTTCCGCGACGCGCGGGCGGCGGCGGTGATGGCCCCGACGACCGACGCGCTGTACGACTTCATCGCCAAGGCGATGCTCGACATGCCCCTGTTCTGAGAGTCGCCATGAACGACCCGATCCGCCTCGGCGCGGTGGCGTACAGCCCGAACGTGGTGCCCATCTGGGAGGGCATGCGCGACTACTTCCGCGCGGCCGGCCCGGAGATCGACTACATCCTGTACTCGAACTACGACGCGCAAGTGCGGGCGCTGCTCGCCGGCCAGATCGACATCGGCTGGAACACGAACCTGGCGTGGGCGAAGGTCCACGCCCGCACCGGCGGGACGTGCCGGGCGCTGGCCATGCGGGACGCGGACGTCGGGTTCACCACCGTGCTGGCCGTCGCGGCGGGAACCGACGCCCGCGGGCCGGCCGACCTGCGGGGTCGCCGCGTCGCCCTCGGGTCGGCCGACTCGGTGCAGGCCGCCATCCTCCCGCGCCACTACTTGGGCGAGGCCGGCCTCGACGCGAACCGCGACTGCGAACTCCTGTGTTTCGACCTGGACGTGGGCAAGCACGGCGACACCGGGACGAGCGAACTGGAAGTCCTCCGCGCCCTCCACGACGGGCGGGCGGACGCCGGGTTCCTCAGCCTGGCCGCCTGGGAACTCCAGGCGCGCAAGGGGGCAATCGACGCCGCGCGGGTGCGGGTGGCGTGGACCTCGCCCGGCTACTGCCACTGCAACTTCACCGCCCTGGCCGACTTCCCCGACGACGCGGCGCGGCGGTGGGTGGCGTCCCTGCTGGCGATGCGGTTCGAGGATCCGTGCTGGCGGCCGCTCATGGAACTGGAAGGGCTGCGCCGCTGGGTGACGCCCGACGGCGAGACGATGAAAGGGTACGAGTCCCTCTTGGACGCGGTCGAGAAGCAGGGCCTCTCGCGGCCGTGGCGGGTCTAGCCCCGACGGAGCCGCCCGCACCCCCACTCTTATTCGAGGTGTTCCCATGCCCGCATTCCCGTCCATTCGTCGCATTCAGGTGTTTCCCTGTGCCGCCTGCCTACTCGTCCTCCTAGCCGCCGGCTGCGGCGGCAGCAGCGGGGTCGGCAAGACCTACCCCGTCGCCGGTAAGGTGACGCTCAACGGTCAGCCGGTCGTGTCGAAATCGGCCGTCATCCAGTTCAAACCGGACGCCGCGAAGGGGAATACCAGCCCGTTCGAGCCGATGGGCGGCGTCGATGACGGCGGCAATTACACGCTGACCACGAACGGGCAACGGGGCGCGCCCGCCGGTTGGTACAAGGTGATCGTCACCGCCGTCGAGGCCCCTGCGCCGCCCGCCGGCAAGAAGCCGCTCGCCCACCGGCCCGAGCCGAAGTCCCTGATCCCGAGCAAGTACGCGCAGGAGAAAACAGCCGTCGGCGTGGAAGTCGTCGAGCGCCCGGCTGCCGGCGCATACGACCTGACGCTGACCGATTGACGGAGCCGGGCGGTCGGTACAACTGGGGACGGACGCCCCCGCTCGCCAAAATCGATTGCCACACCGTCGCGTTCGATCCGTTTGCCGCCGGCACCGGCGGCGCGTATCATTCCGGGGAGACGAACGCCCGAACCGGGGAGGCACGCCGTGGCCGAGGGAGCGGGCATCACCCTGTCGCGGGCGCTGAAGCTGAAGAACCGCGTCGTCCACCGGCTCGCGCAACTCGATGCTCTCATCGCCGGCGAGAACAGCAACCTCGACGAGAATCGGCAGTACGACATCCGCAAGCTGTACCAGGACCGGCTCGTGCTGGCCGAGCAACTCGTGCGGTTGAAGACGGCCCTGATCGTCGCCAACCGGCCGATCCAGCAACTCATCTTCGAGCTGGCCGAGTGCAAGGCGCTGGTGGCGATGCTCGGCCGGGTGAACACCCGGCACGGCGTGTCGTTCGAGGGGATGAGCGGGGTGAAGGCGATGTACGTCGCGCAGTTCCGCAAGCCGGACATCGACCGCGAGGTGCGGCGCGTCGAGCGCGAGATCGACCGCATCCAGGACGAACTGGACCAGTTCAACCACCGCACACAGATCGGCGTGGACGCCGCCCTCCTGGCCCTCGCCGCGGCCGAGGACGCGACCCGCTAATTCGCGCGAGCCAGGCACGGCGGCGCACGGACGGCGCGCGGAACGGGCATTGGGGTTGGGTCGCCGCGTCGGTGACCGCCGGCGGGCGACCGCCGGCCGCGTCGCACCCCACACGCAAAACCTCCGATCCGGATCGGGATCTCGATCTCAAGACGCAAGGCTCCCGAATCGATGACGCACCCCGCAAGCCGCAACACTCTTACCGCCCGTCTCCCTTCGCCGGCCGCCGTCGCCGTGTCCTGGACTTCCGCACCGCGCACCATTCGTTCGGCGTAGCAATTGATTTTGGCAGGTTCAGGCGAGCGGGGGCGTCAGCCCCCTGTTCCCTGGGGATTTCGACCACAACAGGGGGCTGACGCCCCCCGCTCGCCGAAATCCGCTGCCGCACCCCCATTAGTTCGGCGTGTGGAATTCTGGCGGTGTCCTTGTATCGCTGGTCGTCAAACACGACGCGCTGACGTGGAAGGCCACCTGCGGCGACGGGGCGAAGGCGGTGGAGAAGGACGACAAACTGGCCCCCGGCGACAAACCGGCGCGGCGCGAACTGACCGGCGGCAAGCTCCGGCAGGAGATCACCTCGGCGCGGAAGGCCGGCGACAAACTCGGCGGGCAGGTGCAGGGGTACGATGTCACCGCCGTCCAACGGGCCGAGTCAACCAAGGCGAAGCGACGCCGACGCCCCGGCGAACGATTCGGCGGGCAGTGCCGACGGCGCGGCCGGCAGGTCGGGAGAGGGACGGGGTTTGGAAGAATTGGAGTCGCCATGCCGACTGGGAGAGAGTATCTTTCCAGGTGCTTTGGGACATCCGTGTTCCCACCCGGAGACCGACCATGCGACGCCGTTCCGCGTTCACCCTCGTCGAACTGCTGGTGGTCATCGCCATCCTCGCCATCCTGATCGGCCTACTCCTGCCGGCCATCCAGAAGGTTCGTTCCGCCGCCGCCCGGTCGCAGTGCCTGGGCAACCTGAGGCAGGTCGGCCTGGCCCTCCAGACGTATCACGACGCCGAAGGCGGCTTCCCACCGGGGTACATGTCCGGGTACAACGCCGCCGGCGACGACACCGGCCCAGGCTGGGGGTGGGCGGCGCACCTGCTCCCGTACATGGACCAGGAGCCGCTGGCCCGCCGGATCGACTTCCGCCAGCCGATCGAGGCGCGGGCCAACGCGGCCGCGCGGGTGACCGTCGTCAAGTCGTACCTGTGCCCGTCGGACGCCGACCTGCGGCCGGTGTGGGCGTTCCCCGTCGGCCCCCGCAACAACACGACGGGGGAGCTGCTGGACGTCATCTGCCGGGTGGCCCCGGCGAACTACGTCGGGTCGTACGGGGTGGGCGAGCCGGGGGTGGACGGGTCCGGCATCTTCTACCGCGACAGCGGCGTGCGGATCGCCGAGGTGGGCGACGGCACGTCGTCCACCCTGCTGGCCGGCGAGCGGTCGTTCCGCTACTCGCAGGCGACGTGGGTCGGGGCGGTGACGGGCAGCAAGCTGTGTCCGCCGTCCGGCCCGCGGGGCCGTGCGGCCGTCGATCCGGACTTCGGGGCACCGGGCGGCGGCCGCCGCGGGAAGGGCGGATACCACCGCGAGAACGACTACGGGGACGCGGCCCAGATCCTCTTCCAGGTGGACGTGGCGTCGAACTTCGTCCTGTCGCACACCACCGAATCGGTGTACGGCCCGGCCCTGGCCACGGAAGTGAACCACTTCAACTCGCGGCACGGCGGCGGGTGCAACTTCGTGTTCGTGGACGGGCACGCCGGCTTCCTCGGGTGGTCCTGTACGCCCGTCATCTATAACGCCCTCGCCACCCGCGCGGGTGGCGAGGCCATCCCTTTCGGAGATTACTGATGCGCGCCGCCTCCGTCGTGCTGTTCACCGCCTTCGCCGCCGTCACGCTGCACGGGTGCGGGTCCGACCCGGCGGTGCCGAAGAAGACCGTCGTCGAACTCAAGGACGTGCCGCCCGATTTCATGAGGACCGCCAAGGAGAAGCTGCCGGAGGTGACGTTCACCGACGCCTTCCGCAAGGAGAACGGCAACCTGGAGATCCGCGGCAAGGAGAAGAACGGGAAGATACGCGAGATCGGCATCCGGCCGGACGGCACCGTCGCCGACATCGAGTGAGACTGGCCGGGGGACGACACGGTTTGCGGTTATGCTGCGAGCGTCTCCGGGCGGACTCGGTGGCAGCGTTCGCCGGTCGCTCGCCTGACACAAGCGGCGGCGCGTGCCGCTTCCGCCCGGCTGGTACGCTTCTCGGTGTCGCCGGCGACGGAGTGGACGGCAAGGAAGTCCCCGTTACCGACATCCCTCTTCAACGTCG
This sequence comes from Fimbriiglobus sp., assembly GCA_043745295.1. GTDB lineage: Bacteria > Planctomycetota > Planctomycetia > Gemmatales > Gemmataceae > JALHQU01. The sequence continues at coordinate 2,470 of JAYTTN010000275.1, read as the reverse complement.
CCAACAACTGATCCCGCGAATCACCTCCATCACAGTACGTCTCACAGGTAGCCGAGCGCGTCGGCCGACGCGCTCGGCGAACCAGTCCCATCCCAACCCCGCCCGGTGGTCGTACACTACACTCGTCCTGCCCTTCCCACTCCGCCGGGTGATTCGCCGTTGATGCCCGACCGCGCCGCCACCGAGGAACCGCCGCCCATGCCCGACCTGACCGGGCGGACGCTGGGCGACTTCCGCCTGCTCCGCAAGATCGGGCAGGGCGGCATGGGGCAGGTCTACCTGGCGCGGCAGCTGTCGCTCAAGCGGGAGGTGGCGCTGAAGATCCTGCGGAAGGACCTGGCCGACACCGTCACCGCGCACCGGCGGTTCCAGGCCGAGGCCGAGGCCGTCGCCCGCATCAGCCACCCGAACATCACCCAGGTGTACGCCGTCGGCGAGCAGGACGGGCTGCGGTTCATGGCCCTGGAGTACGTGGACGGGCGGAACTTGCGAGACTACCTCGACCGCCGGGGGCCGCCGGAGTTGGCCGTCGCGCTCGTCATCATGAAGCAGGTGGCGGCGGCGCTCCAGAAGGCCGGCGAACTCGGCCTCGTCCACCGCGACATCAAGCCGGAGAACATCCTCCTCACCCGCAAGGTGGAGGTGAAGGTGACGGACTTCGGACTGTCCACCTACTACGCCGGCGGGGAGAAGCCGCTGAGCATCACCCAGAGCGGGATGACCCTGGGCACGCCGCTGTACATGTCGCCGGAGCAGGTGCAGGGCAAGCCGGTGGACCACCGCAGCGACTTGTACAGTTTCGGGGTGACGTGCTACCACCTGCTGGCCGGGTTCCCGCCGTTCACCGGGCCGACCGCCTTCGAGGTGGCCGTCAAGCACGTCCAGCAGGAGGCGGAGCCGCTGGGCGGGGTGCGGCCGGACCTGCCGCCGGAGGTGTGCGGGCTGGTGGCGCGGCTGATGATGAAAGCCCCGGCCGACCGCTACCAGACGGCGAAGGACGTGATCCGCGACCTGTCCCGCATTCAGAAGGGCGGGGCCGCGTCGCCGGCTGCCACCGGCGCGGTGCCGATGCCGTCGAACCCGTTCGGCCCGCTCAGCCTTCGGGTGTCGCTGTCCGGGTCGGCGGTCGGCGGAGTGGCCGTCGGCCCGTCGGCGTCGATGATGCCCTTCCCGGCGTCGGCCCCGCCGAGCCGCTGGCCGTGGCGGGTGCTGGGGCTGATCGGGGTGATCGCCCTCGGCGTCCTCGGCTGGTGGGGCTACGGGCAGGCGCACCCGCCGGCCGTACCGGTGCCACCGGGGCCGGCGGTCGTCGGGCTGCCCGACGTGCGCCCGCCGGCCCCGGTGGTGACGGCCCGCGAGCGGGAGCTGCGCGACCTCGCGGCGGTGAAGCCGGCCGGCGTCGCCCAGGCCCGCGCTGCCCTCGACCTTGGCCTGCACTACGTCGCCGACCACCGGCTGGACGACGCCGACGCGGCGTTCAAGGAACTGGACGGGGTGAAGCTGCGGCCGGTCGAATCGCCCGTCCCGCCCCAAGCCCTGGCCAAATTCGGCCAGGGGGTGGTGCTGGCCCTCCGGGACAAGCCGGTCGAGTCGAACGCGGCGTTCGGGGCGGCGGTCGGGCAGCTGCCCCGGAGCATCGACCAGAAGAAGCAGGTGGACACGTTCTTCTTCGAACACACCGCGTTCTCGCAGGCCGTGTCGTCCGCCGTCACCCGCAACGCCGACAACCTGGACGCGATCAAGCAGAAGCTGCCGCCCAACCTCGAATGGCTCCGCTCGCCCAGTGGCGTCCTCACCCGCCCCCGCTAATTTCCCCCATGCCCACACTCCTTCAACGCGCCTTCGCCGAGTTCATCGGCACGTTCGTCATGGTGGCGTGCGGGTGCGGGGCGGTCGCGGCCAACGCGGAGACGGGGGCGCTCGCGCACCCCGGCGTGGCGCTGACGTGGGGTCTCGTGGTGCTCGCGCTGATCTACGCCCTCGGCGACCTGTCCGGCGCGCACCTGAACCCGGCCGTCACCCTCGGCTTCGTCGCCGCCGGCCGCTTCCCGCCGAAGGACGCGACGGCCTATGTTCCCGCCCAACTCCTCGGCGCGCTGGCCGCCGCCGGCTTCCTCCGCCTCGTGTTCCCGGAGGACACGCTCCTCGGCACGACCCTGCCGCGCGGCGGGGATGTCGGGCGGTCGTTCGCGCTGGAACTGTTCCTGACGTGGTTCCTGATGCTGGCCGTCCTGCGGGTGTCCACCGGCGCGAAGGAGAAGGGCATCACGGCCGGCATCGCCGTCGGCGCGATCATCGGCCTGGAGGCGATGTTCGCCGGGCCGCTGTGCGGGGCGAGCATGAACCCGGCCCGGTCGCTCGGCCCGGCGGTCGTGTCCGGCCACCTCGAACACCTGTGGGTCTACCTCGCCGCACCGCTGCTGGGCGCGGCGCTGGCCGTCGTCACGGATCGGTTCCTTTCGCCTCGTGA
>JAYTTN010000274.1:0-6803 GCA_043745295.1 Fimbriiglobus sp. | reverse complement strand
GGGCCAGTTCGGTGAACCCCTTCCAGTTGTCGAACCCGTACACCATTTTGGTGCGGTCGCCGAGGCAGTAGCACTCCAGCAGATTCGCCCAGGTCAGCAGCCCCAGCCCGCGGAACACGCCCACTTCGGCGATATCGCCGGGCACGTCCAGCGTCATTTTGAACAGTTCGGCGTGCGCCAGGAAGCGCTTCAGCCACTGCCTGCGGACCAGCACCGGGAACATCTGCACGGCCGTCAGCGGGTCGATCTTGTACGCCGCGCAGTGCTCGGCGAGCTGGCCCTCGATGGCGGCGTCGAGGCCCTGCTTGTGCATCCCGTCGAAGGCCCGCGTCGTCATCGGTCGTCTCCGGTGGTCGGTGGCCCGTCGCAATTCCCCCGACATATCCAGAACGTCATGGTATTTGTCAACGCCACTCTCGTACCGTGCGCGGCGGCTTTCCTCCTTGTTCCTTCCCTCCCGCCGGGTTAACATCTCAATCACCCGCCGGTCCTCGCTTCGTCCGCACACGCTCCACCTCCCGGAGTCGGCCATGCTCTCGTTCCGCTCGCCGTCGTCCCGCCGGGAGTTCCTCCGCGTGGGCGGTCTCGCCCTCGGCGGCCTCACGCTCGCCGACACGCTCGCCCGCGCGGGTTCTCCGCTACCCAACGCCAGCGCCGGCAAACCGATCACCGACAAGGCCGTCATCTTCCTGTTCTTGCACGGCGGGCCGAGCCAGATCGAGACGTTCGACCCGAAGATGACCGCTCCGGAAGGCGTGCGCTCGGCGACCGGCGAAGTGAAAACGGCCCTCCCCGGCATCACCTTCGGCGGCACGTTCCCGAAGCTGGCGGCGCGGGCGGATCGGTTCACGGTGGTGCGGTCGTTCGTTACCGGCGACGGCAACCACGACATCAAACCGGTCGTCGGCAAGGACAGTTCGGCGGGGAACCTCGGCTCGGCCTACGCCAGCATCGCCGGCGGCACGCACCCGGCCACCGGGATGCCGACGAACGTGGCCCTGTTCCCGCAGTCGGTGGACCCGAAGGCGCAGCCGATGCAGGCCGGGTTCGGCAACTTCCTGTCGCCCGGCCCGTTCGGCGCGGCGGCCGTGCCGTTCGTGCCCGGCGGGACCGGCGCGTTCCAGAAGAACATGACGCTGAACGTGCCGCAGGACCGCATCGCGGATCGCCGGCTGCTGCTGACCGCGTTCGACCGGGCGAAGGCGCACTTCGACGCGGAGGGGGCCGGCGTGGACACCGCCCGCGAGAAGGCGTTCTCCATGCTGCTCGGCGGCGTCGGCGATGCCTTCGACCTCGGCAAGGAAGACCCGAAGACGGTCGCCGCCTACGACACCGAACCGCTGTACGGTGACTTCGCCAAGCACTTCGACAAGAAGTGGAACAACCACAAGTTCTACGTCGATAACGCCAAGACGCTCGGCAAGCTGCTCCTCCTCGCCCGCCGGCTGGTGGAGCGCGGGGCGGGGTTCGTGACGGTGACGACGAACTTCGTCTGGGACATGCACGCCGACGTGAACAACGCCCCCGTGACGGTCGGCATGAACTACAACGCCCCGGCCCTCGACCACGCCGTGAGTGCGTTCCTGGACGACATCAAGGCGCGCGGGCTGGAAGACAAGATCCTGCTGGTGGTGTGCGGTGAAATGGGCCGCACGCCGAAGATCAACAAGGGCGGCGGCCGCGACCACTGGGGCGACCTGGCCCCGCTGCTAATCGCCGGCGGCGGCACGAAAGCCGGTCAGGTGATCGGCCAGTCCGACCGCGACGGCGGCCGGCCGAACTCGGACCCGATCCGCATCAAGAACCTGATCTCGACGGTGATGCACACGCTGTTCGACGCGGGCAAGCTACGGGTGACGCGCGGGGCCTCCCGCGACCTGCTGGCAATGACCGACGCCGACCCGATCGCCGGCTTACTTTAATAGGGCAACATCGAGCCGAGGGCGAAGTTGCAAAAGTTCTTTCGCAACGCGCCCCAACTTCTTCCACCCTCCCAAGAATCACTTCTTGATCGGCAGTGGGGGCGGGATCGCACCGGGGACCGCCTGGAACTCCCCTTTGGCCGCGCCGAAGAACAGGAAGGCCATCAGCGGCGCGCCGGACTTCGCCTTGACCCGTAGTTCCTTGCCGCCGGTCACGTCCGCACCGACGTAGGACACGAAGTCGTCGATCCGCTTGCCCAGTTCGACGACCGGCCCGTTGAAGCGATCCGCCGTCAGCAGCTTCACCGCGCGCGCGCCGTGGGCGGTCAGGTCGAAGGCGGTGGCGGTGGCCGGCTTCAGCCCCATCGCCCGCTTCAGCTCGGCCTCGGCGTCCGGGCCGACGGCGGCATACACCGCGTCCTTGCCGAACGCGACGTGCAGCTTGGCGTCTGTGCCGACGATCCGCTGGAGTTCCTTGTCCAGCGTCTCCCCGACGGCGATGGTGTGGACCGCCACGCCGTCGACTTTCAGCGCGTCCAGTTTGATGAGCGCGGCCGCATCCGCCGGCAGTGCCTTCACCGCCGCCCGCGCCGCCTTCTCCAGCACCGCCGCGTCATCGACCGCCACCGCCGCCACGCCGGTGTACAGGTCGGCCTTGTTCGGCCCCGCCAGCCCGAAGCCGCCGTCCACCTTCCCGCCGGTGACAGCTTTCGACACCTGCTCGCCAATGGCCTCGAAGAGGTCGTCCAACGACTTCGGCGCTCCGTTCTTCAGGATGCCGGCCCACTCCTTGAGGAACGCCCCGCCGTGGGTGCGAAGTTCCTTCGGCAGCGGCGTCGGCAGCACCGCCCACCCGCCGAGGACCGAATCCTTCGTCGTCAGTTGGTGGAACCGGCCGACCGGGGCCTTAATCGCCGCGATGTCCGTGGCGAACGCCGTGTTCGCCTTCGGCACGATGACGGTTTCGGTTTCGACGTTCCCCGACCTGGCGTTCAGATGCCCGCCCACCGTCACCCTGTCGCACTCTGTGAACAGGGACGCCAGGCTCCGCTTGCCGAGCTTGAGCAACTCCTTCATGAAGGTCGGGAACGACGGCGGCATGTCGCGCGGCTTCCGCTGCTCCATCCGGTCGAGTTCGGCCATCAGTTCCAGGTCGATGAAGTCGAACACCATCTGGCGGGCGGCGTTCGGCACCCGATCCGGGTACGCGGTGAGTGTCAGGTGGGTGGTCGCCTTCGGGTCCACCAGCTTGGCGACGGGGATGAGTTTGTCCTTCTCCAGCACGTCCGGCTTCGCGTTCACCGACACGTACAGCAGCTTGCCGCCGTCGGCGAACTGGGCGTACAGCGGCAGCGGGAAGTTGGGATCCTCGGGCACGAGTTTGTGTCGGCCGGGCGTGGCGCGGTCTACTTTCGCGCTGATGCCCATTTTCTCCAGCAGCGCCAGTGCCTCCTTCTCGCTCGTGGTCGGGATCACCAGCACCCCGCTCGATTCCTCCAGGTTCGCCCGCAGGTACAGGTACGCGCACGCCGGCCGGGTCAGGTCGAGTCCGGGCAAGGTGGCCTTGCCGAACAGTTCGACCAGCATTTCGTCCAGCTTCTTCACCGCCGCCTCGCCGCCGATCAGCTTGGCGTAAGCCTTCACGTCGGCCAGCACCTTCGCGCCGGGCAGCGTGTGGGCGGTGGCGGTCGGCGGCTCGTACTTGCCTTCGCCGGGCACGGGCACCGGCGCGGCGGGGGCGGCGGTGGCGACCACCGCGACGGCAACGGCGACCAGCCAGCGGACGCGCGACACCATGACGATTCCTCGAAGGGGATGGGCGAAGCAGGATGTACTTTAGGAATGCTACCGACCCGCCGCCCGGCGGGATATGTCCGTAGCGGGGAAATGCGGCCTGGGATCGTTGTGTGTTCCACTGACGGGACTAACCAGCTACGCCCCACCTCTCCCCGCTGGGGAGAGGTCGTCTCGTGCGCAGCACGAGGCGGGTGAGGGGCTGTTCCAAAACAAGTCCCCTCACCCGGTTGCTGCGCAATCGACCTCTCCCAGCGGGGAGAGGTGGGAAAACCACCGACCGCGTCATTCGTTATGGTGTCAACATTCCGGCGCCTCGACGATACAAAGCCGGTTCGCGCCGTCGAGGTGCCGGACGAAAGCGATCCGGGTGCCGTCGGGCGACACCACGCACGCCTCCGGCCGGGGGCGGTCGGCCGTGCGCGGTGTCAGGCGGGTGATTCCGCCGGTGGTCGCGTCCACCAGACAAACCGAGTAGTCGATCACGATTGCGATCCGCTTGCCGTCCGGGTGCCAGGTGAACGCGGACGCCATCGGGTGTTCGTTATCCGTGACTGGCACCGGTTCGCCACCGTTCGGCGAGACGGTGAAGAGCTGCACCACGCCGCGCCGGTCGCGCATCAGGAAGGCAATGCGACTGCCGTCGGGCGAACTCCGGAGCCAGTGCCGCGGGCCGAAGACGCCGGGGAACGGGTCGTTCGCGGTGAACGTCAGCCGGCGTTGTGTGACACCTCGCGGCGGAGCCGGGAGGCGCGTCCGGGTACCTTGCAACCAACCGCCACCCGGAATGGTGAGGTCCGGCGGCAGGTCGGCGACGAACACTTCGGGGATCGCCTCGCCGCCGACTTCAGGACCGACAAAACCTTGAAACGCCAAGGCGAACCGTTGCCACTTACCGTTCGGCTTCCGATACCCGCGGCGTCCGACCCAGCCTTCCTCGACGGCCCGGCAGATTTCGTCCGAACCCGGCTTCGGGTTCGCCGTCACCTTCGCGACTAGCACGGACCAGTTCCCGCCGTGGTTGCGCGGGTGCGAATTCGGTACGGCAACCGGTTTGCCGTGGACCGTCACGCCGACGGTCCGCAAACCGGGGGCGGTGATGTCGTCCTCGTAAGTAAAGCTGATCCGATCGCCGCAGGGGTTCCAGACGTGGACGTGCGACCCGCCCCGCAGCGCGCCGGGGGTGAACGGCGGCACGAGGTCACGGGCATCGACGATGGTTTGCCACAACTCGTTCAGAACCCCGTGTCGCGGGTTCCGACAGGGTGTCGTTACGACGAACCCGTGCCGGCGGCTGGGGCCGTAGCTGTACCCCGGATTCGTGAACTCCGGCCCGTGGATGAACGCCACGAATGGCCAACCCGGATGGAACGTCACCACCCCGCAATGCGCCCCGTTGCGGCTTTCGTACACCGTCCGCACGTCCCGCGTCTCGGCGTTCACCACCCGGATTTGCGTCCCGTCGAAGACGCTGCCGGCCGCATCGGACCGCGTGTCGAAGGCGATCCACTCCGAGTCCGGCGACCAGACGTTGCAGTTCGCCAGCACGCACCGCCCGACGAACACTTCGGTTTCGCGCATCGGTCGCCCCTCCCGCCTTCCGAACTACCATACCCGAAACTCCTCCGAGGTCGCCCATGCCCGCCGTCCTCACCGACCCGCCGCCGACGCTCTGGATTCTGCTCGCCCTGTTCGCGCTGGTGGCGGTCGGCCTGTGGCAGCGGTCGCGGAGCCGCACGACGGGGCGAATCGCACTCGTCGCCGTGCTGCTGCCGGTGCTGCTCTTCCTCTGTCGTTTCTCTGGCGAAAGTCCGCGCCAGGAAGCCACCCGGCGGATGAAGGCGATTGTCGCCGCGATGGACGCTCGCAACCCCGACGCCATGCTGCCGCACGTCGCCGAGGACTTCGACTACAACGGCCGCAAGAAGAAGGACATCAAGACCTCGCCGCTGTGGGACTTGCTGAAACAGTACAACGCGCGGGCCTCTGCCAGTGCCTTCGGGCAGGACGACGAGCAGCCGGACGACACCACCGTCGTCATCGGCTTCACCGCCTGGGGCAGCGTGGACGGCAAGGATTTCCCGATGTACGTTCGGGCCACATTCAAGAAAGACGCGAAGGGCGAGTGGAAGGTGAAGACCCTCAAGGCTTACCAGGACCCCGTGCGGAAGGCGAACGGCCCCGAGTTCACGATTCCGGGATTGTGATGCACCTGAACGGCGTCGAAATCGTGGACACGTTCGCCGAGGCGTTCCCGATGACCGCCGCGCGGGTGGTCGTGACGGCCGCGAGCGAACGCTGGGCGCTGACCGCCGCCACCGCCGCCACCGGGTACGCCGCCAGCGTCATTGGGTGCGACGCGGAAGCGGGCATCGAGGCGGTGCTGATGCCGGAGCAAACCCCCGACGGCCGACCGGGGGTGTCGCTGCTGTTCTTCGCGTTCAGCCGGGATGCGCTGCAAAAAGCCCTGGTGAACCGCGTCGCACAGTGCGTGCTGACGTGCGCGACGACGGCCGTGTTCAACGGGATGGACGGCGACCCCGGCAAGGCGATCCAGGTCGGCGGGCAACTGCGGTACTTCGGCGACGGCTGGCAAATCAGCAAGCTGCTCGACGGCAAGCGGTACTGGCGGGTGCCGACGATGGACGGCGAATTCCTCTGCGAAGACGTGTTCGGCACGACGAAGGGCGTGGCCGGCGGGAACCTGATCCTGCTCGGCGACACGCAGGCGAACACCCTGGCCGCGACCGAAGCCGCCGTGGCCGCGATGCGGAAGGTGCCCGGCGTGATCCTGCCGTTCCCCGGCGGGGTGGTGCGCAGCGGCAGCAAGGTCGGCAGCAAGTACAAAGCACTGAAAGCCAGTACGAGCGAGGCGTACTGCCCGACTCTGCGGGGCGTGGTGAAGTCCGAGTTGCCCGACGGCGTGAACGCGGTGTACGAGATTGTCCTCGATGGGCTGACACTGCAAGCGGTGGAGGCGGCGATGTGGGCCGGGATGCGGGCCGCGTGCGACTGCCAGGGCCTGAAGCGCATCACCGCCGGCAACTACGGCGGCAAGCTGGGCCCGCACCACATCCACCTGAAGAA
>JAYTTN010000273.1:0-6826 GCA_043745295.1 Fimbriiglobus sp. | reverse complement strand
CGGCCCTTGCTCGCGCGGCGGGCCGACAGGGCGATACACCGAAGTGAAGTCCGCTCGAAGCAGCGAGCCGTCGTTCGTCGTCACCGCTCGCTAAGGCGAGGCGTTCGAGTGGCGGCCGGGGCGACCCGCGGCACCCCCCTCCGGACGACGGGGCCGGCCGTCAGGAGACGGCTTCCACCCCAGTGAACACGCGGGCGACCGGCTCCACCGCGCGGCGAGCCGCGGCGGCGCTCCTCGCCCCGAAGAAGTCCTGCGACGCCACCCACCGGCGGATGGCCAGCCGCAGACTCCGCATGTCGCCCACGTCGAACGGGTTCGACAGCAGGCCGCTCAGGTCCGCCGGCATCACGCTCACCGTCTGGTCGCGGAGCAGGCAGATGGGCTTGCCCAGGGCCGTCATGTACCCGACCTCGAAGGCGACGTTCGAGTTGGCGTGCTCGTGTTCGATCCGTTCGATGACGACCACCCCGAAATCGCAGCAGTGCAGGTACGTCCGCACGTTGCTCAGCAGTTCCGGGTGGGCCGCGAACTCGTCCGCCCGGACGGCGAGTAGGCCGAGTGCCGCGAACTCCTTGCGCACCGTCTCCCAAAGTCGCGCGTGCGCTCGCCCCTCGCCGAACCGCATCATCACGAACCCGATCGGCGGGCCATCGGCCGGGTAGATCTCGCGGAACCGGGCGGCGCTTTCGGTGATCTCGACCGGCTGCCACTGGCCGCTCAGCCGTTCGCAGCCCCGCTGGAGTCGGAGGGCGGAAACACTTTTCCAGTAGTCGCTCATGCACAGGCGCAGGATCTGCAGAACGGTGGCGACGGCGAGCGCCTGACCCGACGGCTTCCACAGCTTGTAATAGTGACCGAAGCGTTTCGGCACGTCGCGGTCGAAGTCGGGGCCGTGGTGCCCGACCGTGGCCGGGTCGAGGTAGAGGACGAACACCACCGCCGGCAGGGTTTTCCGGACGGAGAAAATGAACCGGGCGGCGGCCTCCACGCCGTAGGCGTTGGGGTCGATGAACACCGTGTTCACGTCCCCCTCCAAAAGTAGCGCCTCGGCTGCCTCCAGGGTGTCCGCCTCGGCGGAGTACATGACCCAATCCGCCAGTTTGGTCGCGCGGATGGCGGCACGCAGCTCCCGCGCGGATACCGGGTCGGGATCGCAGATGAGGACTTGGAGTGCGGTTTCGATGCGGGTGTGCATGGCTCACCTGGAGGGAAGGTGTCCGGACGGGATGGGGTGGGGCGGGCTTGCGAGTCCGCAGATTGCGTGAGGGTGATCATGGAAGTGGTGGACGTGGGCCGCATGTAGGTTCGGTGAAGATGGCGCGAAGGTTTTCTTGGAATTCCCTCACGATTCGGCCGACTTCCGATGCGAACACCGGCCGCCGGGCCGGTGTTCGCGTCGGAAGTCGGGTCGTCCCGCCCTCAGTTGTCGCCGGTCACGATGTCGCCGGCGTCGCGGGTGACGAGGGCGGCCAGGGTGGCGGCGGCCGTCGATTGGCGGAGGAACCGCACGCTGCCGTCGCCCATCGTCACGTTGATGCCGCCGGTGTGGAAGCTGTAGAACTCGCTGTCGTTAGTGCAGTTGATGACGCAGGTGCCGCCGGTCGTCCAGTTGGTGCCCGGGGTGCCGGGGACGACGCCGTCGATGCTGAACCCGCAGTCCGGATCGGCCCAGCCGTGGCCGTCGGCGGTGATCGCGCCCGTCCCCTTGCCCTGCTGGAACAGGTTCGGCCGGCCGGCGTCTTCGCCCAGCATGATGGTGTTGCTGGTGCCGTCGGTGATGGCCAGGATGGGCGTGTCGGTCACCTTCGACAGCGCGCCGAGCAGTTCGTCGCCGGCCCCGCTGCCGGCCAGCGGCATGGTCAGCCCGTTGGCGGTGTAGAACCGCCGGCGGATGGCGTTCACCGAGCCGTAGTCCCCCGGCCCGAGCGGACCGAGCGGACCGGCCGTGCGGGAGTCCGGGGCGGACGGGCACTTGAACACCTTGAACACCGTCTGCGACGTGGGCAGGTTGGTGCCGGCATTCCATTTCAGGTTCAGGTTCCACAGGCGGCCGACGTTGTCTTGCTCGACGTAGGCCAGGGCGATCGGCGTCCACGACCGGAACTTCGAGTCCCCGGCGACCGTCACCCGACTGGCCGGCAGCTTGCTGTCGTTGGCGCTGGCGTAGTTGTGGAGGGCCAGGCCGAACTGCTTCATGTTGTTCGAGCAACTCATCCGGGCGGCTGCCTCGCGGACCTTCTGGACGGCCGGCAGCAGCAGGCCGATCAGGATGGCGATGATGGCGATGACGACCAGCAGCTCGATGAGCGTGAACCCGACCCGGCGACTCGACGACGATGGCGTGCGCATGGCGGCACCTCGGCGGAGGAAGGGATGAGACGGCTTGGGCGAGGCACTTTTCGCGGGGAGAAGATTGCGAGAGGCGAAAAGGTGAGAGTATCATTAACCAGGGGTGAGGGCGGGTGCAAGCGGAAAGTGAAAAAAAGAGCCGCCGCGAATACGTCGCGGCGGCTCCGGTCAGGGCAATTCGCCCCCGTTCAGAAATCGACCTTGCCGAACTTCCTCCCGCCGTCGGCGTCGTCCTCGTCCTCGAACTCCACGTCCTCGGTCGAGACCAGATCCTTCGGCGCGTTCGGGTCGAGTTCCACCACCAGCGGGGCGGTGAACTCCTTGTCGTCCACGGTCAGCACCACCTTGTACGCGCCGGGGGCGATTTGACCGCCGCCGAACTGACGGCCGCCGGCACCCCCGCCGCCGGGCCGACCGCCGCCACCCCCGCCCCCACCGGCGAGGCTCCACGACACGCGGTGCAGTCCCGGCTCGGTCAGCGCCGGGCGACCGGCCGCGGCGGCGGGCGTGTACGTCCACACCGTCTTGCCGCTGGCGTCCAGCACCTTGAGCGTGGCCGCCTTCGCCTTCGCCGTGACGTACACGTCGAGGGTCGCGCCCCGCGGCGGGTTGTCGCCGACGAACTTGCGGTCGGTGCGGCTGTACGGCGACTCGCCGCCGGCCCCGAGCTTCCAGCGGACGGCCGGCGACGGGGTGAACAGCGTCGCCGCCGCCTTCGCGGTGTCCGGCTTGAACTGGCGGACGGCGTTGATGTCGATCACCCACACGCTGCGGCCGTGGGTGGCGACCACGAGGTCGTTCGCCGTCGTCGGCTGCGCGAACTCGTGGCAGGCGACCGTGGGCAGGTTGCCGCCCAGCTTCGTCCAGCTCGCGCCCCGGTTGGCGCTCACGAACGCGCCGAACTCGGTGCCGCAGTACAGAACGGCGGGGTTGACGATGTCCTCGCGCAGGACGCGCGTGCTGCCGAACGCCGGCAGGTTGCCCAGCGCCGACTTCCACGTCGCGCCGTAGTCCTCGGTGACGAACAGGTACGGCTTGTCGTCGTCCGACCGGTGCCCGTCGAGGGCGACGTAGCACTTGCCGTCCTTCTCCTTCGACGCTTCCAGGCTGGCCACGCAGCGGTATCCGGAAACGCCGGCCTTCTGGACGTTCGCCGTCACGTTCTCCCACTTGATCCCGCCGTCCTTGGTCACCCACACGTGGCCGTCGTCGGTGCCGGCCCACAGCACGTCGGACGCGCGGGGCGACTCGGCCAGGGCCGTCATGCTGCCCGCTTTGGACCGGGTCAGGTCGGGGGAAATCTGCTTCAGGTCGTCGCCCTTCTTGACGCTCCGGAAGACGAACTGCGCGCCGCTGTAGAAGATGCTCGGGTTGTGGCTGCTCAGGATGAACGGGGTGTTCCAGTTGAACCGCAGCGGCTCGGCCCCCTGGCCTCGCGCCGGTCGGATGCCGGCCCGCTCGCCGGTGCGGAAGTTCCGCCGGCTGATCGCGCCGCCCTGGCTCTCGGCGTACACGAGGTCGGGGTCGGTCGGATCGACCCGGCAGACGAACCCGTCGCCGCCGTTGACGTACACCCAGTCCTCGTTGTACGGCCCGCTGTTCTGCCGCAGGCTGTCGCTCGGCCCGCCCCAACTGCCGTTGTCCTGCAACCCGCCGTACACGCGGTACGGCCGGCGGCTGTCCACCGCCACATGATAAAACTGGCCCAGGGCGAAGTTGTTCAGGTGGTCCCAGGTCGCGCCTTTGTCGCGGGTGACGTACCACCCGCCGTCGCACCCGATGATCAGGTGCCGGCCGTCCTTCGGGTCGATCCACAGGGCGTGGGCGTCGGCGTGGACGCCGCCGGCGGTGGCGACGTTGCCGAACGTCTTGCCGCCGTCGGTGCTGCGGAACAGCGGCGTCGGCACGTCGCCGAGCATGTAGATCGTGTCGTCGTTGCTCGGATCGACGCGAATCTGGCTGAAGTACATCGGCCGCGGGTTGAAGCTGTTCACCCGCGTCCAGGTGTCGCCGTTGTCCTTGGACACGAACACGCCGCCGGTCTCCACGCCGTCCTTGCCCTGCCGCCGCTGCACGTTCGGCTGTTGCCCGCCCAGTCCCAGGCCGTAGGGTCGATTCGCCGACTGGCCGCGCGGCGGACCGCCGACCCCGCCGCCGCCCGGCCCGAGGACGATCTCCAGGTCCACCTTCTTGCCGTCGCGGGTGACGGTCACTTTCAGCTTGTCGCCGACCGCCTTCCCGGTCAGGGCGGCGAGGAAGGCGGGCCGATCCGCGACCGCCGTGCCCTCGACGGCAGTCAGCAAATCGCCGTCCTTCATGCCGGCCTTCGCCGCCGGCCCGTCGCCGATGACGGAGGTGGCGGTCAGGCCCGCCTCGTCGAACAGCACGCCGATGCCGACGTTCGGCCCTTTGCCGCCCCCTTTGGGGCCTTTCGGTTGCGGGGCCGGGTCGCCGCCGGTGCGGGTGCCCAAGGTGACATCGACCTTCACGTCCTTGCCGTCTCGCTTCACCGTCACGGCGATCTTGTCGCCCGGCTTCTTGCCCTGGAAGTAGTCCACGAAGCCGTCCGAGTCCTTCACCACCGTGTCATCGACCTTGACGATCACGTCGTTGGCCTTCAGCCCGGCTTTGGCGGCCGGCGCGTCGGCGGTCACGTCGGTCAGCTTCACGCCGTCGCTCTCGGCCAAGTTGTCCATGACCGCGCCGAAGTAGGTGCTGGATTGCGTGCCGGTGCCGCTCTTCTCGGTGTCGATGACGGCGAACAGCAGGCCCTTGGTCTTCCGCGAGTAGTCCAGCCCGACGCGGCCGAGGCTGGCCGTCGGCAGGCCGGCGGTCAGCTTCTTCCAATTCTTGCCGCCGTCGGTCGTCTTGTACAGCGCCGAGCCTTTGGCGTGCGTCACCACCGGGCCGTAAACGTCCGGCACCGGCGGGGTGCCGAAGAAGCCGTCAAACTCGTCCCGCTTGTGTTCCCAGAAGGCGGCGACGACCGTGTTCGGGTCGGTCGGGTCCATCCGCATGTCGATGACGCCGGTTTTGTCATCGACGAACTGCACCTTCTTCCACGTCTTGCCGCCGTCTTCGGTCTTGAACACGCCCCGGTCCTCGCTGTTCCCGTACAGGCGGCCGAGCGCCCCGACGTACACGACGTCCGGGTTCGTCGGGTGGATCAGGATTTTGCCGATCTGGTACGTCTTGGTCAGCCCCATGTTCGTCCACTTCTTGCCGCCGTCGATGCTCTTGTAGACGCCGTCGCCGTAGGACACCGAGTTCCGCGGGTTGTTCTCGCCGGTGCCGACCCACACGACCTGCGGGTTGGATGCGGACACGGCCACGTCGCCGATGGAGACGGTGGCCTCCTTGTCGAACTGGAACTCGAAGGTGGTGCCGGCGTTGACTGTCTTGAGCAGCCCGCCGGACGCCGTGGCCACCCAGTACATGGCCGGGTCGGCCTCGTTCACGGCCATCGCCGTCACCCGCCCGCCCATGTTCGCCGGCCCGATGCTCCGCCACTTGAGCGGCTTGGAGAACGCATCGGGGATGGTGCCCTCCGGGACGGCGGCCGCCGGCGGGGCGGCCCCGTTCACCGGCAGCGCCTTGGCCGCGTTCAGCTTCTCCTGGAGCGCCTTGATCTGCGCCTCCAACTCGGCCACCTGCTTCAGCTTGTCCGCCTCCGAGAGGGCGGCGGACTTGTCCTGGGACCACGCCGGGGAGGGGACGGCGACGACGGCGGCCATCAGCCCGAAGGCGGACAGCGCGGCCAGGGAACGGAGGCGGAACACGGCGGGGCTCTCGGAGGAATTGGGGGGCCAGTAGCGGCTGGGCGAATTGTCCGGTGGCGTAGTTCTAGTCGGTCGCGCGGGCAAATGCCAAGCGCGAAACGCGAAGCCGGGCGAAGGAGTCGGAGGAAGGTGTGCCGGTTGGTCCGGGTGGCCGGATTCTGGCGGAGGCGTTTCGCGGATGTTCGCCACCGCCGGCAAACGGCGACCGGCCGGCCGGCCCGTTCCGACCGATACCACTGTCGTCCGAAACCGACAGGATGTCAGCGGCCCGGCACCCCCGCCGGGCCGTCACGGAGGATCGACCATGAAGCGTTTGCTACTGGCCGCCGGGCTACTGGTGCTGGGCGTCGCCGCCCCGGCCGCGTCGGCCGCCGACCAGCCGCCGCTGCCGCGGATGTTCTACTACCCGTACTCGTACTTCCCGCACAACTACTGGCCGGCGCAGTCGCCGCAGTGGCCGGAGGCGAAGGGCCAGCCGTACCAGCGGCCGCCGGCGTACATGGCGTACCCGCCGTTCAAGGAGCCGGGCTGGCGGTACGAGCTGTTCAGCCCGATGAAGTACTACCGCGGCCACCACTTCTGGCTGGACCAGTTCTAAAGGCGCAGGGCGAGCCGCGACCGCGAGGGAGTGGCACGTTTGAGTCGGGCGGCGCGAACCCAACACCCCCGGTAGCGCCCCCCCCCGTCGCGCGCGGGAA
>JAYTTN010000272.1:0-1877 GCA_043745295.1 Fimbriiglobus sp. | reverse complement strand
CTTTCCACGCCTTCACGACATCATCGGCCAGGGGCTTGGGCGGTTGGTTGATGTCCGGTTGCTGTGCCACCACGGGCATATCGGGCGCAACTGCCACGTCTGCCTTCTTGCCGCACCCGCCGATTCCGATCAGCACCAACGCAACCAGAACCGTTCGCATGACGAACCCTCCGAGTGTGAAGCCTGTGGTATTCAGATTCGATTCGCCTTCACGCCAGGATGTCCGTCACCACCTTGCCGTGGACGTCGGTCAGGCGGTAGTCGCGGCCCTGGAAGCGGTACGTCAGCTTCAGGTGGTCGATGCCGAGCTGGTGCAGCACCGTGGCTTGCAGGTCGTGGACGTGGACCGGGTTCTCGGTCACGCTGTACCCCAGGTCGTCCGTCGCCCCGTACACCAGCCCCGGCTTGAAACCGCCGCCGGCCAACCACATGGTGTAGGCGTCGATGTGGTGATCCCGGCCGACGGTCTCGCGCTTCTCGCCCATCGGCGTGCGGCCGAACTCCCCGCCCCAGATGACGACCGTGGAATCGAGCAGCCCCAGCCGCTTCAAGTCCTTCACCAGCGCGGCGCTCGGCTTGTCCACCTCCTTGCAGATGTTGTCCAGCGGCTTGCCGAGGTCGAGGCTGCCGCCGTGCATGTCCCAGTCGGTGTGGTAAAGCTGGATGAACCGGACGCCGCGCTCGACCAGCCGGCGGGCGAGCAGGCAGTTCGACGCGAAGCTCGGCTTCTTCGGGTCGGCCCCGTACATCTCCAGCGTCGCCTGGTCTTCCTTGGCGATGTCCATCAGTTCCGGCGCGGCCGTCTGCATCCGGTACGCCATTTCGTAGGCCGCGATGCGGGTGTCGATCTCCGGGTCGCCGACTTCGGCCTTGTGCAACTGGTTCAGTTGCCGCACCGCGTCCACGAACTGCCCCTGCTGCTTGTCGTCCACGCCGGGCGGGTTCTTCAAGTCGAGGATCGGGGCCGGTCCCTTGAGGAACGGCACCCCCTGATGGCTGCCGGGCAGGAACCCGCTGCCCCACAGCGACGCCCCGCCGCGCGGCCCGCGCGGGCCGGACTGCAACACCACGAACCCCGGCAGGCTGTCGCTTTCGGCGCCCAGACCGTACGTCACCCAACTGCCCATGCTCGGCCGGCCGAACTGAGGGCTGCCGGTGTTCACGAAGCACTTGGCCGGGCCGTGGTTGAACACGTCCGTCTTCATGCCCTTCAGCCAGCACACGTCATCGACGATCTCGGCGTGGTGCGGCAGCAGGTCGCCAATATGCATCCCGCACTTGCCGTGCTGCTTGAAAGTCCGGCTGCACCCCAGCACGTTCGGCACGCCCTTCAGGAAGGCGAACCGCTTGCCCTCGATGAACGACTGCGGCACCGGCTTGCCGTGCAGCTCGTTCAGCTTCGGCTTCGGGTCGAACAGCTCCAGTTGGCTCGGCCCGCCGGCCATGAACAGGAAGATGACGGCCTTCGCCTTGGCCGGGTGGTGCGGTTTGGCCAGGATGCCCGGCACGCCCTTCGGCTTGGCCTGCGTCTCGTTCGCCAGCAGGGACGCCAGCGCGACCGACCCGAGGCCGACGCCGCAGTCGCGGAAGAAGTGCCGGCGGGTGACGGACGGCAGCGGATCGGCGGGCGGCATGGCGGGCACCTCAAAGGTCCGGGAAGCATACCGCGAGTGGGGAGAAACAGGAAGCGCCGTTGCGTCGGCTTCGGCCGTTCGCTGCGCTCCGGCGACGACTCGGCACTTGTCGTCGCCGGAGCGCAGCGAACGGCCGAAGCCGACGCAACGGCGCTTCCTGTTTCTCCCTCTCGCGGTATGCTTCCCGGACCTTTGAGGTGCCCGCCATGCCGCCCGCCGATCCGCTGCCGTCCGTCACCCGCC
>JAYTTN010000271.1:0-6844 GCA_043745295.1 Fimbriiglobus sp. | reverse complement strand
CCCCTTGCTGGCGCGGCGGGCGAACAAGTCGAGACAACAGAGGACGCCCTCGGCGTTCACGCCGTCGGTTCGATGGTGGCTTGCAGCGGCTGGGCGTTCTTGGCGCGGGGGTCGGCCCCGCAACTGTGGATCTGGTCCGCCTTCAACTCGGCCACCTCGAGCGCGCCGACCCACACCACCGACCGGCCGTCCTCGTGCGCCTCCGTCATCAGCTCGACGCACTTCTCGACCGAGTAGCCGAACACCTTCCGCAGCACGACCACCACGAAGTCGGCCCCGTTCCAGTCGTCGTTGTGCAGGATCACCGCGTAGGGCGGCTGCCGCTCGGTGCGGCCCTCGGTGTCGGTGTCCAGTTCCGGCAGCAGTGCGGGTCCGGCCATGTGTGCGATCTCCGGAAATGAGAGACCCCGCCAGCATACCGCGCGGCGCGGCCGTGTCAGCCCCACACGCCGACGCGGGCCAGTTCCAGGGCGAACGGGCCGTCCTGCTTGTCGGCGATCATGAGCGAGACGGCGCGGACGTGGTCCGGGTTCACCGGTTCCACCCCCACCCGGTAGCCGAACCGCATCAGGACGAAGTCGTCGAAGGGGAGCAGCAGTTCGGCCCACTCGCCGGCGGGCGGGGTGAACTTGCACCGGTACGACATGCCGGGCATCAGCGCACGGGTGTGCAGGCAGAAGGTATACGTCTTGCCGTCGCCTCGCGCCACCAGCGACACGCCGGAATACCTGCCCCAGCCGGCGGCGAAGTCGGGCGACCGCACCGAGCAGAAGCCGCCGTTGTTCTCGACCGACACGACGCCGCAGAACGCGGCGGTGCCGGCGGCGGTGGGGGCGAACGCGCTCCGCGACCGGCCGCCCATCACCCCGTCGTCGGCCGGGCACCACGGGGCGAACGGGTGGCCGTCGAAGGCGAGGAGCGGCCGCGTTTCGGTTTCGACGTGCGCGGTCATGGTCCCCCCGCCGGCGTCAGGACGACCACGAACTTGCCGACCTTACCGTCCTCCGACACCACCACTCCGCCGGGCGGCTCGACGGTGACGGCGAACAGCGCCACGTCCTTCAGCACCAGCGGCGACCGCACCGGCACCAGCGCGGTGCCGTCCGGCCGCACGTCGAACACCCCGCCGTCCACCGGCTCCTTGAACGCGCGGTTCTTGTCCACCACCCACAGTTGGTACTGCGTCTTGGCCGGGTCGTTCGGCGGCAGGTTCTTCAACTCCAGGTAGCCTTCCTGCTTCGCCGTGCTGAACACCGCCGTGCCGGCCGGCGCGTTCGGCTTGCCCGCGCTGGCGTACTTGAGGACGGTCGGGTCGGCCGTCAACCGGTCCCGCCTCTCCGCGACGGTCGGCTCCTTCGGCGTCACCTCGACCACCGCGACCCGGTCGCGGCGGGTCAGTTGGATGGCGACGAAGCCGATGAGGACGGTGGCCGCGCAGCTCCACCCGCAGACGGCCCAGTAGAAGGCAGTCGTGCGGCGGGGGGGGGACGGGTCCGTCGAGCGGCCGAAGTGGGCTTCGGCGGCGGCTTCCAACTTCGCCAGCAGATGCGGCGGGAGCGGCTCCGGCACCGGGTCGGCGGCCAGGTGCAGGGCGGCGGCGGCACGCTCGAACTCGGTCGGGTCCACGTGCGGCCACCGGGTCTGGAGGGTGGACAACTCGGCCGCCTCCGCGGCGGTCAGCCCGACCGTCGCCCGGTCGGCGAACAGGTCGTACAGGCGGTCGATGGTGACGGGGTCGGCGGTCATCGGTTGCCCCCCATCGTCGGGGTGCCGGTCAGCACCTCCCGCACCCGCATCAGGCCGCGGCGGATGTGCGT
The DNA here is from genome assembly GCA_043745295.1 of Fimbriiglobus sp. Taxonomy (GTDB): domain Bacteria; phylum Planctomycetota; class Planctomycetia; order Gemmatales; family Gemmataceae; genus JALHQU01. Next base: position 5,027 of record JAYTTN010000271.1, on the reverse strand, counting down.
CTTCACCGTGCCCACCGGCAGCCCGGTTCGCGCGGCGATCTGTTCGTGCGTCAGCCCGTCCTCCACCGCCAGCAGGATGACGTTCCGCTGGTCGTCCTTCAGGTCGCCGAGCGCCCGCCGGGCGCGGGCCACGTCGTCGCGGCCGTCGATCTCGTTGAACGGCGACGGGCCGGTGCGCTCCGGCACCGCTGCCGGAAGTGGCTCCGGCGCGAGCCGGCGGCCGGCGCGGCGCTTGTGGTCGATCAGACGGCGGCGGGTGATCATGGTCACGAAGGTCGGCTCGGAGGCGCACGCCGGGTCGAAGCGGCCGGCGTGCTTCCACAGTTCGACGAACACGTCCTGCGTCACGTCCTCGGCGTCCGTCGCGTTGCCCAGGAACCGCCGGGCGAGGGCCAGCACCAGCCCGCCGTACCGGGCCAGGCACTCGCGGACGGCCGCCCCGTCGCCGGCGGCGACGCGGGGCAACAGCGGGGGTGGGGCGGGTTCGGTCGGCATGACCACCGGGCGGGGGAACGTGTCGCGGGTCTCGGCGGGGCAACGGAACTCAGTGACTCGGCATCAGCACGCGGTCGATCACGTGGATGATCCCGTTGTCGGCGGCCACGTCGGTTTTCAGCACGGTGGCCTGGTTGACCGTCAGCCGGCCGTCCACGATGTCCACCGTCACCGTGCCGCCTTGCAGCGTCTTCGCCTTCCCGGCGGCGACCGCCTGCTTGGCTGTCACCTTGCCCGACACGACGTGGTACGTCAAGACCGACACGAGCGATTTCTTGTTCTCCGGCTTCAGCAGCTTCTCGACGGTGCCCTTCGGCAGCTTGGCGAACGCCTCGTCGGTCGGGGCGAACACGGTGAACGGCCCGTCTCCCGCCAGCACCTCGGCCAGGTCGGCGACGGCGAGGGCGGCCAGCAGGGTCTTGAACGTGCCGACCTTCTCGGCCACGGCCGGGATGGTGTTCTTGGCCGGGGCGGGCGGCAGCAGCACGGCGTCGATGACCTGCACCGACCCGTTCCGGCAGGCCAGGTTGCGGGCGGTGATGGCCGTGCCGTTCACGGTGAACCGGTCGCCGACCTTGCGGATGGCCACCTTCGCGCCGTTCAACGTGGTCACGTCGCGGGGCTGGGCGTCGGCGTAGTCCACCTCCCGCGCGCCGGCGACGACGTGCAGCTTCAGGATCGCTTGCAGGGTCGCCTTGCCGTCCGGCTTGAGGAGGGTTTCGAGCGTGCCCTTGGGCAGCTTGGCGAAGGCGTCGTCCGTCGGGGCGAAAACGACGAACGGGCCGGCCCCCTTCAGGGCGTCGTCCAGGTCGGCGGCGATGAGCAGGTTGAGGAGCGTCTTGAACTGGCCGGCGGCGGCCGCCGTCTTCAAGATGTCCGGGGCGACGTGGGCGTTCGTCGGCACCGCGCGGCACGGCGTCTGGGCGGCGGCCGGGATGACTGCCAGGGCGAAAGCCGCGACGGCGGCGATGCGGGGGAGCATGAGCATGTCCGACTCGGGGACGGGTTCGGGTGGGTAGGTTCGGCCGAGCGGTGGGCCGCCGCGAGACCGTGATACAGTTCGATGTGGACGCAGCCGTGGATTCAAGCGACCGCGCCTCGGCGATGCCAGATTTCGGCACGCTCCAGACTCGACGCGAACGTCGCCGAACCGTCCGTCGCCGAGTGCGGGACCGGAAACGGAAACGCCACCGGCCTCATGACCGGTGGCGCGTGTCGATCTCCACTCGCCTCAGTCGATTCACTTGGCGGTCGGCACCAGCACGGTGTCGATGACGTGGACGACGCCGTTCTTGGCCTTGATGTCGGCCTTCGTCACGGTGGCGGTGCCGATCATCACCTTGTCGCCGTCGATCTTGATCTTGAACCCGTTCACGTCCTTGCCGTCCAGCTTGACCACGTCGGCGGCCATCACGGTGCCTTCGACGATGTGGGCCTTCAGGATTTTGGTGAGCAGTTCCTTGTCGGCCAGCACCTTGTCGAGGGTCTCCTTGCCCAGCTTCTCGAAGGCGGCGTTGGTCGGGGCGAACACGGTCATCGGCCCCTTGCCACCCAGGGCGTCCACCAAGCCGGCGGCCTTGGCGGCGGCCACCAGGGTGCTGAAGTCCTTGTTGCCGACGGCGATTTCGGCGATCGTCTTCTCGTCTTCGGCGCGGGAGGCCGGGGCGATGGCGAACAGGGCGACGGCCAGAGCGAGCATCTTCTTCATCGAGGTAAACCCAGGAGCAGTGGTCCGTCAGTGCGCCGGGGGAGACGTTCCCTCAGCCAAACGGACAGTCGATTCGTAGTCCGACGACGAGTGGTGAAGTCGGGCGATTTTCGGATCTTCTCGACATCTTCACGCGGCTCGTCTCGCCGGCCCACGGCACACTCTTCGCGGATACGCGCGAGTCGGATTCAGGAACCGAGCGGATTCCTCGCGCCGTGAGTCGAACGGAGTGGAATCCCGCCGAGCCTCCGCAGCCGACTGGCCTTCCCCGGCCTTTCCGATTTCTCCCGCCGATTCCGCGGAACACATTCAACCGACCCCGCCCGGTTTGCCGATCCGATTGGCAGAGTCGGATGCTCGGACTCGGATGGGGGCGACTGCCATGACCCGTTGGCTCCTTCGCGCGACGGCGGTATCGGCCGGGTGGACCGGCTTCGCGGCGGCGCAGTCCTTGCCGCCGGCGGCACTGGCGAACACCGGCACGGCTCCCGCGCCGGCGGTTCGCGCTGCCGCGCCGGACGAGGCCGTTGTCGTGCTGCTCATGCGGACGACGGGCCAGCCCGACCGCAAGCTGAAAGTGCTGAAGCGGTCCGCGTTCGACGACGGCGAAGTCCTCGTGGACGTGCAGGACGTGGGCACCGGCCAGACGTTCACGCTGCCCGGCAAGCTGGCCGACAAGATGCCCCGCGCCGGGGCCGCGCCGCTCGCCGCCCCTCCGCCGCCCGTTCAACCGCCCCTCGCGATGGCCGTGTCGAAGCCACAAGTCGCGGCCACGGTTCCCGCGCTGAAGCCGACAGTGCCACTCCCACCACCGGCCGCTGTCTCGCCCGCGCCGGTCCCTTCGGCCGTGACCGAGTGGAAGACGATCACGCCCGACGCGGTCCCCGCGCCGAAGCCGGCTGTACCCGAAGCCGCCCTCGTGCCCGTGCCGTCGCCGACGGCCGTCCCGCCGTCCTCGACGGCGAAGATGCCGACTCCGCTGCCCGCGCCTGTCGGTCCGCCCGACCGGTGGAAGCCGATTCCGCTGCCCCTGCCGCCGACGCCCTCGCCCACCCCGAAGCCACCGGGCGACGGGGCCGAGATCACCGTTCGCGGTCAGATGCCGTCGTCTTTGGGCGGTCGCCCGACCGCGTTCCAGCGCCCCGTCGAAGCCGCGCCGCAGCCGTGGACCGGCGCGCCGGGCACGCTCCCGGCGTCGGACCGGCTCCTGCCGAACGCGCTGCCGAGTCTGTCCGTTCCGCCTCCGCCGCTGTCGCCGCCGCCCCTGCCGCCGAAAGCGGTCGTCATCACCCCGCCGCCCCCGGAACCGCCGAAACCGGTACGGGTAAGCCCGCCGACGTTCGCGCCGAAGATGCCGGCCGCGCTCCCGCCTCCCACGATGACGATCGTCGAACCGCCGAAGCCGCCGACCGTCACGCCGCCCTCGTCTCCGCCCGCGACACCCGGCATGGCCCACCTCGCCGTGCCCCTGCCGGAGGAGTCCGTTTCCCCGCCCGCACCACAAGTCACGGCGGAGCGGATGTCGAGTTGGACGCCGACGACGCCGAAAATCACGGTCGAGCGGTCGTGGGGTGATGACCCCCTGGCGCGGGCGGTGCTTCAGGAAATGCGGCCGCTGGAAAACGACCTGACCACGGCCGCGCGGCCGACCGTGCGGATGGCCGCAGCCAGCCACCTGGCCGAAATGCGGTACGCCGCGCGGCCGGAGGTGAAGGCGGTGCTGGTGCGGTCGGCGATGACCGACCCGGCGATGCCGGTGCGGACCGAGTGCGTGCGGGCGCTGGCCCAACTCGGCTACTCCGACCCGGAGTACGTCGCCTACCTCCACGCGACCGCCGGCGACCGCTACGCCCCGGAGTTGCTCCGCCTCGCCGCGCTGGAAGCGCTCCGCCAGCTGCGACCGCGGGAGTGACGGCCACTCAAGTGCCGAGCCGGGTCGCCACCAGGAACTCGTTCAGTTCGTCGAGCGGCCCGGCGTCCGGCAGCGCGCTTTCGGCGAACGCCCGATCCAACTCCGCTTCGAGGCGGTCCAACTCGTCGGCGTGGAACGCCGCGTCGATCCCGGCCAGTGGTCCCATCTCCGCCGCCCGCTTCTGGTCGATCAACTCCGGGATGTACGCCCGCCCGAACGTCGCGTTCAGCGTCGGCAGGTGCGGCTGGACCTCGCCCGTCCGCAGCAGGTGGATGCCGGTGAACGCCACCCGGTAGGCGTACAGCAGCGTCTTCGCCTTCTTCGCCTCCTCCTTGGCGAACATCTTCCGCTGCGTTTGCAGGAATCCGCGATAGTGGTGGTAACTGGTGCGGGTGACGAATCGCTTCGCCAGCGGCCGGAGTTCGGCCAGGAACTCTTCGCCGGCCACCACCAGCGGCGACAGGATTTGTTCCAGCACATAGCCGTTGCTCTTACCCAGCAGCCGCAGGTACTTGCCGACCTCGTGCGACACGGCTTCGACCGGCGTGCCGTTCACCTCGGCTTGCGGCTCGAGCGTGTCCGTCGGCGCGCGGAGGCCGAGCAAGTCGCGGAGCGGCGCGCGGAAGCAGCCCCGCAAGTCGATGTCCGAATCGACCGACTCGAACCCGTACAGGTGCGCCCCGCTGACGGTCCAGAACAGGGCCGACGGCACGGCGGCCGCGCCCCACGACCGGAGGGCGGCGAAGTCGAGTTGGGGCAGCGGGGTCATGGGTCGGGTCTGGTTGTGTTAGCCCGACGCGCGAGCGAGGGGCGTGGGCTTGTGGGTATCCCTGTCGGCGGTTGGCCCCTTGCTGGCGCGGCGGGCTAACAAGACCGTCGGCGGGCTGACACCAGGAACCCGTTCACCCGTTC
>JAYTTN010000270.1:0-6860 GCA_043745295.1 Fimbriiglobus sp. | reverse complement strand
CCCGCCGCCGGTTCGCCAAAAAGGGCCATCCTCACCGGTCGGCGAACCCGGCCTTCACCTGCCCGGCCGTCACCCGCTCCAGCGTCAGCAGTGCCTTCAGGTGCTCGTACACCGCCTCGACGTAGGCCGCCTGCGCCTCGAACGCGAGACCTTCGTTCTGCACCAGCAGTTGCGGGTCTTCCCGAGCGGCGGCGGCCGAGCGGGACTCCTCGGCCAGCCGCTTGCCCCGCTCGAACCGCTTCTCCGCCGCCGCCATCCGCTCGGCCGTCGCCTTCCAATCAAGGTAGGCCTTGACCGCGTCCAGGCGGGTCAAATTCTCCGCCTTGCGGTACACTTCGTCCATTCGCAGACAGAGTTCCACGGCGCGGGCGACCCGGTCTTCCCGCTTGCCGACGAGGGTGGCCGGCATTTCCGGCGGCACCGCGCCGGGCCGGTAGTCGCCGTTCCGCACCGGCGCGGGCAGCATCTTCGCGTGCAGGTCCCCGCCGCTGGCATACGTCGGCACGCTCTGCCGGTGGCGGACGGCGTTCTGGGCGGCCACTTCCAGCCGCGACAGGTCCACCAGCACCGCCGCCTGCACCAACTCGGGGCGAACGGCCAGGGCGTACCCGACCACCTGTTCTTCCGTCACCGCGCCGCTCATGACCGGCAAATTCGTGGCCGCCGGGTAGACTTGCTCGCCGGCCTCCAGGCCCATCGCTTCGGCCAGGGCGGCGACCGCCAGCCGCCGCCCGTACCCGGCCTTCTCCCGCAGTTCGCGGACTTTGACGATGGCGTCGCCGAGCGCGTACACGGTGAAGCGGTTCAGCTTGGGGCGCGGGAAGCCGACCTCCAGCAGTCCCTCGGCCACCCGGTAGTACACCTCCAGTTGATCGACGATGTCGGTGGCCGTTTGCTCCTGCTGGGTGGCGCGGACGTACTCGAAATACACCCGCGTGGTGTCCCACACGCCCTCCTGCATGGCCTTCCGAACTTCCGCCGTCATGGCCGCGATGCCGCGCAGCGCCTGGTGTCGGCGGATCGGCAGGTCCGGCCGGAAGAACTCGGCCGTGCGGTTGACGTGCAGCAGCGCCAGGTATCCGCGCTCGGACGCGGCCAGGCTGTACTGCGCCGCCAGGACCGCCGGCTGCCGCCGGGCGGCGACGGCCAAGCATTCGGCCAGGGTCACGGCCCGGCCCGGCGGCTGCCACGCCGTCCACGGCGGCGCGGCCGTGTCGGCCTTCTCCTTCTCCTTCTCCTTCTCGGCCTTCTCTCTGGCGGCTTGCTCCTTGTCCTGCACCGCGTCGGGCTTCTTCGCCTTCGGGTCCGGCTGCGCGACCGTCGGCATCGGCGGCAGTGGAATCGCCGGCAGCAGCGGATCGGCCGCACGGCCCATGTCAACCGCCGCCAGCAAAACGACGGCCCAGCGGAGCGGGCTGCGGGCCATCCTGCGCGGCGGACTGCTCATGACCGATCCCTCGGCCGCCTCGCGGGCATCCTGCCCACGGTTCGGACTGACTGCGTGACGATTCCGACCCCACTGGCATCGTCCGGCGGTGCGGAATTTCTGGATCGCGTTCGCGCCCGCCGGCCGCACTTGCCGCACCGGGAGGGCGGGTGATTCCGCCTGTGCCGGATCGGGGAGTCCCGATCCGTTCGCCGGTCGGATGGACGAGATGACTCCGGCAAAGTGTGCCGGTTGTCAGGCGTTCGGCGTCTGGAAAACTCCCATGTGTGGTTCAGGCCCTCACCCCCGGCCCCTTTCCCTCGGACGTTCCGCGCCGGCGCGGGAACTGGGGAGAGGGGAGGAAGAGCCGACGCGGCATCGCATCCCCCTCGTCGCCTGACTCTCCAGAGTCGGGCCGAATCGCCTCGGTGGAACGGCCCGACTCGGGAGAGTCAGGCTACGAGACTTCAACCCTCGCCCGCCGGAGCCACCGGCTCAGGATGACAGGGAGAGGGTGGTTGCGAAGCAACCGGGTGAGGGCCGAACTCCGGCGGTGCCAGGACACTTTGCCGTACCCAATTTGCGGCCGCCCTTGCCGACCGCCCCCCGGCGTGAGAAGGTAGGCGATGGCCCGCGCGTCGGGCCGCCCCTCTCCGAGAGTGTTCCGCCATGCGCCGCGTGTTCCCGCTGTCCGCCGCGTTCCTCGCCGCCGCCGGCCTGTTCGCCGACCTCGCCGCCGCCGACCCCGTCGAGAAAGTTCTCGGCAAGATCGAAGCCGCGCTCCCCGCGTCCGCTCCGGCCAAGCCGAAGGCCGAGCGGAACATCCTGATCTTCAGCCGCACCGCCGGCTTCCGCCACGACTCCATCGAGACCGGCATCCGCACCCTCACCCTGATGGGCGAGAAGACGAAGGCGTACACCGCCTTCGCCACCGAGGACGAGAGCTTCTTCGCCGCCGACAAGCTGAAGAAGTTCGACGCCGTGGTGTTCCTGAACACAACCGAGAACTGCATGGCCCCGAAGCTGGCCAAGGACGCCACCAAGGAGCAGAAGGCCGCCGCCGCCAAGACGGAGGAGGAGTACAAGGCCAGCCTGAAGGCGTTCGTCGAGGGCGGCAAGGGGCTGTTCGGCATCCACGCCGCCACCGACACCTACAAGGGCTGGAAGGACTTCAACGTCATGATGGGCGGCGCGTTCGACGGCCACCCGTGGAACTCGAACGCCAAGGTGACGATCAAGAACGTGGACCCCAAGCACCCGCTGAACGCGGCGTTCGACGGCAAGGGGTTCGAGATCATCGACGAGATCTACCAGTTCCGCGACGACACCGCCCTGCCGGGCGACCGCCGCTATTTGCTGACGCTCGACAACGACAAGACGAACGTGAGCATCGGCAAGCGGAAGGACGGCTTCTACCCGGTGAGCTGGCTGAGCACCTACGGCAAGGGGCGGACGTTCTACTGCTCGCTCGGCCACCGGCAGGACATCTACTGGAACACGGCCGTCCTGACGCACTACCTGGCCGGCCTGCAGTACGCGCTGGGCGACCTGGACGCCGACGCCAAACCCGTCGCGAAGTGACCGACCCGTCTTCGGGAGGGCGAGGTTCCTGCCGAGCCGTGCCTGTCCGAGCCGGAAGCGTGAGCGACGAGATTCGACAAGAACCGTCGCTCACGCTTCCGGCTCGGATCGATCACCGTCCATACCCCGGCTCGGCAGGAGCCTTGCCCTCCAGAAGACAACCATGCTCCATCCCATCCCGGCCCGCAAGCGGATCGCCCTCGTCGCCCACGACGCCAAGAAGCCGGCGCTGCTGGCGTGGGCGACCGAACACCTGGCCGAGTTGCAACGGCACGAGCTGTACGCCACCGGCACCACCGGCCGCGTCATCGGCGGCGCGCTCGGCCTGCCCGTCACCTGCCTGCTGTCCGGGCCGCTCGGCGGCGACCAGCAGGTCGGCGCGCTCGTCGCCGAGTTGAAGATCGACCTGCTCATCTTCTTCTGGGACCCGCTCACCTCGCAGCCGCACGACCCGGACGTGAAGGCCGTCATCCGCCTGGCCACCATGTGGAACATCCCGGTCGCGTGCAACGCCGCCACCGCCGACTTCCTGTTCTCGTCCCCGTGGATGGGCCGCGAGTACACCCGCGACATCCCCGACGCCGGCCGCCGGGTCGGGTCGTGACGGTGTTCCGATCCGAGCCGGAAGCGTGAGCGACGGTCTTCCGCCCGACCGTCGCTCACGCTTCCGGCTCGGACTGTGCCGCGATCAGGTAGCCATACGCCCGCCGCGTGGGGAACAGCCACGGCTTTCGCAACTCGCCCTCCGCCGCGACGGGCATCACTTCGAGAATCCGGAACCCCGCCGCCGTCAGCAGCCCGACCGCCTCGCGCCGGCCGAAGTGGTGCAGCGTCAGGGGGGCACCGCCGTAGGCTTGCGACATCGTGATGTCACCGGCGCGGACGCCCTTCCAGCCGAGGCCGCGGAAGTACCGGTTGTGGACGTGCAGCACGAACACCCCGCCGGGTTTCAACAGCCGGAACACGTTCGCCACGGCGGTGCGGCGGTTCACCGCCCCGACGATCATGCCGAGGGTGCTGAACAGGCACGCGGCGGAGTCGAACGGACCGGCCGGCAGGGACGCGGATTCGACGAGGTTGCCGAGGTGGACGCCGATTCGTGCCCTGGGGGAGAGGGGAACCCGAGCCAGCATCTCCGCGCTCAAGTCCACGCCGACGTATTCGTGGCCCAGCTCGGTCATCGGTTTCGCCAATCGGCCGGTGCCGCAGCCGAGGTCAATGACCCGGCCGGGCGTCGGGAACCAGCGCTGGCAGAACCGCACGTCGAGCGCCGCCAGCGGCGACGCGGCCATCATGGCGTCGTACCCCGCGACCATCTCGGCGGATCGCATGTAGTCGTGGAGGCCGCGGTCCACGCCGGGCGGCAGTTGCCAATCTGGTATCATGCCGATGTTGTAGCGGGACGACCTCACCTCGGTGCGGGAGCGGGCACGGCGATGGCGAACGCGAGCGTCACCGTTCGGTCCGATCCGGCGGACCCGTTTCGCCTGTACTTCGATTTCGACCCCGCCGCGCCCGGCGGCCGAGGCGGCGCGAGTCTGCGACTCGACCCGAGACGCGGACTCGTATCCGTCGATGGGATCCACAGGAACAGCCGCCTGCCGCCACGCTCGACCGGCGGGCTGCTCGCCGACGGCTTGCGGCAAACGCTCCTGCCGACGCCGACGGTGTTGGAGGCGTACAATGTCGAACGGACGACCGCGGCGGCACTCGCGGGCGGCGGCGACGGATCGGGAACGCGGGTGGGCGACTTCCTCGCGGACGCAGTCGCCGCGCTGGGCGGGACGGTCGTGGTATGGGAGCCGATCCGCGACGGCACCGCGTGGCATCTTCGGGTTCACGTCGTCTACCCCTGAGGAGAGCGAGTGATGGACGAACACACGCCGGACAGCGGGAGCGGACAGAACCGGGCGGCGGAACCCGGCGACGAGATCGCCCGCACGATGTTTTCCCCGGACGAACTGGGCCTGTCGCCGGACGAGTACGTCGCGCGGCACGCTCAGGAGTGGGGCTGCTTCTCGTTCCACGAATTCCGCTACGCCGACGACGCCCTCGGCGCGTGGGTGAGGCGAGTCGGCGAGCTGCTGTTCGCCGACGGCGAAGTCGAGCGGTGTCGGTTGCAATTCCTGACCCCCGGCGAACTCGCCGCGATCCGCGCCCGCGAGGCGGAAGCGTTCTAACCCCCGCACTCCACCCCAGGCTACTCCCGTGCTTCCCACCGACATCCGCGTCAAGGACGTGGCCTTCGCCTTCGAGGACTTCGCCTACCGCACGCCGATCAAGTTCGGCGGGGCGGCACTGGACAAGGTCACGATCCTGAACGTGACGATGACGGTGGAGACCGTGGCCGGCAAGGTCGCCACCGGTTTCGGCTCCATGCCGCTGGGCAACGTCTGGGCGTGGCCGGACAAGGAACTCGGCTACGAAGGCACGCTCGCGATCATGAAACAGGTCGCCAAAGCGAACCTGGGCTTCTACCTCGACACGAAGAATCTCGTCTACGCGGATGGGGTGAGTCAACCGGGACACCCCATCTCAATCGGCCTCGCAGTTGAATGCTTGACGTGCGACCCCGTTATGTACTCGAACGGCATCTGCAACACCTCTCAATCGCCGAACATACCAGAGCTTGCCCTATTCGTCGTGAACTCCGCCTTCGACGCGGCCCTTCACGACGCCTACGGCAAGGTCCACGGGCTGAACAGCTACCACACTTACGGCCCGCCGTTCTTCGACGACGACCTCGGCGACCACCTCGGCGAGGAGTTCCGCGGCGACAAGCTGCACCACTTCATCGCCCGCGACCCGCAGCCGGAGTTGCCTTTGTATCACCTCGTCGGCGCGCTCGACCCGCTGACGCAAGCGGAAGTCAAGCAACCCGTCGGGGACGGGTTGCCGGAGACGCTCGCCCAGTGGATCACCCGCGACGGGCTGACGCACCTGAAGATCAAGCTGAACGGCGACGACGGCGGGTGGGACGTGGCCCGCGTCCTCGGTGTCAACGCGGTGTCAGTGGAAACCGCTCCCGGCCGCGCGTTCCAGTTCTCCCTCGACTTCAACGAGCGGTGCCAGAACGTCGAATACCTGCTGGACGTGCTGAACCGCATCCGCGCCGCGTCGCCGGAGGCGTTCGACCGCATCCAGTACGTCGAGCAGCCGACCGCCCGCGACCTGAAGGCGAACCCGCAGAACAAGATGCACGCGGCGGCGAAGCTGAAGCCGGTCGTGATCGACGAATCGCTACTGGACCTGGAGACGCTGCACCTGGCCCGCGAGCAGGGGTACACCGGCGTGGCGTTCAAGGCGTGCAAGGGGCAGACGCAATCGCTGCTGCTGGCGGTGGCGGCGCAGAAGTTCGGCCTGTTCCGCTGCGTGCAGGATCTGACGTGCCCCGGCGCGAGCCTGATCCACTCGGCGGGGTTGGCGGCGCGCATCCCCGGCGTGGTCGCCATCGAAGCCAACTCGCGCCAGTACTGCCCGGCCGCCAACGCCGGGTGGGACGACCGCTTCCCCGGCGTGTTCACCACCACGAACGGCCGGATGAACACGGGCCTCCTCACCGGTGTCGGACTGGGTGCCGTCGTCGGGTGAAGTCCGGCGGTGTACAATAGCTACAGTAACAGATATGCGCTCCGTTTTTGGGTTTGTCAAATCAAAGTGGACGGTTTTTCAAAAACTCCTTCTAACGCCATGACTGGACAGGTGTTGTGGCGACGAGATTTTTTCTCTGTTCCGAGCCGGAAGCGTGAGCGACGGTTCTTGATGCCCGTCGCTCTGTTCCGAGCCGGAAGCGTGAGCGACGGTTCTTGATGCCCGTCTGTTCCGAGCCGGAAGCGTGAGCGACGGTTCTTGA
>JAYTTN010000269.1:0-1885 GCA_043745295.1 Fimbriiglobus sp. | reverse complement strand
CTTGAACGCCACGCTGCCGGCCGTCACGCTGCTGGCGACGACCAGGTCGCCGACGCGCACCGGCGTCGTCGAACTCTCGTTGAGGCCGTCCTTGAAAGGGAACGACCACAGCAGCTTGCCCTCGGGCGACAGCGACCGAACGTGCGTGCCGGTCAGCGTCACAAGCTGTTTTGGCTCGGTGGTCAGCAGCGTCGGCCCGGCGTAGCTGCTGGGGTCGCCGGTCGCCTTCCATGAGACTTTGCCGGTCAACTTCTCGAAGCCGACGATGCCGGCTTCGGGGCCGCCGACCATGACCACGACCGTGTCGCCGACGACGATCGGCGAGGTGCTGACGCCGAAGAACAGGTTCTTCGCGGCGAAGTCAGCTAGCGTCTCGACCTTCCAGGCCACGTCGCCGGTCTTGGCGTCCCAACACGCCAGCACGCCGGTGTTGCCCAGCGTGTAGACGCGGTTGCCGTCCACGGCCGGGGTGCCGCGCGGGCCGACGCCGAACAGCGGCGTAAAAGCAGCGCGGGCGTAGGACTTCTGCCACAGCTTGTCGCCGGTGTCGGCTCTGAATGCCGCGAGTGCGTCCTCGTTCTTGCCGGCCGGCTTGAAGAAAGCATAAACCACCCCGGCGGCGACGACGGGCGAGCTGTGCGCCTCGCCGAGCGGCTGCCGCCACAGCACCTTCGGCGGTGCAGCCCACGGGGCCACGGTTTCGGTCGAGACGCCGTCGCGCGTCGGCCCGAGGAACTGCGGCCAGTCGGCGGCGTGCGCGGCCGCCCCGCAGAGCGTCAGCGTGAGGATCACCAGCGTGCGGAACATGGCGACGGTCCTTACGTCAGGGGCAGCGGGATGCGCGTCGGGGACGGGCGTTCCGGGAGGTTCAGGAAGTGGTGCAGCGGGGCGTACTCCCACGGGGCGTCGAACTCGTCGGCCAGCCGCTTCAGCTTCGTCACCGCCACCTCGGTAATCGCGTTGCCGGTCTCGGTGTACGCCTCGTCGCAGAAGTAGATGCGGCAGCCCAGCGGCCTGGGGTCCCGCGTCGTACACATGCCGTTCACCTGGAACGGGCAGGTTTCGCGGCCGACCGGCGTGGCGTACTCGGGGGCGGCTTCGAGCAGGATTTCGGCCTCGAAGCGGCTCAGGAACAGCGTGTGCCCGTACTCCGCGAAGCGGCAGCACTTGCCCGACGCCACGCAGCGCGGCGACGCGGCGGCGACGGCGGCGTCCACCTCCGCGTACACTTGCAACACCCGCTCGCGCAACGCCTCGCTCATGGGCCCCTACATCTTGATGACTTTGAGCCGCGCCGTGATCTCCTCGACCGAGATGAGCTGACCCTCGCCGGAGCCGGGGCAGATCTCGACCGCCTGCTGCCAGGCCTCGGGGGTCGTCAGGTTGCTTTCCCAGAACGGCCACGTCCGGCACTGCCGCGGCCGGACCCGGTACACGGTACAGCCCTTGCGGCGGTCGTAGAAGACGCAATCGCCGTTCTCGCGCTCGCGGAGCGTCCGCCGGCCCTTGGCCATCTTCGTGTGCAGCGCGACGAACTCGTTCTCGCGCTCGCCCCGCGCCGCCGCCATCGCGGTGATCTCGGCGTCGTCCACCCAGACGTAGCCGGGGGCACCGGTGCAGCACTTGCCGCACTGCGTGCAGGTGAACTTCAGGCCGTCGCCGTACCAAACTTCGTCGGGCTTCGGGTCGTCGCGCTCGGATTCGGCCATCCGCGTCAGTCCAACTTGTAGGGGGAATCGGCCTTCGACTCGTGGCGGATCTCGTCCACCGCGTCCTGCTTGAGCCAGCCGGCGTAGAGGCGGTTCGCGCCGTTGAACACCCAGCCGTCCTTGTCGCCGACGTTCTTGTACGCATGCACGACGCCGGCCGGGACGATCAGCGCGTA
>JAYTTN010000268.1:0-6884 GCA_043745295.1 Fimbriiglobus sp. | reverse complement strand
AACCCCGATCCGTCGTCCCTCCGGGACTCGATGCCCCCTCGCCTCGACTCCAGGGGTTCCGCGAGCTGCGCTCGCCAGTCACCCCTGGCTACCGGCCGTCACCGCTCCGCGGTGAAGAGTGTGTCTTCCTCTCCGACTCACCCCACGGCGATGCCGAGCTGCTCGATCTTGCGGTACAGCGAGCTCAGGCCGATCTTCAGCCGGCGGGCGGCCTCCCGCTTGTCCGGCGTCTCGGCCAGGATGCGCTCGAGGTGCCGCTTCTCGAACCGCTTGACCGCCTCGGACAGATCGTCCACGGCGGCCGGGTCGGGCGACATCGGCGACAGGTCCGGCGGCAGGTCGGCGGCTTCCACCACCGGCGGCTCGCCGAGGATGACGGCCCGCTGGACGGCGTTGTCCAGCTCGCGGATGTTGCCCGGCCAGGCGTACCCCTGAAGGCGGCGGATCGCCTCCGGGCTGATGTCGGTGAACTTCTTCCCCGCCGCCCGCGCGTGCTTGGTCAGCATCGCCTCCACCAGCTCCGGCAGGTCGTCGCGGCGTTCGCGCAGCGGCGGCAGCGTGAGGGCCACCACGTTCAGCCGGAAGAACAAGTCCTGGCGGAACCGGCCGGCCGCCACTTCCTTCGCCAAGTCCTTGTTCGTCGCGGCGAGGATGCGGGCCTGCACCGTCACCGGCTCGTTCGCCCCGACCGGCATGACTTCCTTCTGTTCGATGGCGCGGAGCAACTTGGCCTGCGTCGCCAGCGGCAGTTCGCCGATTTCGTCCAGGAACACCGTGCCCGCGCCGGCGTGGACGAACACCCCGGCCGTGTCGCGGTCGGCCCCGGTGTACGCCCCCCGGCGGTGGCCGAAGAGCTGGTTTTCCAGGAGTTCGCCGGGAATGGCGGCGCAGTTCACGGCCACGAACCGGCCGTCGGTCGGCTTCGCGGCCTGGGCCAGGCGGTGGACGGCGCGGGCCATCAACTCCTTGCCGGTGCCGCTCTCGCCGAGGATCAGGACCGTGGACGGGCTGGGGGCGACCCGCCGCGCCAGGTCCATGACGGCCTTCATCGCCGCGCTCCGGCCGACCACCATGTCGCCGCCTTCGGCGTCGCGGTGCAGCTCCCGCCGCAGCCACTGGTTCTCGCGGCGGAGTTCCCGCTGGGCGAGCAGCCGGCGAATCTTCTCGTGGACTTCGTGCAGCAGGATCGGCTTGATGAGGTAATCCGACGCGCCCTTCTGGAAGGACTCGACGGCCGTCTCGACGGTGCCGTAGGCGGTGATGAGGACGACGAACGTGTCCGGGCTGGCGGCCCGCAGGCGCTCCAAGACTTCGATGCCGTCCAGCCCCGGCAGGTTGATGTCGCACAGGGCGAGGTCGAACTTCCGCGCGGCGGCCAGCGCGAGCGCCTGCTCGCCGGTGCCGGCGGACGCCACCGCGTAGCCTTCCTGCTGGAGGAACTCGCACAGCGTGTCGCGGATGACCGGCTCGTCGTCCACGACGAGAACGGCGGGCGCGGCGGTGAGGTGAGGCAAGGGCATCGAAGCGAATCCGGTACGCGAATGGGGCGAAGACCGTCACACTGTAGGCAACTCCACCCGAAAAGCGGCCCCGTGGCCCGGCGTCGAGTCCACCGTCACACGGCCGCCGTGCGCCTCGACGATGCGGCGGACGACGAACAGGCCCAACCCGGTGCCGTGCCGCTTGGTCGTCACATACGGTCGGAACAGCCGCGCGAGAGTCGCCGCGTCGATCCCGGTGCCGTCGTCCGTGACCGTCAAGACGACTCGGCCACCGACAGTATCTTTAGCCGCCGCCACCGTGATGCGGCCACCCTTGCCGGTGGCGTCGATGGCGTTCAGCACCAGGTTGAACACCACCTGCACCAGTTGGTCGCGGACGCCGGCCAGCACCGGCAGGTCGTCCGGCACGCTCACCGTCAGGTCGCGGTTCTTGCCGCCCTTGTAGTACTTGGCGATGCCCAGCGCCTCGTCGATCACCTCCCGCACCCGCACCCGCCCGACGGTGTCGTCGGCCGGCCGGCTGAACGTGACCAGCTCCCGCAGGATGGTCTGGATGCGGGCCAGTTGCGTCGTCACCGTGGACAGCTTCTCGCGGGTGTAGGCGTCCGGGTCGCGCCGCTCCAGCATCTGGACGATGCCGCTGATGCCGGTCAGCGGGTTGCCCACCTCGTGCGCGATGCCGGCCGCCAGCAGGCCGAACGCGGCCATCTTTTCCTGGTGCTGCACCTGCGCCTGCGACTCTTCCAGTTGCCGGGTGCGGTCGGCGATGCGCCGTTCCAACTCCTGCTGGTTGGCGGTCAGTTCGGCGTTCAGGCGGCGGAGGTCGTCGCCGGCCCGCTGCAGCATCCGCGCCATCGCCCCGGCCGCCCACGTCACCCACGCCAGGATGACCAGCGTGAGCAGGTACAGCGACACGTTCCGGTCGGAGGCGTCGGTGAGCAGGAACAGGGCCGAGTAGCTGAGGCCGTCCAGCCCGCAGGTGGCGAACGTGACGCGGGGCGTGTGCCGCATGGCGCAGCAGACGAGCGACAGCAGGTAGTAGAAGCGGAACGGCGAATCCAGCCCGGCGTCGAACCGGCAGAGCAGGCCGATGAACACCGCTTCGAGCGCCGACACCGCCAGCGGGAAGTCGCGGAGGAAGACCCGGCCGCGACGGAAGAAGAGCGTGTTCAGCGCGGTGAAGGCGAGGCCGAGGGCGAGCAGGCCGTTCAGCGTCAGGGGGTGCGGGGACTGGCCGAAATTGGCCAGCAGCACGCCGACGACGAGGCCGAACCAGCGGATGGACAGGGCCACCGACTCGGCGGCGAGGTCGAGCGCGCCGGGGTCGGGTCGCGGGGCGAGGCGGTGCCACATGCGGTCAGGATACGGAAGCCGCTCGGCGTCACCCCGTCAGCATCGCCAGCAGCTCCGGCAGCGTTTGCCCGGACGGCCCGTACAGCCCCACGTCGGCCGCGTGGCTGGCCTCGGTGCGGGTCAGGTTGCACTCGATCACCGTCGCGCCGTTGGCCTTGGCAATCGGGATGACCGACGCGGCCGGGTAGACGACCGCCGACGTGCCGACCACCAGCAGCACGTCGCACTCGTGGGCGGCCGTCTGCGCGGCCTCCCAGATGTCCGCCGGCAACGACTCGTGGAACCAGACGATGTCGGGGCGGAGCGGTTTCGCGCACCCGGTGCAGGCCGGCGCGTCGCCGAGGTTGTCCAGCCCGCGCTCCTCGACGGTCAGGCAACCGGTACAGCGGGTCCGTCGCAGGCTGCCGTGGATTTCCAGCACGTTCCGGCTGCCGGCCTGCTGGTGCAGGCCGTCCACGTTCTGCGTGACGAGCGTGAACCCCTCGCCGAAGCGGTCCTCCAACGCCACGAGCGCGCGGTGTCCGGGGTTCGGCTGCACCCGCCCCACGTTCTCCCGTCGGCCGTTGTAGAACCGCCACACCAGCGCCGGGTTGGCGGCGAACCCCATCGGCGTGGCCACGTCCTCGATGCGGTGGCCTTCCCACAGGCCGTCCGACGCGCGGAACGTCGGCACCCCGCTCTCGGCCGACACCCCGGCCCCGGTCAGGACGGCGACCTTGGTGGCCCACGTCAGGGCTTCCGCCGCGCGGGCGAGGTCGGGTTCGCGGTCGGCGTCGTTCGCGGTGGGCATGGCGGCTCCTCCGAGGTTGGGTCACACGGCGTATTTGAGTTTCAATAGGTGACCACGTGCCGACCGAAGCGACGTAAAGTAGAGCAGATTCACAGCGTCGAATTCGGCTTCCAGGTCAGGGTGGAGCCGCGAGCCTTCGGGCGAATCGGCGAAGTCTTTCGTGTTCGCGCTGACGAAACAGATCGGGTGGGGGAACGGAACGCCGTCCGCGAGCCGGCGGCACAACTCCAGAGCCTGCTCCAAGTTCATCGAATCCTTCATTTCCTTCTTGTGCGACGGTCGTCGTTTAGAGATGAGCCGCTCCACCGCTCGAAGCAGGCAAGGAAGGTCGCGCTCCAGAACCGTCGCGGTCGCCAGCAGCCGCGCGGCAAGGTCTCGGAATTGGCGGGAGGCGTCGGGCGGCACGACCGGACTCGGTGGGAGAGGGACGCCAACCGCGGCGGTCGCGTCCGCGAGCCACTGACGACCCTTCTCGTGCGCGACCAGCCAGTCCCGGAACGGCCGCTCCACTTTTTCCGCCGCGTTGTCGGCGAACTCGCGCGGCACCAGTTCCGGCACGAGGTGGTGCAGCAGCGGTTCCGCACTCGTCAGGAGTTTGTGCAGCGCGACGGCGGCCTTCAGCTCTTCGATATCGACGCGGCGTTCGGGCGCGTCCTTCGTCGGCCGGGCGACTCGGATGAGGTCGAGGAAGTTGCAACTATCAACGATCAGGACCGGAGCCGGGTTCGCCCGCATCCGGTCGGCGACTTCGGCGATCGGTGTCACGCGATCACCAGCGTGTCGCGGTAGCGGGCGAGCAGCCGGCACTCGTCGAAGAAGTGGCCAGTCAACTCCTCGGCGGACGGCCCCGACCAGCCGCCGACCTTGACGAACCAGTCGCGCATCAAGTCGCGGTCGAACGAGGCCGTCGAGCGGTACGCCGCAACCACGAACGCCTGCCACGCCTCGGACTCCTCCCGGTTCAGCGGAAGCGCCTTGCGGGACACCACGTCGAACTCGCCCAACCCGTCCTTCACTTCCCACGGCAGGCCGTCGAAGAAATGCTGCTCCGGCGTGGGGCAGCGAACCTCGGCACCGACTTTCCGGGCCGCCGGGAACACCCCCTCGCACAGGAAGCGATCCGCGTCCTCCCACGCGAAGATCATCCTGGCTCCCGGAGTGGTCGCAGGGGAGGACGGCCCCGTAACCCTGCCTCCCCGCAACTCGCTTCCCCACAAGTCGAGACCAAGAGTCATTCGCGTCTGACCGCCGGCGGCCAAGCGATACTTGGCAAGCGTGTTGATGGCGAAGAGGCTCGAATGTGCCAATGTCGAGTCCGCTTCGCCGACTCGGAACCACCCTTCTGGCAGGGCGGCGTCTAGGGCTTCGATGACCCGCGACAACTGGTCCTTCGTTCCTTTCACGCTCCAGTGTTGCCACCGGAATGAGGCGTCTTGCTCTGTCACGGCGAACCCTCCGGATCGGACAGCGAACCCACGACCGCATTCTACCACTCTTCCCGTCACCCGAACAACGCCCCCGCCTCCTTGCACAGCTCCGTCGCGCGGGCCGCGGTCGGGGCCTCGGCGATGACGCGGACGACCGGCTCGGTGTTGCTGCCCCGCACGTGCAGCCACCAGTCGGGGCCGTCCAGTCGCAGGCCGTCCACCGCGTTCGCCGTCGCGTCCGGGAAGCGGGCCGTCAGCGCGGCGAGCGCCGCCGGCAGCTTCTCCTTCGGCACGGTGAACTTCGTCTTGAGCATGGAATATTGCGGCAACTCGGCGATCAGTTGCGACAGCGGCTTCCGCTCGTCGGCCATCAGGTTGAGGATTTGCCCCATTCCGATGAACGGGTCGCGGACCCAGCCGATGCGGGGGTCGATGACGCCGCCGTTGCCCTCGCCGCCGATGACCGCGTTCGTGGACCGCATGAGTTCCACCACGTTCGCCTCGCCGACGGCCGAGCGGTGGAAGTCGCACCCGGCGGCGGCGGCGATGTCCTCGATCACCCGCGACGTGGACATGTTCACCACGACCGGGCCGGTGACGGAGCGCAGCCGGAACTTCACCGCCAACGCGAGCGTGAGTTCCTCGCTCACGCAGGTGCCGGTCTCGTCGATGAGCGACAGGCGATCCGAATCGGGGTCGAGGACGAAGCCGACGGCGGCCTCGTGCCGCGCCACCCACGGCGCGACTTCGGTCAGGTTCGCCGGCGTCGGCTCCGGTTCGTGCAGGAACTGGCCGGTCGGCTCGCAGCCGTACTGAACGACTTCGCAGCCGAGTTCGCCGAGCAGCCGCATCCCCAGCGGCCCGCCCGCGCCGGCGTTGGCGTCCAGGAACACGCGGAACCCCCGGCTGGCGATGACGGCGGTGCCGACGTGATCCAGCACGAGGCGGAGGTGGTCGTCGGTCACGTCCGGCGGCACGCGCACGGAGCCGATCTTGTCCCACCCGACCCGCGCGAACGCCTGCGAATCGTAGGCCATCCGCACCTGCTGGCCCTGGTTCGCCGGGAGTACGGCCCCGGCCCCGCCGAACAGTTTCAGGCCGTTCCACGGGGCCGGGTTGTGCGACGCAGTGATCTGGACGGCCCCCGCCGCGTGCAGGTTCCGCACGGCGATGCCGACCGTCGGCGTGGCGGCGATGCCGATGTCTTCCACCGTGCAGCCGACGCTCAGCAGCCCGGCGACGACGGCGTGCTTGAGCATCTCGCCGCTCGGCCGGCTGTCGCGGGAGAGGACGACGTTGCCGCCGTTCAGGAAGGTGCCCAGCGCGGCGGCGAACCGTGTGGCGGCCTCCGGGGTCAGCGAGTCGCCGACGACGCCGCGGATGCCGGACACGCTGACGATCAGGTCGGATGCGGGCATGGGACGGGCCGTGGTGCGAAGCGGGAGGTGTGAAGGGGCTATTGTGCGAGAGGACCATCGACTTGGCGAGCCGGGGGCGTCAGCCCCTGTTTCTTCAAATGCAAACAGGGGGCTAACGCCCCCCGCTCGCCGAGAACGGCCTCCCCGCTCAAGCCGCAGTCCAATCGCGGCGTTGGCGGGACGACGGGATCTTCAGCGCCTCGCGGTACTTGGTCACGGTGCGGCGGGCCACCTTCAGCCCGGCCGCCTGGAACTTCTCGACGATGTCCTCGTCCGACAGCGGAGCCTTCTTGTCCTCGTCGGCGATGATCTCCAGCAGCTTCTGCTTGACGGTTTCCCACGCCACGTCCTCGCCGGTCAGCGTGTTCTGCCGCCCGCCGCCGAAGAACCGCCG
>JAYTTN010000267.1:0-1892 GCA_043745295.1 Fimbriiglobus sp. | reverse complement strand
CGGACGCATAACCGAACCCACCGCTAAACGCTGTCCACTTTTCGTGGGGAACTCCACATCACCCCGTGGGCGAACAGCCACAACACCAGCGCCGGCGGCGTGTGCCCGGCCAGGTTGTCCAGCACCAACAGCACCCGCAACGCCGGCAGTTGTTCCGGCCGCGTGATCGGCAAGGTTAACCCGAGCTGCCACCGCTCCCATGCGGCCCGTGGCGCATCGGCCGTCGGGGGCGGCGCGGGCAACTCGGCCCGGACGGCGGCCAGCTCCCGCTTCACCCACGGGTGGAGAACCGCGTCGGTGACCGAGGTCGCGCCCGCGATGCGCACCCGCCCGTCGGAAGGGCGGAACAGGGTCAACACTTTGGCCGTGCCGTTGCGGACGTACTCGTGCGGCGGGCCGGACGCCCCTCGGGCGGCCGGGACGTTCCGGGGGGTGGCACCGTCCGGAACGGGCCGGCCTCGTCCTCGCACCCGACGGCCAACCCGAGCGACGCGCCCGACGTGTCGGCGCCCGCGATCAACTTTTGTTCGCACCCGCGTCCGGATCGGTGACGGTCGCGACGCCGGCCTTGCGGCGGCGAACGGCCGAGCCCGTCGGGCACCACGTGCGGGTTCGCGGGAACGTGTACCCGGCCCCGTGGAGTACCTGCCAGATGGTGAACGTGGAGACGGCCGGCCGCCCGTCGGGCATCGCCCACGCGACCAAGTCGAAGATCGAACTCGGCGTCGCGGGTACGGACGGGTACTTCGACGACATCGAGGTGTGGGACGCCGAACCCGCCAAGCGGTAGCCGCCCTGAGCCGCGATCCCCGCACGCCCTTTTCGCCGGCGGTTGTGTTCCGAACGATTGCAGGCACGCGCATGCTGTGGTATGGTCGGGGCCGAACGCCGTCCCGCCGCCGATCGCCCACTTCCACACCTCAACCGGAGAGTCACATGCTGACCCGCAGGTTCATGTGCCCCACGCTCGCATTCGCCCTGACCGTTCTGCTCGCCCTGGCGGGTGGGCAGGCGCAGGACAAGAAGGACGAGAAGAAGGTCGAGAAGAAGCTCCCGGTCCCGGCCGTCACGCCGACCGCCGCGAACGTCGCGTACGGCAAACTCGACCGCCAGGTGCTCGACTTCTGGCAGGCCAAGTCCGACAAGCCGACGCCGGTCGTCTTCTGCATCCACGGCGGCGGCTGGGTGAACGGCGACAAGAGCGGGTACTACGGGGGCGTGAAGACCTACCTCGACAACGGCATCTCGGTGGTCGCCATCAACTACCGGCTGATGGCCCAGGCGAACGAACAGAAGGTGACGCCGCCGGTGAAGGCACCCCTGGAGGACGCGGCCCGTGCGCTCCAGTTCGTGCGCTCCAAGGCCGGGGACTGGAACATCGACAAGAAGCGGATCGGGGCCACCGGCGGGTCCGCGGGCGGCTGTTCGTCGCTGTGGCTCGCGTTCCACGACGACATGGCCGACCCCAAGAGTGCCGATCCGGTGCTGAGGGAATCGACCCGGCTGTACTGCGCCGCGGTGAACGGGGCGCAGGTGTCGCTCGACCCGAAGGAGGTCCGCGAGTGGCTCCCGAATTACACCTACGGGGCACACGCGTTCGGCCTGAAGAACCTGGACGAGGTGGAGAAGCAGCGGGACAAGATCGCCGACTGGATCAAGGAGTATTCGCCCATCACCCACGTGACCAAGGACGACCCGCCGATCGGGCTGTACTACGGCGGGGTCAAAGGAGCCAAGGTCGGCGAGGAACACCCGGACCCGACCCACTCGCCGATCCTGGGCGTGAAGCTGGCCGAGAAGCTCAAGGCGACCGGGGTCGAGGTGGTGTTCCACTCGAACACGGAGCCGAACGCCGATCTACCGACCTCCGCGGCGTACCTGATCCAGCGCCT
>JAYTTN010000266.1:0-6922 GCA_043745295.1 Fimbriiglobus sp. | reverse complement strand
CGTGCGACCGGCAGCCTGGCCGGTCGCACGCGCCCGGCAACGATGGAGGACGGCTACTCCAGCCGCACCTTGGCCCCGAAGTCCCGCTTCTGAGTGCTGACGAAGTAGGTGGCGCACGCCGCGTCGATCAGGTCCGGACTGAAGTTCACCCGCTCCATGTTGTACTTGGCGATGGAGATCATCTGGTCGAGCAGGTCGCGGGGCTGGCACATGCGGAACGGGCGGTTGTGCGGCGCGTACCACTTGGCGATGAGGTAGTCGATGCCGTTCGAGTCGTGGTCCACCCGCCGGCCTTTGCACACCAGTTCCCAGATTTGGCGGAACTGGGCCTCGTCCGGGTCGCGGACCTCGATCTTGAACTTGATCCGCCGCAGGAACGCCTCGTCGGCCAGCTGCGTCGGGTCCAGGTTGGTGCTGAAGATGAGGATCTGGTCGAACGGCACCTCGATCTTGGTGCCGGCGTTCGTGGACAGATAGTCGTACTTCTTCTCCAGCGGCACGATCCACCGGTTGAGCAGGTCCATCGGCCGCAACTGCTGGCGGCCGAAGTCGTCGATCATGAAGATGCCGCCGTTCGCCTTCATCTGCAGCGGCGCTTCGTAGAACTTGCCGACCGCGTTGTACCGCAGGTCGAGCATGAGCATGGTCAGCTCGCCGCCGACGACGATGGTCGGCCGCTTGACGCGGATGTACCGCTTGTCGAACGACACGCCCTTCTTCAGGATGGTGTCCACCCCGGCGGACACGGCCACCGCCAGGTCGGCGTCTTCCTTGGCCGGCGCGTGCAGGATCGGGTCGTAGATCTTGATGATTTGGCCGTTCGCCGACACCGCGTGCGGGATGTAGATGCTGTCGCCCATCAGGCGGGTGATCCGCTCGGCGATGCTCGTCTTGCCGTTGCCGGGGAAGCCGAAGAAGAAGATGGACTGGGCCGAGTTGATGGCCGGGCCGATCTCGCCGAACGCCGTCTCCGAGATGACCAGGTCCTCGAACGCCTTCTGGATGGTGCGGCGGGTGACGACGATCTTCTTCACCGTCTGGGCCAGCACGCTCTCGGCGTAGTCGGCGAACGGCACCGGGCAGGGGCCGACGTAGTTCGTCTTGTCCAGCGCTTCCTGGAGCGCGGCGGGGCCTTTCGGCGGCTTGACCTCGTACACGAAGCTGGCGTCGCCGCTGTTCCCCCGCTGGGCGATGATGTCGATCAGCATCTGCTTCCGCATGGACTGCAGCAGCGGGTTCAGCACGGCGAACGGGATGCACAGCTCGGCGGCCAGGTCGCCGCCGGTGATCTGCCCGCGGACGAACAGCGTCCGCAGCACGCTGTCGAACAGGAACGACAGCTCCAGCCCCAGCTCCTCCCACGTCGAGGGGGAGCGGGGCAGGAAGGCGTTGCCCGAGGCCGGGGCCTCGTCCTCCGACGGCGGCGGGTCGCCGAGCAGCGTCACCCCGTCGAGGCTGCCGTACCGCTCGGCGTCGGCCAGCAGCATCTCGTACTGGAGCTTGTGGAGGGTCAGGTGCGCGACCGCCTCCAGATCGCCGCGCGAAGTCGCCACCTCGAGCTGGTCCAGCACGGCCGGCGCGACGACGTACTTCACCCCGTCGATGTACAAGTGGTGGAGGTACTCGCCGGGGCGGACGTAGCAGTCCACCGGGTGGTGCTCCGTTTGGAGCATCTGCTGATAAAACTCGGGCGCAATGATGACGCGCATGGGCTGAGGCACTCCCGCGTGTTTCCGAAACGAACCATAGAACACGCGGCGGGCGAAAGCGTTCAGGCCGCGGAAGAAGATTCCCCGTCTCGCGTCACACCGCAAAGCGGAGTATGCTGCGCCGGTTCCGTTCCCCGTGCCGGAGGGTGAGTCATGCGGTGTCTGTTGCTCGCGGCGGTGGCGTTCGGCGTCGCGCCGGCGTTCGCCCGGTTCATCCGGCCGATGCTCGAAGGCGTGCCGGTCGCCAAGCTGGTGGAGAACCTGGAGAAGATCGCCACGGCGGAGCCGAAGAGCGCCGAGGCGCTGCTGAACCTCGGCCGCGCCCACGGCATGGCCTACGCCCAGAAGATCGACGAACTGCCGGTGTGGAAGGGCCGCGAAAAGGAGGGCGCGTGGCCCGGCTTCACGCCGCGGTTCGTACCGTTCGGCGAGGTGAAGGCGGTCGCCGAAGCGGAGAAGAAGGCCGCCGCGCAGGCGCACCTGGATTCCGCACTGAAGGCCTACGCGCGGGCGCTGGAACTGGACAAGGACAGCCTCGTCATCCGCCTCGGCATCGCGTGGCTGACCGAGCAGGGCGGCAAGAAGGGCGAGGCGGTGAAACTGTACCGGGCGGTCGCGGCCGACGCCTGGGAGAAGAAGGAGAAAGACCTGAAGGCGCTCGGCCTCGGCGGGCAGACGCTCACCGCCGAGATCGCCGGCTACCTGACGCCGCTGCTCGACGCCGAGAAGGACAAGGACGAGATCGCCACCCTCACGGAACGGGTCGCCACGCTGAAGAAGCTGCCGTACCCGATCACCCCCATCGCCGTGCCGCTGGCCGACGGGCTGACCGCCACCGACCTGGAAGACCCGACGGCGAAAGTGACGTTCGACGCGAACGGGACCGGTGTCGGCCGACCGGTGAGTTGGATCACCCCGAAGGCGGCGTGGCTGGTGTACGACCCGAAGGGCGACGGCAAGATCGCCAGCGGCCGGCAGTTGTTCGGCAACGTCACGTTCTGGATGTTTTGGAGCAACGGGTACGGGCCGCTGGCCGCGCTGGACGACGACCGCGACGGCAAGCTGAGCGGGAAGGAGCTGGCCGGCCTCGCCCTGTGGCACGACGCCAACGGCAACGGCGTCGCCGACGCCGGCGAGGTGAAGACGCTGGCCGAGTACGGCATCGTCGCCGTGTCGTGCAAGTGGGAAGTGCTGACGGGGCACGCCGACAAGATCGCGTTCAGCCCGACGGGCTTGACCTTCAAGGACGGCACGACGCGGCCGACGTTCGACCTGGTGCTGAAGGCGAAGTGACACGCCGGCGGGCGGTGGGGTAGACTACACCCGATGGACACTCCGACGCCCGCCGCGCCCGACGCCGACTTGCCGCCGCAGGCGTGGCTCGCGCTGCTCCGCCAGGAGTTGAGCGGGCCGGTGGCGGCGGTGCGGGAGATGGCCACCCACCTGCACGCCAAGGCCGCCTCCCACCGCGACCCGCAGACTCGCAAAGCCGTCCGCCGCGTTCTCGACCGCGCGTCCGAGTTGGAGCGGACGGTGATCCGGCTCGTCTCCTCACCGGGCGAGTTGCCCGACGCCCGCACCCTCCGCCACGACCTCCGCTCGGCCCTCGGATACGTCATCTCGATGTGCGAGGACTTGGCCGACACCGCCGCCGCCGAACTGAACCCGGAACTCGACCACGCCGCCGCCGCCGCCCGAACCGCCCTGAGCCGGGTGGACGCGCTGAACCGCCAGTCCGAATCGTCGGCCGAACTGGTCGCCGCCTTCGCCCAACTGCAAGCCGATGTCGCCCGCACCGCCGAATCCGCCGACCGCACCGAACCGGGCCGCGTGCTGCTGGTGGACGACGACGAGTTCAACCGCGACCTGATCGCCAAGCTGCTCCGCGCGCTCGGCCATACGGTCGAAGCGCTGCCCGGCGGCAACGCGGCGAAGGTCCGGCTCACCAACCCGCTCGCCGCGCCGGTCGATGTCATCCTGTGCGACGTGCTGATGCCGGGCGTGTCCGGCCTGCAACTGCTCCGGTGGATTAAGACCGACCCGAAACTCTGGCCGATCCCGGTCATCATGGTGTCGGCCCTGGAGGCCGACGAAGGCGTTCTCGCCTGCATCGCGGCCGGGGCCGAGGATTATCTCACGCGGCCGGTGAAGCCGGAACTGCTCCGCGCCCGCATCGCCGGCAGTCTGGAAAAGAAGCGGCTGCGGGACCGCGAACTGGAATACCAAGCCCGCATCGACCGGCTCGTGTCGGCCATGTTCCCGCCCGGCATCGTGGCCGAGTGGAAGGAGCACGAGGCCATCCGCCCCCGCCGGTACGACAAGGTCGGCGTGCTGTTCCTCGACGTGGTCGGGTTCACGACGTGGTGCGAGGCGCGGCGGGACGACCCCGAAGCCGTGGTCCGCACGCTGCAAGAACTTGTTTCCACTTTTGAAGCGACCGCCGCCCGGCATGGGGTGCAGAAGATCAAGACCATCGGCGATGCGTTCATGGCGGTGGCCGGGCTGACCGACCCCGACCCGAACCCGGCGCTGACGCTCTTGAAGTGCGGGCTGG
Source organism: Fimbriiglobus sp. (assembly GCA_043745295.1). Taxonomy (GTDB): domain Bacteria; phylum Planctomycetota; class Planctomycetia; order Gemmatales; family Gemmataceae; genus JALHQU01. The sequence continues at coordinate 2,659 of JAYTTN010000266.1, read as the reverse complement.
ACCTGATCGCCGATGTGCGGGCGCACAAGGCCGGCTGGCAGGTGCGGGTGGGCGTCCACGTCGGCCCGGTGGTGACGGGGGTGCTGGGTCAGACGCAGTTCAGCTTCGACGTGTGGGGCCACACGGTGAACGCCGCCGCGCGGATGGAGTCGAACGGGCGGGCCGGCGTCGTTACCCTGAGCGCGGAAGCCTGGGCGGACGTGGCCGAGGTCGCCGCCGGCTCGCCCCGCGAGGCGTCCATCAAGGGCCTTGGTGCCGTGACGGTGTGGGACGTGGCGGTGAGTTGAACCAGTCGCATCGGCTCGATGCTTCCGATAAGATACATCAACCTCAATGGTGCTCCCGCCATGCTCTCCCGCCGCGCATTCCTGTCCGATTCGGCCCTTGGCTTTGGTGGCTTGGCGCTCGCCGCCATGCTGCACCGCGAGGGGTACGCGGCCGACGGCAAGTGGTCGCCGCCTGACGGCAAGCCGCACTTCGCGGCGAAGGCCAAGTCCGTCATCTGGCTGTTCATGAACGGCGGCGTGTCGCACCTGGAGACGTTCGACCCGAAGCCGGAACTGGACAAGTACGCCGGCAAGAGCATCGGCGACACCCCGCACAAGGGCGTGCAAGACCCGAAGAAGCTGGCCCTCGCCCGCGTCGTCGTCGTCAATGACGCCAACGGCCAGCAGCGGAACGTGCTGTTCCCGACACAGGTGAAGTTCACCAAACGCGGCAAGGCCGGCATCCCCGTCAGCGACTGGCTGCCGTGCCTCGGCGAGCGGATCGACGACATCGCCGTCGTGCGGTCGATGTACACCACCGACGACAACCACGGCGCACAGACGCAGTTCCACACCGGCAAGCACATGCTCGACGGCGAACACCCGACGCTCGGTGCGTGGGTGCATTTCGGCCTCGGCACGCTGAACGACAACCTGCCGCAGTTCGTTAGCATCGGCAACCGCGAGTACTGGAACCTGAAGGACGGCCACTACCTCGGCCCGTCGCACGACGCCGTGCCGCTGCGCATCGACCCGGCGAACCCGCTCGATTACGGCAAACCCGAGGGGCCGATTTCGCCCGCCGAGCAGCGGATCGGGTTCGACCTGGTGGCCAAGCTGAACCGCCAGAAGGCGGTTCAGTATCCGGGCGATGCGGCCCTCGACGCCCGCATCAAGAGCTACGAACTCGCGTTCAAGATGCAGAAGTCGCTGCCGGAGGTGCTGGATTTCGCCAAGGAATCCGAGGAGACGAAGACGCTGTACGGCATCGACCGGTCGGAGACGCGCGAGTTCGGGATGCGGATGCTGGCGGCACGGCGGATGGTCGAGCGCGGGGTGCGGTTCATCCAGGTGCAGCACGGGGCGGGCGGGGCCGGCGTTTGGGACGCGCACGGCGGGCTGAAGGCGAACCACGCGAAGAACTGCCTCGCGGTGGACAAGCCCATCGCCGGGTTGCTGGAAGACCTGAAGCGGACGGGCCTTTTGAAGGACACGCTGGTGGTGTTCGCCACCGAGTTCGGCCGCACGCCTGGCAGCCAGGGCGGGGACGGCCGCGACCACCACATCTACGGATTCAGCGTGTGGATGGCCGGCGGCGGCATCAAGGGCGGGGTCGTCCACGGCGCGACGGACGAACTCGGCTTCCACGCCGTGGAGGATCGCCACTACGTCACGGACGTTCACGCCACCATTCTGCACCAACTCGGCCTCGACTCGCGGAAGCTGGAACTGCCCGGCCGCAAGCGGCTGGAGATCGACCACGGCAAGGTGATCCGCGAGGTGCTGGGGTGATCACGGAGGGTACGGTAGCCGGTCTTCCACCTCTCCCCGTTGGGGAGAGGTCGGTTGCGCAGCAACCGGGTGAGGGGGCCTTTCTTCCTCCGGCCACAGCGCCTCTCGCTGCTGGGCGACGAAGCGGTTCGGCTTCGCCTTCACATAATCGAAATCGTACTCGGCACGGAGTTCGTCAGCCATCGCGGAACCCTCCCATTGGATTGCCGGCCCTGCCCATTAGCATACCTCCGGAGCGGCAATCCGCATGTCGCCTGTTCGGAGGATTACTCATGCCGACCCGCACGGCCGCTCGGTCCCCGGACGAACTCGCGGTCCTGCGGACGATCACGGCGGACCTGAGCAACCCGCTACCGCAATTGGTGTACGCCGACTGGCTCGAAGAGTGCGGCGACCCGCTCGGCCCGTTCCTGCGGCACTTCCTCGAAGCGTGTCAGACCAACGACCCGCTGCCGGACGACCCGCCGAAGTTACCGAAAGTGTGGGCGCAGGTTCAGGGACTACCGTTGCGAAGGCTCTTGCGAAAAGCTACGAAATCGAGTCGGGCGAAACCGGCGACGGTGAACCGATTCCTCGCCCACGAGCCAACAATTCTTCGCGCGATGCGACCGTGTGTCGGCATGAAAATTGGCAAGGGAAGGCGGTGCGAAGGTGCGCCGACCGGGATCAGCCGAGCCGGTGGGTTACCCGACTTGCCGCATGATCTGCCTTGGCCGACGTACCCAGATCGCGGGCACGAATGGCCGATGCAGTTCCTGTTTCAGATCAACCTGAGAGATTTCAGTGAGAAAGCATCTGAAAACCTAATCGAGCGGCGGGAGTCGCCGGAGCATGAGGTGAATCATGGCGGCTCGGATGGCGGCTTCGCTGGTCTCGGTGAG
>JAYTTN010000265.1:0-1903 GCA_043745295.1 Fimbriiglobus sp. | reverse complement strand
GCCCTTCACAAGGGGGTCATCGGTCACTTCCACGACCACGACGACGACTGGATGCTGGAGCGCGGTCGCGGCCGTCGCAACCGCGACGCCGGCGCGGAGGTGCGTGCGGAGGTGTCGGTTCCCATCGAGTTGCCGCCGCCGCCGCTCCCCTGGGTCAAGAACTTCGAGCTGCTCTCCCTGCGCGACGAAGCCCCGGCGGCGGCCGCGCGGGTGTGATATCTTGAAGGCGGACGGACACGGTTCCCCCGACTTCCACCCGGTTTCCCGCCATGCCCCCCCTGCCCTCTTCGGTTCTCGACGCGCTCCGGAGGTTCGACACCCCCACCATCTGCAACGTGCTGGAGCTGTTCGACGCCCGCTCCCGCACCAGCGGCTACATGGACCAGCGCATCGCGCCGTGCTTCCCGCACCTGCCGCCGATGGTCGGGTACGCGGTGACGGCCACCTTCCGCGCCGGGGCCGTGCCGCGCGGCGGCGACGTGTACGCCGGCCTGGACGAGCAGGTGAAGTTGCTCGCCGACATGCCCGGCCCGAAGGTGGTGGTGTTCCAGGACCTCGACGACCCGGTCGTCGCGGCCACGTTCGGCGAGGTGATGTGTACGACGTACCAGGCGTTCGGCTGCGTCGGCCTCATTACCAGCGGGGCGGGACGCGACCTGGATCAGGTGCAGCCGCTCGACTTCCCCTGCTTCACCGCCGGCACCATCTGCTCGCACGGCTACTGCCAGATCGTCGAACTGGACGTGCCGGTGCGGGTCGGCGGCGTGTGGGTGAACCCCGGCGACCTGCTGCACGGCGACCGCAACGGGGTGACGACGATTCCGACCGAACTGGCCGCCGCCACCGCCGAGGGGTGCGTCGGGCTGGCCGACGCCGAGGCGGTAGTGCTGAACTACCTGAAGGCGGGGAGCGCGACCGCCGACGGGTTCGTGTCGGCGCGGAAGGAGTGCAGCCGGCGGATCGCGGACTTGACGGCGAAGTTGAAGGCGATGGCGGGGTGACGGCGCGAACCCGGTGGCCCGTCCGCGCGTCTTCTCCTTCAACTCGCCCGCGCCGGGTGCCGATAGGAGTGGGCCGGTTGACAGCGCGGGGCGTGCGGATAAGATTGTGCCGAGCGATGGCCCGATAGCCAAGCGGTAAGGCAACGGTTTGCAAAACCGTCATCCCCGGTTCAAATCCGGGTCGGGCCTCTGGTTCGCGGCATTGCGGTTGACACCCCGGGTGGGATCGTTAAGTTAGTCTTCTCGGAGACACGACGGGCTGTAGCTCAGCTTGGTAGAGCGCTTGGTTCGGGACCAAGAGGTCGCAGGTTCGAATCCTGTCAGCCCGACTGCCGGCGGCACCCTCACCGGTGCCGCCGGGTTTTTTTCGCTGACATTTTCAAGGGTTTCACACGGCTCCTTCCCCACCTCTCCCGAACCCGTCGAAGCCCCCATCTTGCCAGACGATGCCACGTTTTGCCCCACAAGGTCACAGAGTTGGTCACGGTTTTCGGTCGGTGTTCCGGTGTTCACCGGATCGGCGGAGGCGAACGCCGGCAGTCGGTCATGGGCGGCGCGAACGTCGAGCAGGCGAGAATCCGTGTAGACACCCATCGTCAACGCGATGTCACTGTGACGCATGGCGGCTTGCGCGGTCCGGGGGGGTCGTCCCGGTCGTACTCAGGTGCGTAGCGAAACTCACCCGCAAGGCGTGAACGTCGAGAACCCGCCCGCGTTCGTCCTTGCGGCGGATGCCGGCGGCCTTCAAGTCGAGTTAGAGACTGTCCCATAAGGTTGGTTAGGCCGCGGTGTGGTACTGGAACTCGGCGTCCGTATTCTTGGGTTCGAGTCGGTTGAGCATGAGGTGGATCATGGCCAACTTGACGAACGCCTCCGACGACGCCACGGTCTTCTCGCGGTCC
>JAYTTN010000264.1:0-25991 GCA_043745295.1 Fimbriiglobus sp. | reverse complement strand
GCGCGGACCGTTCGGGGACTTGCGTGGTGCCCCGGCGACCATCAGGTCCGCGCCGGACCCCCGTGGGTCCGCGCACGCGGCTGAACTAGTAATTAGATCGCGCCGGCGCGATCTATCGCGGTGGTGCGATTCGACGGAACACTCCGCCGAAACTCATCGCGGCCAACCGGTTGCGTCACCTTGCCCGCCACAACTCCGCGCGGCCTATCCCACTAACGAACCGCGCGCCCGTCAAACAACCTTTCAATCGTCGAGCGGGCTTTTCACGCCCCGGCCGCCCTTGTTCAGCACATGCGTGTAGATCATCGTCGTGGACACGTCGTCGTGGCCGAGCAGTTCCTGCACCGTCCGGATGTCGTACCCGGCCTCCAACAGATGTGTGGCGAAACTGTGCCGGAAACTGTGACTGGTGGCCCGCTTGCCGATCCCCGCCGCCGCCACCGCCCGCGTGATCTCCCGACCGAGCGACCCCTCGTGGGCGTGGTGCCGCCGCTTCGCCCCGGAGCGCGGATCGACCGACAACTGGCTCGACGGGAACACGTATTGCCACTTCCATTCTTTCGCCGCCCCCGGCAGTTTCGTCGCCAGGGCATGTGGAAGGTACACGGCCCCGAACCCGGCCGCAACATCTTTTTCGTGCGTTCGCCGAACTTTCTCCAAATGGTGCAGCAGGTCCGGTTCGAGGGACTCCGGCAGCATGGTCACGCGGTCCTTGTCGCCCTTGCCCTCGCGGACGGTCAGTTCGCGGCGGGCGAAGTCCAGATCCTTCACCCGGAGCCGCAGGCACTCCAGCAGCCGCAGCCCGGAGCCGTACATCAGCCGCGCCATGAGGCGGTACGGGTCGTCGAGTTGGCGGACGACCAGCCGCACTTCCGGTTTGGTCAGGACGACGGGCAACCGCTTCGGCCGTTTCGCGCGGATGACGCCGGCGATGTGGCCGGGTTCGACTTCCAGGACGTGCTTGTACAGGAAGAGGATGGCGCTGAAGGCCTGGTTTTGGGTGGACGCGGCGACGTGGCCCTCGACGGCCAAGTGGGTGAGGAACTGGTTGATCTCGGCCGCGCCCATGTCGGCGGGGTGCCGCTTGTCGTGGAAGAGGATGAACCGCCGGCACCAGTCGTGGTAGGCGTCCTCGGTGCGGATGCTGTAGTGGCGGACGCGGCAGGCGTCGCGGAGGCGGTCGAGCAGCTTCCGGGGCGGCGGGGTGTCCATGCCGGACATTCGACCAGACCGGCGGGCCGGCCGCAAGTGTCAGCCCGCTGGATCGGCTGTGACCCGAAGCCCGTCACGCCGGCAGCATGCCGACGGACTTGGCGTAGTTGAAAAGGCCGCCGGCCTCGATGATCGGGGTGATCTCGCCGAGCGGCTTGAGCGGCCACACGTCGCCGGTCGTGCGGTTGGTCAGCGTGCCGGCCACCAGGTCGATGGTCAGGTCGTCGCCGGTGCAAATCTGGTCGATCAGCCGGCCCTCGGACTCCAGCGGCAGCAGGTACGCGCCGTTCACCGAGTTGCGGTAGTAGATGCGGGCGTAGAACTCGGCCACCACCGCCACGATGCCGGCGGCGGCCAGGGCGATGGGGGCGTGTTCGCGGCTGCTGCCGCAACCGAAGTTCTTGCCGCCGACGATAATTTGGAACGGCGAGACGAACTCGTCGCCAGCGTCGTGGAAGGGGACGTGGCCCTTCGGCAGGCCGCCACCGGCCGGCGGCACGCCACTCAGGGCGTACTTGCCGAACATCTTGTACTCGGCCGGAATCGACGGGTTGTACGTCAGGTACTGGGCCGGGATGATCTGGTCGGTGTCGATGTTGTCGCCGAGGACGTAGGCGCGGCCGGCGAGGACGGTAATCACGGGAGTCGCCCCTAGACGAAATGGGTGGTCCGCAGGCGCGGGTTGCCTGCTACAATGATACGGACCAACTCCCCGACGGCGGCAAAGGGCATCGGGTTCCGGGCGCAAGTCGGCCGGAACGCCTTTCGCGTGCTACGCTAATTCGAGACACGTCGTCGGAAGTTCCGGCCCCGTTCCGCTTGGCGGTGTCCCGTCCGGCACCGTCTGCTGCCGAAGGATGCGATATGCGAGCACGTCTGACCGTCGAAGCCGGAGCGTGCGAGCCGGCCGTCGTCGAGTTGACCCCCGGCGTGACGGCCACCATCGGCCGCAGCCGGGAGAACTCGTTGGTGGTTCGCGACGACCTCGTGTCGCGGCTGCACGCCAAGGTGTTCTTCGAGGACGACAAGTGGCTGATCCGCGACTTCGGCCTGAACGGCACGAAGGTGGGCGGGGGCAAGCTGGTCGGCGCGGCGGAGTTGAAGGACGGGATGGAGATCGTCATCGGGCAGGTGAAATTCCGCTACGCCGTCGGCGGGCTGACCTCCTCCGGGGTGTCGCCGACCGTCGCGTCGGTGTCGGTCCACACGCCGCCGCCCGGCCCGGCGTCGGTCACGCCGACCCCCAGTCGGGCGTCCGAGGTGCGGGCGACGCGGGCGACCCAGTCCATTCCGCGGGAGTTGCCCGGCACCGCGCCGGCCCCGGCGCTGGGCGAGTCCACGTCCGAGACCGACCTGCGGACGGACGAGTTGACCGCCTTGTGCAAGTACATGACGGCCGCCGTCGCCGTGACGGACGCGCTGGAACTCATCCGGCTGACGCTGCGAACCGTGCTGAACCAGACCTCGGCGGCCGTCGTCGGGTACCTGAACCTGGACCCGTCCGACCCGTCGCCGAAGCTGATGGCCCCCGACCGCGCGGCGATGGACGTGGCGCTGAGCCGCCGGCTGACCGAGCGGGTGCGGGAGCTGCGGCGGACGGTCTGGCTGTTCGGCGAGGACCGGAGCGGGCTGGCGGCCGGCAGTCTGACCTCGTTCAGCGACGCCGTCTGCCTGCCGGTGTTCGGGTCCGACGGCGAGCCGGTGGCGGCCGTCCACGCCTACCGCACCGGCCGCGGGTTCGCCGAGCGGGACGTGAAGTTCCTGGAGGCGGTGGCCGGGTTCCTCACCCCGGCGCTGGAGACGCACCGCGGCCGGCGGAAGCTGGAGGCCGAGAACCTCCGCCTCCGCGCGTCCGCGCCGACGGCCGACGAACTGATCGGCGACAGCTCGGCCATGATGACCCTGCGGCAGCAGATCGGCCGCGCCGCCCCGCTGCCGTTCACCGTGCTGATCCTGGGCGAGAGCGGGGCCGGCAAGGAGCTGGTCGCCCTCGCCCTGCACCGCCACAGCCCCCGCGAGAACGGCCCGCTGGTGGTGGTCAACTGCGCCGCCATTGCCCCGACGCTGCTGGAAGGCGAACTGTTCGGCTACCGCAAGGGGGCGTTCGCCGGGGCCGACCGCGACCACGCCGGCTTCTTCGAGCAGGCCGACGAGGGGACGCTGTTCCTGGACGAGGTGGCGGAACTGTCGATGGAATGCCAGGCGAAGCTGCTGCGGGTGATCGAGGGCAAGGCGTTCCGGCCGATCGGCGGCGCGCGGGACGTGACGGTGGACGTGCGGGTGGTGGCGGCCACGCACCGCGACCTGGAAGACGAAGTGAAGGCCGGCCGCTTCCGCCAGGACCTGCTGTTCCGCCTGAAGGTCATCCTCATCCGCGTGCCGGCCCTCCGCGACCACGCCGAGGACATCCCCGAACTGGCCCGCTTCTTCCTGGAGCGGCTGTCCGCCCGCTGCCGCCGGTCGTTCCGCCTGACGGCCGCCGGCGAGCGGAAGCTGATGGCCTTCGGCTGGCCGGGGAACGTGCGGCAACTGCGGGCGCTGCTGGAAAGCTCGGCGGTGATGAGCGACGAGGACGTGATCGACGCCGACGCCCTGGCCATCGGCAGCACGAGCGAGGCGGTGGCGGCGCTGGTGGCGGCCGTCGCCCCGCAACTGACGGACGCGCCGAGCAGCCTGAACGTGGACGACATCGAGACGTGGGCCATCGTGAAGGCGCTGCGGCAGACGGCCGGGAACGTCAGCCAGGCGGCCCGCGTGCTGGGCATCAGCCGCGACACCCTGCACACCAAGCTGAAGCGGAAGAACATCGACCGCGAGACGATCCTCAGCCAGCCGCCGCCGACCCCGCGTCCGGGGTGAGGGCGGCGGAAGGGGAGAGTCAGCGGAACTCCCACACTTGGGTCACGACGACGGCTTTCGAGTTTTCGTACACGCGGAAGATGATCGCCACCGGCGGGGCGAACGTGATCCGCCGTCCGTTCGGCCGCGATTCGCCTTCCGAGTTCGGATCGACCGCCAACCGCTGATCCAACTCCGCGGCTGCCGCGGTCACTTCGGCCTGACGGGCCGAGGCCGTCCACAACGCCGCGAGTTCGCCCACGGCGTTCGGCAGCCAGACGACGGTGTAGTTCATCCCCGTTTCTCCAGATCGCGGAGGATGTCCTTCAGCGGGCGACCACCGCCCGCCGCTTCGCGGCGGTCCAGTTCCTCCGGCGAGCCGGGCGGCTCCAGTCGGTACTGCTTCGGCTTGCTCGGCGTGAAGTAGCCGAGCAGCTTGCCGTCGGCCGCGCACAGCTCGATGGGGCCGTCCGCCTTGTCCAGTCTCGCCTTCATCTGGTCGGTCACGATGATGATCGACATGCGGGCCTCCTCCGTTAGGGATGGTGGTATTGTACCACTCCGCGCGTCATTCCAGATCCCACACGATCACGCGGCCGGTGGCGCTTCCCGCCGCCGCCATCGTCCCGTCCACGCTCACCGCCACGCAAAGTAACCGGCCGATCTTCCAATCGAACGCCGCCGCTTCTTGCCAACCGGGGTGCAACCACATCTGGAGGGAATGGTCGTTGCACGCGGTCAGGAGCCGGCCGTCCGGGGCGCAAGACAGCCCCTTGAAGTGCTTCTTGCTCGGCTGCTGTCGGCACGCTTCCGTCCCCGACGCGACATCCCAGACAATCAGCACCGGCCCGTAGATCGCCGCCATGTGGGAACCATCCGGCGTGAACGCCAGCTCGGAGGCATGCGCCGGTGGGGGTTTCGCCGGCGTCAGCCGCGCGGTCTCTTTCCCCGAAAAAGCGTCGCGAAGGACGATGACGGAGTCGAAGCGATCTCGCTTCTCGTTCAGGACGCCGAACGTCGTGGCGAGCGTCCCGCCGTCGCGCGAGAACCGCATCGCCCCGGTCGGGAAAGACGACTCGGTTCGCGTGCCGCCCCACCCGCCGCGGACGGTTTTGAAGCCCGGCACCTTCCAGCGACGGAGGGCGACGCCCGAGTTGCCGTGCGCCGCGAACACCGACGAATCCGGGGAGAAGTCCACGGCTTCGGTGAACCCTTCCGCTTCGAGGGCCGGTTCCGCGGCGTCCGTCGGCCACACCGCGACACCGTACCCGCCGCGCGCGACGAACCGGCCGTCGGCACTCACGGCGAGCGGCGACCAGAATTTCGACCCCGGCCAGCTTCGGAGTTCCGCCTTGTTGGCCCAGTCCCACAACTTCACCGTTTCGTTGCCCGACGCGGTGACGACTGCGGACGAGTCCGGCGTGAACGCGATCGAATAGATCGGCTTGGCGTGCGCTTTCCAGGCGATCATGGGCGGGCCTCCGAGAGCGGGTGCGCCGTCAGGAACTCCCTCGCCCGCATGACGCACTCGTCGCCGGCGTCCTCGAGCAGGTAGTGGCCGCAGTCGGGGAAGGTGTGCGCCACGGCGTGCGGGAACAGCCGCTGCCATTCGGCCAGGAAGTGCCTGTCGAACACGAAGTCCTTCAACCCCCACAGCAGCAGCGTCGGCACGCCGGCGAACCGCGGCGCGCTCGCCTCCACCCCGGTGACGATGTCGTACCCGGCGTCCGTCGGCTTCAGCGGGATCGTCTGCACGAACTTCAGCACCGCGACGCGGTGGTCCGGCGAATCGTAGGGTTTCAGGTACATCGCCTTCACGTCCGGCGGCAGCGGCCGGCGGGTCACGCACCGCCGCGCGGCGGCCTTGCAGAAGGCGTTGCGGTGTAGGATCAGCCACGCGCCGAGGGCCGTGTTGCGGGCGACCCACAGCGAACACGGCAGCTTCTTCGACGCCGGCAGGCGGGTGCAGCCGGTGTTCAGCGCGACGATCCGCCTGATCCGCTCCGGATGCCGCGCGGCGAACCCCATGCCGATCATGCCGCCCCAGTCGTGCATCATCAACGTGATGTCGGACGTGATCTTGAGGTGATCGAGCAGCGCGTCCAGGTCGTCGATGCGCGACTTCAACGAGTAGTCGTACTGCGACACCGGCGGCTTGTCGGACAGCCCGCAGCCGAGGTGGTCCGGCACGACGCAGCGGTACTGGTCCCGTAGCGCCAGGACGACGTTCCGGTAGTAGAAGCTCCACGTCGGGTTGCCGTGCAGCATCACCACCGGGTCGCCGGTGCCCTCGTCGAGGTAGTGCAAGCGGCCGGCGGGCCGGGGGAGGAAGTGGCCGGCGAACGGGTAGAGGAGGGACATAAGGCGAGCGGGGGGCGTAAGCCCCCTGTTGCTGTGAAGGTGATAAAAGAAACAGGGGGCTTACGCCCCCCGCTCGCCGAAAGGAAACCGCTCCCTCACGGTCGCGGCTCGTTAATCGTTCACCCCCGGCGGCGATTGCTCTTGGGCGGGCCGAGGATTTCGTTCAGCGCCACGGCGACGGCGGCCGACTGCGGGTTCGCCAGCAGTTCGGTGATCTTCGACGAAATGGCCGACTTGGCCACGCGGAACCCGGCGTCGGTCGGCCGGGCGATGGTGGCGACCGTGGCGATGGTGGCGACGCTCGTGCCGGCGGTGGCGACCGTCGTTCCCGACCGGGCCGGGCCGACGACCGTTGCGACGGGCAGATCGTCGGTGCCGGCCGGCGCGGGGGTCTTGGATCGCAGGGCGGCGACCGGCGCGGCCGTCGTCTTGAACGTCGGCGCGGCCTGCTCGCCGAGGCGCACTTTCTTCGCCTGCGGGGCGACCTTCGGCGGCGGCGGCGGTTTGGGTGCGGCCTTCGGCGTCGGTTTACCGCCGGCGCGGAGCTTGTCGATCTCTTGCAGGAAGCGGTCGATGTCCGAGCCGCCCGTCTTCGGCCCGGTGCGGCGGGCCTGCGGCGCGGCCACCTGCTGCTGCCGCTTCTGCTCCTCGGACGCCTTCTTCACCTGCTGGAACACCCAGCTCAGCACCGAGATGCCGACGATGATGCCGAGCGGGATGAGGATGTTGCCCATTGTTTGCTCCCCTCGTTTCAAAACGGGAAGTATGGAGTCAGGGGACGGAGGACAGGAGTCAGAAGGCAAGCGGCGGAGGCGTGACGCGCCCCACTGTCTCCTGCCCTCCGTCCCCTGACTCCTGTTCCTCAACTGCTCCGGTTGCCGTCCGGGGCGACGCCGGCGATGCTGTTCCGCATCGACGTGTCCGCTTGCAGGTTCCGCATGTTGTAGTAGTCCATGACGCCGAGCTTGCCGTCGCGGAAGGCGGCGGCGATGGCCAGCGGCACCTCGGCCTCGGCCAGCACCACCTTCGCGCGGTTCTCCTGCACCAGCGCCTGCATCTCCTGCTCCTTCGCCACGGCCGCCGCCCGCCGCTTCTCGGCCTCGGCTTGGGCGACGCGCAAGTCGGACGCCGCTTGGTCGGCGGCCAGCTTGGCCCCGATGTTCTCGCCCGGCTCCAGGTTGGCCACGTCGATGGACACGATCTCGAACGCCGTCTGCGCGTCGAGGCCGGAGTGCAGCACCGTCTGCGAGATGAGGCCGGGGTTGGCCAGTACCTCGCGGTGGTCGTGGGCCGACCCGATGGCCTTCACGATGCCCTCGCCGACGCGGGCGATGATCGTCTCCTCGGTGGCCCCGCCGACCAGCCGCTCCAGCTTCGTCCGCACCGTCACGCGGGCCTTGGCCAGGAGCTGGATGCCGTTCTTGCACACGGCGTCCAGGAACTGTTTGCCCTTGGACGGGTCCGGGCAGTCGATGACTTTCGGGTACACGCTGGTCCGCACGGCTTCCAGCACGTCCCGGCCGGCCAGGTCGATGGCCGAGGCCGTCTTCCACGGCAGGTCGAGGCCGGCCTTGTGCGCCGCGATGCACGCCTTGACGGTGTTCTGCACCCGCCCGCCGGCGAGGTAGTGCGCTTCCAGGTCCTCGGTGTTCACCTTCACCCCGGCCTGCACGAGCGCGATCTTCTGGTTGACGATCATGCTGTACGGCACGTTCCGCAGCTTCATGCCCACCATGTTGAAGATGGAGATGTTCGCCCCGGTGAGCAGCGACTGGATCCACAGGCGGATGAAGCTGAAGAAGATGAACAGGAACACCAGGAAGATGAGCGCGACGACGCCGGCGACGATCAGCCAGACGAGGTCGGCGTTGTCGAACCCGCCGGACGCGGGTGCGGCACCGGCCTTGTCTTTGCCGAGTTGTGCGAACAGCGCGAGCGAGTGGTTCCAGTTCACGGTGGAGTCCTGCGTTGGGGGTCGGGTGTTCTCGTATCCAGCGTTCGCCGGCTGGCGACTGCTATTCCCGGTGGCACCGGCCTCCGAGCCGGTCTTCTTCAAGCCACCGACTCGGAGGCCGGTGCCGCGAGATCACTTGATGTCGTCCAGGTTGATGTTGCCGAGGTCGGCCGGCGCGTCCACCTGTCGGACGGTCACGCGGCTGCCTTTCACGTCCACGCACCGCACCCACACGCCGGGGTCGATCATCATCCCCTCGCTCAGCGCGTCCACCCGCCGGCCGTCGATCTCCACCGACCCGCTCGGCCGCATAGGGGTGAGGGTGCGACCGTACCGCCCCTTCAGCCGGTCCAGTTCGGCCAGCTCCGGCATGGCGGCGGTCAGGGTGCCGCCGGCGGCGTCGGCGTCCAACCCGCTCTTCAGGCTGAACTGCTGCCACGTCTTGAACAGTCCGGCGAACACGGCCGGCAGCCCGACGCACAAGCCGATGGTGGCGACGACGGCTTCGGTGGTGCTGCCGTTGGCGTAAATGACGGCGACGGCGACGACGAACAGGACGATGCCGCCGACCACCATCAGGCCGCCGGTGATGGGGAAGAAGAACTCGCCGACCAGCAGCACGACGCCGAGGGCGATGAGCATCAGCGAGACGGCGAGGTACGATTCCATCGGGGCGGGGTGGGGGGTTGGGGGAATCGAACCGGTGTGGACAGTGTATACGCGGCGGGCACCGGCGGGCGGACAAAGAGGCCGGCCGCGGCGAAGTCGCGCGACCGGCACGGAGTTTTGCCTCGCCCGAACGCGGGCGGCGTCACTGGTACAGGCCGATGTCCAGCGCCTCGCTCATCTTCCGCCACACCCACCAGCCGCAGCTCCGCCAGCGGCAGTGGATCTTGGCCGACACCAGCGCGCCGGGGCGGACGCTGGGGTCGGCGTCGAGCAGTTCCACCTCGACCAGGTACGTCTGCGCGACCGGCTGCAACTCGCCCGTTTCCGGGTTCTGCGTGACGGACAGCGGCCCGCCGGCGCGGTGGGTGAGGGCGGGCGGCACCGACTTCTCGGCCGAGTCCGGCAGGCGGCGGAGCTTGCCGTGGTAGTCGCGGTCGGTGCGGCCGGTGACGTACACCGTCACGTCCAGCGCCGCGCCGCCGGCCAGTTCCTCCTTCAAGAGGCGATGGCTGGCCGGCGAGATCGGGATTTTGACGACCAGCCGGGACGGGTCCGCGACGGTCATGAGCGGCCGCTCGCGGGTGCCCGACGTGTCGTACGCGCGGCCCACGTCGGTCGCCTTCGGCACGCCCATCGCCACCCCGTCGGCCGGCGCGCGGAGGGTCTGCTGCTTTTCCAGTTGGTCGCGGCGGGTCTTCACCTCCTGGAAGTTCTGCGCGGCGGCCGAGTCGGCTTCGGCGGCGGCCTGCTCCAGTTGGTCCGACCCGCTGCGGCGGGCCTCCTGCCGCAGCTGGTTGGCCTTGGCCTGCTCGGCCTGGTACTTCGCCGTCCACTCGGCCAGGTCCTCGTTCAGCGCCTGGTTGTTCAGCCGGGCGAGCGGGTCGTTCTTCCGCACCACCTGCCCCTCGGTCACGAGGACGGCGGTGAGGACGGCCGGCTCCTCCACGCCCAGGTGGTAGGTGAAGTCCGGGTTCGGGGCCATCAGCCCGGTCTCGCGGACGCGGCTGACCGGCAGCGGCACCAGCACGAACGCCGCCACGACGGCGACCAGGCAGCCGACGGTGGCGTACACGCGCTTCGGTTTCACGTCCGGCATACGGCCTCGCTGGCGGATGTTTTTCAGGACCTTGTACGCCGGGAAGATGAACATGGACACGAGCGACAGGATCGCCAGCATCCGGCTGAGCACCTTCAGCTTCGGGTTCAGGAAGTCCGACAGGAACCAGACGATGCTGAACGTCAGCACCCACCGGTAGATGTAGCTGGTGATCGCGTACACGACGAACAGCGCCTTCCGGCCGGGCGACATGTACTGCTCCGGCGGCACCTCGATGCCCAGGCACCTGGCCAGGAACAGGTTGTTCAGGAACTTGTTCGCGCGGTCGCGGAGGTTGGGGATCTCCAGCCAGTCGGCCAGGATGTAGTACCCGTCGAACCGCATCAGCGGGTTGGCGTTGAACAGCACCGTGGACACGCTGCACAGCACCATGATGCACATGGCCGTGTAGTTCACCACCGGCAGGTGCGGCGTGTACCACCAGACGAACGTGGCCAGCGCGGCGATGAACAGCTCGTCGTAGATGCCGGCGAAGCTGATGACGATCCGCTTCCACTTGTCGGCCACCGTCCAGGCGTCGGTCACGTTGGCGTACAGGGCCGGGCTGAAGCACATGAGCAGGACGCCCATCTCGTGGCACTCGCCCTTGTACGCCTTGCAGCTCAAGCCGTGGCCGAACTCGTGGATCACCTTCACCACGCCGAGGCTCAGCCACATGTACAGGACGGTGCGGAACTGGAAGAACTCGTTGTACGCCGGCAGCTTCTCGTAGAAGGTGCCGTAGTGCAGCAGCACCTGGAGGAGCGCGGCCAGCATCAGGCCGACGCTGGCGGCCAGGAACGCCGGGGTGAAGATCCACCACAGGTAGCGGAACATCGCCGTCAGCAGGCGGTCCGGGTCGAACACCGGGATCTTCCAGTACATGATGTTCGAGACGGCGGCGAACCGCTTCATCCGCCGCTGCTTGAGCCGCCGCTGGAACAGGTGCTTGCCGGTGCCGGCGGCCTCGTGCTGGACCAGTCCGGCCGTCACCAGCTGGCGGGCGAACCCTTCCAGGTCCTGGAACTCCAGGCGGTGCGGCTTGTACTCGGCCTCGAACTTCGTCCGCACGTCCTCCATCGTGTGCCCGCCGTCGAACAGCGAGAAGACGAAGTACTCCTGGCGGTTGAACCGGTAGTACCGCAGGCACACCGGGTCCTTGATGACGTAGTACGCCTTGCCTTCGTACCGCTGCTCGACGTGCTGGAGGTCCGGACGGACCTTCAGCCGCACCTGCTTGCGGCGCTCGGCCGGGTTGTCGAGGAGTTGGGGGTTCATGGGGCCGTTCTTGGCGAGCGGGGGGCGTAAGCCCCCTGTTGGGGCGAAAGTGGAATGGCGTGAGAGGCGGAAACAGGGGGCTTACGCCCCCCGCTCGCCTGAGACGTGGGTCACTTCATCGGCACCGGGCGGAACCCGCCGACCGGCACGACGGTGCCCGGCGACAGCTTGCCCGCGCCGGTGCCCGGCAGCTTGGGCAGCGGGCCGGGGCTGGACGCCGGCAGTTGCGGCGGCTCCGGCGCGTCGGTCGGGTCGATCAGGATGGCGGCCGTGCCGCGGTCCTGGAGGAACTCGGCCGTCTTCGCGTCCGGCAGCTCCACCTCCACCCGCAGGGTGGCCGACCGCGAGTCGGCCGGCAGGATGGCCGTCACCTTGCCCCGCAGGGTGCGGTACGGCTCGGCGGCGGACGGCGGCACCCAGTAGTGTACGCCGCCGGCGGCCGTGCCGACCACCACGAACGGCTTGGCCGGGTTCGGACTGAACGCGGCGGCGGTGACGGCCACCCGGTTCGGCGCGACCAGCCGGCGGCGCTCGACGGCGCGGCCGCTGGCCGCCTTCTTCGCCCCGACGGCGTCGGCCGTCCGGCCGACTTCCCACAGCTGCATCTCGCCGCGGCTGTCGGTGTCCCCGCCGGCGGTCAGCACGAACCGGTCGTCCGGGCTGAACAGGGCGAACCCGGCGAACCGGGTGCCGCCGCCGTTGCGGAGCGAGCCGACGGTGCGGCCGTCGTCCAGGCTGACCACGTCGAGGCGGCCGGCGTCCTGGTCGAACAGCATCTTGCCGCCGTCCGCCGACACGCCCAGCACGTCCACCGCGCCGGACCGGTTGTCGATCAGTTGGGCGAGGGCGGCGGCGTCGGTGCCGACCGCCCACACCCGCACGGCCTTGTCCCGGCAGACCGTCACCAGCGTGCCCTGCGGGGTGAACCGCACGGCCGTCACGTCGTCCCGGTGGTCGCCGGGCAGGGCGTACTTCTTCTTCCGGTCGGCCACCGTCCAGACGGTCACGTCGCGGCCGGCGGCGGTGGCCAGGAACTTGCCGTCCGGCGACACGGCGATGGCGGCGACGGCCCCGCCGTGCCCCTCCTCGAACTCGGCCGTCGGCTTCTTCGGCAGGTTGGCCGGGTCGTTCAGGTCCCACAGGCGGAGCTTGCCGTCGGTGCCGCCGGTGACGGCCAGGTGGGTGCCGGCGTCCTTCCCGGTGACGGCCACCGCCTTCACCCCGACGCCGGGCGGGTGCGGCAGCACGTGGACGGCCTTCTCGGCCGAGGTCACGTCCCACACCAGCGCCGTCGCGTCCAGGCCGCCGGACACCACCAGCGGGCGGTCGGCGTGGGCGGTGACGGCGACGGCGGTCACCTCGCGGCGGTGGCTGACGGAGAACGGCTCCGGGCTGAACGGGCGGATCGGCACCACCTCGGCCGGGGTGAACAGGCGGATGCGGTTCGCCTCCTGCACGTCCACCTTGCCCTCGGCGCGGAACCGCTTGGACGACTGCACTTCCAGCAGCGGGTCGCCCGGCTTCACCCCCTCGCCGGGGTTCTTCAGGAACTTGACGATGCGGCCGTCCACCGGGCTGCGGACGAAGCACTGGTTGAACTTGAACTCCGTGACATCCGTCTCCCCTTTCAATCGCGCCTGCTCGCGGATGGTCTGCGCGTACTCGCCCTGCGACCTGGCCCACTGGGCCATCGCCGACATGGCCTCGATCTTCGTGCCGGCGTTCTTCATGGCGGCGTAGTACTCCTCGGCCACCTTCACCTGCTTCTCCGACGACTCCACCGCCACCGTCGTCGTCCGCAGCGACTCCCGGTTGGCCCGGAGCTGGATGCCGAGCATCTCCTCGTCCAGGCGGACGATCACCTCGTCCATCTCGATGGCCTGCCCCTCGCGGAGGCGGCGGAAGAAGTGCTCGGCGATCACCACCCCCTTCTCGTTCCGGTACGTCTGGACGATCACGTTGCCGTCCAGGACGGCCGGCTTGGACGCCAGGCGGACGCCGTAGAACAGGACGGTGCCTTCCACCTGCGAGGCGATGTGGATCCGCTCGTCGGGCTGGACGACGGCCTGCGACACGACCACCGGCTCGACCCCGGCGGGGAGCCGCGGCACCGCCGGCATCGGGGCCTTGACGTACAGCGGGCCGCCCACGTCGGCGGGGGTGACGGCGGACGGCTCGATCTTGGTCGGCGGCGGCTTGGTGCCGCACGCGGACAGGGCGATGCACAGCCCGACGACCGACGCGACGGCGAGCGAACGGGGGACGCGGTTCATGGTCCGACTCCTCGGAATGAGGTGGTGCCGCGCGCGAAGTCCGTCCGCGCCGGCGGGGGATGGTTGGGGTGGCCGCCGCGAACCCTCGGTGGGGGCGGTCGGCCGGACATCGGGGGCGGCCACGGGGGGCCCGCGAACGATTCTCGTAGGGGCACCCCTCGTGGGTGCCCTCTTTAGCCGGCGATCACCGGGGCACCCACAAGGGGTGCCCCTGCCAGAGAAGATCGGCCGGCCATCGTTTAGAAGAAGAACACGACGTGCTCGTAGAACCACTCCCACACGCCGTGGAACCACGAGTACCCGAGCGAGTGGCTGCCGCAGCGGATCTTCGTCCGCACCTCCAGGCCGGCGACGAACAGCGCCTTGCGGTCCTCCTCCCGGAACTGGGCCGGGTCCACCGTCACGTAGGCGATGACCACCGGCTCCGACTCGTTGTGGTCGTTCTGGTTCGGCACCGCCTCCGCCCCCAGGTCGGCGAAGTACAGCTTGCCCTTGTATGGGTCCGTCTCCGAACCGGCGAACAGCATGTCCACCGGCAGGTACTTCTTGGCCACCGTCTTGCCGGGGTTGCTCGGGTCGGGCGACTCGTCCACCTCGTGCAGGCCGGCGGTGAAGAACGCCCGCTGCACGTGGCCGATGTTCCGCTGCGGGATGCGCAGCTCCACCCGCCACGGGCCGTCCACCGCCCCCAGCCGCACCAGCGGCTCGTTCGTCTTCACCGTCCGCCGGTTCAGTTCGGTGCGGTTGTCGTTGTTCAGCACCGTCCAGACGCGGTGCCGCGGGTCGGACACGTTGAGCAGGTCGAGTTCGGGCGCGCGGGCGTGGAAGAAGCCCCGCTCGGTCTCGATCAGGTTGTACTGCCGGATCAGGTCGGTGCGGCGGTTGGCGTACAGGCTGCGGTTGAAGTCGGCCTCCGCCTTCTTGCGGATCAGGTCGTTGCGGACGTTCTGGCTGTCCCGGTCGGTCGGCGTCCGGTCCAGCGCCGTCTGCTGCGTCTTGCCGTCCTCGATGGCCTTCGCCAGCTCGCCGTCGATCTGCGCGAACTGCCGCTCCAGTTGGCCGTTGAACAGCTTGACGATGGGGTCGCCCGGCTTCACCCCCTTCTGCCCCGGCTTGACCAGCAGCTCGATCACCTCGCCGTCGTGCGGGGTGTACACCGTCTTCTCCACCTGCGGCTTGAACTGCCCCTTGGCGTCCATCTTCAGCGGGAACGGGACGAACGCCATCGTCAGCGCCAGCAGGACGACCAGCGCGCACACCAGCAGCGTGATGAACCGGGCCTTGCCGCCCACCCCGTTCTGCACCCACAGGACCGGCTTCCACAGGAACTGGAACGGGATCCGCTTCATCTCGGCCGCGTTGTACAGGGCCGGCGCGGCGTGCTTGCCGACCAGTTCCATCCGCTGCACCATCGGCTCGACGTTGTCCGGCGGGTTGAAGCTCTCCATCAGCAGCGCCGACCGGGCCGGGGCCGACTCCTTCTTCTCCCGCTCGTCGCGGATCGGCTGCACCACCAGCAGCTTCGGCTGGCTCTCGGCCAGGTACTCGTCCAGCGCCGCCAGTACCTCCGGCGGCAGGGCGTCGTCGCGGGTGCCGTTGAACGTCAGCCGGTCGTTGAACTTCAGCACGGCGTCGAACAGCCTCCGCATCCGCCGCACGTGCGTGCTGGCCTTCTCCACCACGTCCGCCCCGGACACCGCTTCGACGGTCGCCTTCGACCCGTGCCGGACGCCCACGCACAGGCGGTCGCACTCGATCAGCCGACGACCCTCGTTGGCCACGTGGTACGCCACTTCGGTCGGGTTCAGGGTGCCGTGGACCAGCCGGGCGAACGCCTCCACCTGGACGAACACCTTCTCCGACCCGGCCGACTGGCGGGTGGTGCCGTAGGCGTGGTACTGCGAGGCGTACCCGGCCATCTGCGTGGCGTACTGGATGAACGTCGGGTACAGCCGCGCGTCGTGGCTGCTGTCCTGGAACACCTCCAGCAGGCCCATCGACTGCTTGTCCGCGCCGACGATGGGCGCGAACAGGGCGTAGTAGTCGGACAGGTTGGCGGCCGGCGGGCTGTTGGCGTCGGGGGCGACGCCAGCCAGCCGGCCCTGCGGCTCCAGGATGACCGACCGCGGCGGGTTCGCCTGGAAGACGTGCCGCAGCACCTCGTTGTGGCACTCGCGGCCGCCCCGTTTGGCCTCCAGCCCGACCCGCTCCAAATTCACCTGGCAGGCGACTTGAAGGAACCCCTGCGGGGTGCGGAGCCAGACGGCCCCGGCGGGCGCGCCGATGCCGGTCAGCGCGCGGGTGAGGAACTGCTGGTAGAAGTCGGTCGGCGCGACGTTGGAGCCGGCCAGTTTCGAGACATCCTCGAACGCTTCGTCGATTTGTCGGCTGAACCGACCGCGATCACTCGGATCGCCCGGCTGTTTGTTGCTCACGTGAGACCTCGGCGGAGAACGGAGCGGGTCACGGGGGGTCGGGCGGCGGTCGCGCGACCGGACGTATCATACCCGCCGGCAAACTCGGCACGCAAGGTTAGCAGCGAATCCGGAACCGATTGTTGCGGGGTTGGGTTTTGTTAGCCCGCCGCGCGAGCAAGGGCCAAACCGCTCTGGCGGACAATCGTGAGCCGTGGCGCCGCGTCGGCCAACGGCCCTTGCTTGCGCGGCGGGCTAACGAAGACAAGCCAGCCAGACAACACACTTGCGGGTGCGGTTATTGTGACAGTTCGTCCCCCAGACGGTGCGGAAACCGCCCGCGTTTTCGTCACCGCCGGCAACGACAGCCCGCACGACGGCGATTCCCGACCCACACCGCCCAGTTTTCCTCAACCCAGTCGAGGCTGCCCAATGTGCCGCCGCCGTGAAACTGTGCCGCTCGCCCAGAATGCGCCGATTCGCCGGATTCCAGCGCGTTCGCCGGTTTCCGCGATCCGCACCGTCCCAACAGACCTCCGGTTGCCCGAATCGGTCTTGATTCATTCAAGTCTCGACGGAAGAATCCCCTGTACTCGGCCATGTGTACACTCTGCCAGTCGTGCGGCCCCGTCGGGGAGCTGCCGCCGGGTGTGCCAGTCGAGGGAAGCGGGAGGGGCCACCGATGCGGCGATTCCAGCCGGCCGTCACGCTCCTCCTGATCGCCGTCCTCGGCGGCTGTCGGACGCCGGGCGAACAGCGCCCTGGGGAAGACAAGACCTCGCGCCCGCCGGGGGGTGGGGCCGGCCGGCCGGGCGTCGAGCCGCCGGCCGAGAAAGACCCGCTTGGGCCGAAGCACTGGCTGCACACGCCCGGCGGCACCGTCGGCAACAGCGGGGCGCGCCAGCCGGCGGGCGTCGTCGCGCCGGGCGATGCCGACTTCAAGAACGAGGTGAAGGGCCTACTGTCCGGGTACGTCGTCGGGCCGGACGGCCAGAAGGTGCGGAAGGCGACCATCCAAGTCGAGCCGGTGAACAGCCCCGGCGAGGGGGCCGTGGACTACGAGTCGCAGACGGACGGGTCGTTCATGATCTCCGGGTTGACGACCGGCAAGAGCTACCGGCTGACCGTGCGGCACAACGACGAGGGCGTCCTCAGCGGCGGGCAGGTGCTGGCCAAGGTGCCGAACGTGTACGTCCGCATCGCGCTCGTCGAGGGGTTGGACTTGTCCCCGGCGAAGGGGGAGCGGAAGCCGCTGCCCAAGACTCCGGAGAAGAAGTCCAAGCCCGACGAAGACTTCAACAGCAAGCCGAGGCCCGACCCGCTGAAGCCGCCGCCGGCGTTCCTCGACCCGCTGGACCCGGTCGGCCCGCTGCCGGCACCGGGCGGCGCGTCGGCGCTGCCGCACCCGCAGCCGCTCATCCGGGACACGAACCGCGACGCCAACCCGACCCGGCGGAACGACCGGCCGGCCGAAGGCTGGTCGCCGGTGCAATTCGACCCGCCGTCCCCGTCCCGCCCGCCGCCGTACCGCCCGGACCTGAACACCAAGCGGCCCGACGACGGGTTCCGCCCGCCGGTCGTCGATCTGCCGCCACCGCCCGGCCCGAGCCGACAGGAGTCCCGCCGGCCCACGGCCGACGAGTTCTTCCTGATCGACGCGACCGGCAAGGAGCGGCGGTTCCCGTCGGGCAAGCCCGGCGAGTTGCTGCTGGTCGAGTTCATGACGACGACGTGCGTGCCGTGCCAGAAGGCGCTGCCGACGCTGACGGCGATTCAGGCGAAGTACGCCGACCGCGGCCTGCAAGTGATCGGCGTGGCGTGCGACGACGAGGAACTGCGGACGCGGGTCATCCACGCCGGCAAGTACCGCATTGACCACGCGGTCAACTTCCCCATCCTGACGGAACCGGGGAAGTCGCCGGGCGGGGTGATGAAGCGGTTCGGCGTGCGGGCGTACCCGACGGCGGTGCTGCTCGACAGCGCCGGCGGGGTGCTGTGGCAGGGCAACCCCGGCGACGCCCGCGCGGCCGTCGCCGCCATCGAAGGGCACCTGCCGAAGTGACGGATTCATCTCGCTCGCCGCAGGATGAAGTCCGACCACCCGCACCGCCGACACCGGACCTCGATCTTTCGTGCGCCCACAGGCGACTCGGCATCCGGCGCGTCCTCGGGGCGAGACGGTCGTCGCACGTCCCGCACGCTCACGACTTCGAGATTCGTGCCGTGGCACTCCGCGCATCGCTCGTCCATTCGCACGCCCTCGCTCGGTCGATTCGCGGGACTTTTTCGGAGCGGACATCCTACGAGCTGGGCCTCTGGTGAGCCGTTCCCCCCACGTCGTGGGGCGAGAGGTGGGGCGTGGCTGGCTCCGTCGCCGTTGCGGACGATGCCACCACCCAACACCTCTCCTCCCGCGACGTGGGGGAGAGGTCGGAGCGGCGCAGCCGGTCCGGGTGAGGGGGCACAACAGGGGGCGAAGGAGGCCAGCGCCGAAACGCGGGGCCATTTCGGTATCCGCTCTGCCGACGAATCGCGCGGCCTCGATACCGGAAGTTCCCGGTATTGTGCGGGGCGGGACATTTTCCGCTTGACCCGGCGGTTCCGATTCCGGACAACATGTGGGTCGTCTTCTCATCAGTCGTTCGCCCCTGTCAGACTCCCCATTTCTCTCCCGGAGGTCGTCATGATTCGGCGCACCCGTCGGTTCGCGTTCACGCTCATCGAGCTGCTGGTGGTGATCGCCATCATCGCCATCCTGATCGGCCTGCTGCTGCCGGCCGTCCAGAAGATTCGCGAAGCCGCGAATCGGATGAAGTGTACGAACAACATGAAGCAGCTCGGGCTGGCGATGCAGAACTACCACGACACGAACAGCTACTTCCCGGCGTCGTCGTGGACGAAGCCGGGCGTGGCAGTGAATCCCGGCAACCCCTCCGGCACCTTGCACAGTTGGCGGGCCTTCACCCTCGACTACATCGAACAAGGGAACGTCGGCAAGTTGTACGACGTGAATTTGAACTGGTACGACCCGGCCAACCGGGCCGCGATCCTCACCCAACTGAACACTTACATTTGTCCCTCAACCCCCGGGAGGACGCCGTTCTTGGGGACGAAGTTCGGTCAAACCTTCTCCAGCCCTTGCGGCCCGACGGACTACGACACCATGAACACCTTCAAGCCCGGCCAGTACGGCGGCGTGTTCAACCTCGGGCGCGTCGGCACCACGGACGAAATCAACAGCGTCATGTTCAAGGACCAAGTCTCGACGATCGCCCAGATCACCGACGGCACGTCCAACACGGGTATGATTTGGGAGTGTTCCGCCCGGCCGGACATTTGGCTCAACGGCAAAAAGGTCGGCCCCGCCCTCAACGACCAGGGGTTTAGCTGGGCGGACAGCGACGGGCCGTTCAGCGTGGACATGACCAACCCGAACGCGACGCCGGCCGATTACGCCGGCAACGTCCCCAACTCCAACGTGTTCTGGAAGAAGAACGACTTCAACCCGGCCAACCTCGCCAAGTTCAGCGCGGGCATGAACGCCTCGAACGACAACGAAGTGTTCAGCTTCCACACCGGCGGGTCGAACTGCTGCTTCGCCGACGGGCACGTCGCCTTCCTCAAGGCGTCCATCGACGCGAAGACCTTCGCCTCCATCGTCACCGCCCACGGCGGCGAAGTCATCGCCGGCTACTGACGCCGACTTCGGCCGGGTCGCCCGCGCGGGCGGCCCGGCGCGGGCTCTTTTCGCAATCCACGCCTCCCAACCAAAGTTCAACCCATGCGCTTCCGCCTCCTCGCCCTCGTTCCGTTCATCGCCCTGGCTCCGGCCCGGGCCGAGGTCACGCTCCTGGGCGTCGGCTCCCTGCCGGGGGACGCCACCGACTTATCCGGGCTGACGGGCAAGCAGACGGACGGGACGCCGAACAACCGCCTCGGCGGGCACGGGTCCGCCATCGCCTACACGGGCCGCGGGGCCGACTACATTTTGGCGTCCGACCGCGGGCCGAAGGACGGCGGCACCGACTTCGCCTGCCGGGTCCACCGCATGACGATCACCGTCACGCCGGGGACGGCCCCTGCCGTCTCGCTGAAGCTGACCGCCACGACGATGCTGACGAACGACGCGGGCCGGGCGTTCGTCGGGACCGCGGCGGCCATCGACCCGGACCCGGCGAAGTCCCGCCGGCTCGACCCCGAGGGGGTCCGCGTCGGCCGGGACGGCCACGTCTTTATTTCCGACGAGTACGGCCCGTTCGTCTACGAGTTCGACGCCAAGGGCCGGCGGGTGAAAGAGTTGCCGGTGCCCGCCAAGTTCCGCCCCCTCGCCGTCGGCCCGAAGCCGGAGGACGAGTTGCCGCCGAAGAACACGGCCGGCCGCCTGCCGAACCGCGGCATGGAGGGGCTGGCCATCACGCCGGACGGGGCCAAATTGGTCGGCCTGATGCAAAGCCCGTTGATCCAAGACGGGGCCTTGGGCGCGGACGCGGCCCGCGTCGGCCTCAACTGCCGGCTGTTGGAAATCGACCGGGCGACGGGCAAGACGCGGGAATTCGTCTACCCGCTCGACGACGCCGGCAACGGGGCCAGCGAGATCCTCGCCGTGAACGACCACGAGTTTCTCGTCATCGAGCGCGACAGCAAGGCCGGGAAGGAGGCCGCGGCGAAGAAGATTTTCCTGATCGACCTCGCCTGGGCCACGGACGTCAGCGCCGTCGAGCGCTTGCCGGCCGCGGGGCTGCCGAAGGGGGTCAAGCCGGCGGCGAAAAAGTTGTTCTTCGACCTGCTTGACTCGCGGTTCGGGATCGCCGGGCCGGACTGCCTGGAAAAGTTCGAGGGGCTGGCCTTCGGCCCGGACCTGCCGGACGGCCGGCGGCTGCTGCTCGTCACCGCGGACAACGACTTCGTGGCCGACCGGCCCTTCCGGGTGTATGCGTTCGCGGTCGGCCGGAAAGACCTGCCCGCGTACAGCCCGCAGGCGTTTGATTGAGCCGGGCGACGGCCGCGAAATGGGACAAAGCGAGCCGAGGGCCGTGAGTGGAGGCTTCGGCGCACCACCCGGGGCCTCACGGCCCTCGGCTCGCTTTATTGGTCATTGGTCATTCACAATTCCACCCACACCTGCGGCTGGGACTTCTTCCACAGCGAGTCCACGTACCGCTTGGCCTCGCGCTCGTAAATTTGGGCCTGCACCTTCTTCTTGATGACGGCCTGCAGCTTTTCATCCAGCGGCCGGCGGCCGGCGAGCGTGCGCTCCGTCACCTTGATGATGTGGAAGCCCGTTTCCGTCTCTTGGATCACCGACTGGCCGGCCTTCACCCGCATCACGGCCGGCTCGAGTTCCGGCGGGAAGATGTCGCCCGGCTTCTCGCCGATGCCGGCCCCGTCCCGCAGGGCGCTGTCCCCGTGCCCGTACTTGACGGCCAGCGGCCCGAGGTCGGCGCCCTTCTCGATTTGCGCGTGCAATTGCTGGGCGTACTGCTTCGCCGCGGCCGGCGTCGGGAACTTGCCGGTCATCACGAACAGGTCTTGCCACTTGACGGCGTCCTCGGCCAGGAAGTCGTCGCCGTGGGCGGCGTAGTAGTCGCGGACATCCGCGAGGCTGACGGTGTCCATACGGCCGGACACCTTCTCCTGCATGTAGATGCGCATCATGGTGCCGCGCTCGATCTGCCGGCGGATGCCGGCCATCGTCAGCCCCTGCGCCCGCAGGACGGCCCGGAACTCCTCGTCGGCCTTCACGCCGCGCTCGGCCTTGAACGCCTTCAACATGGCGTCGGCCTCCTTGCCGGCCGACTCCTTCAGCTTGGTCAGGGCGGCCGTCTGCTTGCGGGCCGTCAGCGTGCTGACCATTTCGTCCAGCACCAGTTCCCGCTCGATGATGCGGCGCAGTTCTTCCTTGAACATTTCCTTCTGCTTGGCGGCCCGCTCCCGGTCCCCGAGCTTCAACAAGTCGCCGAGCCGCTGGTACACGGCCTCGCGGACTTCGCTCTCGTAGATCGGGGCGTTGCCGATGCTGGCCACGATGCGGACTTGCGTGTCGCCCTCTTCGACGGCGGGCGCGGCCGCCCGGCCGGAAGCCGGCTCCACGACGGCCGGGCCGCCCACGCTCGCCGGGTCGGCCACGACGGCCCGGCCCGACGGGTCGGCCGTCGGCTGGCCGATGCGCACCGGCGGCAACATTTCCGGGACTTGGGACCGGACCACGTTCGGCCGGGCGGCGTCGTCCGCGCGGGCCAGCGCGTCCTTGGCCGGGCGGCCGCTGTCCTTGACGAGGCACTTGCCGTCCGAGCAACACCCGGAGAAGCCGCTGATCGCCATGATGCCGGCCAACGCCGTCGTGGCGCGTCGCTTTGTAAGGGCCATCCGTGCGCCCCTCCCGTCCGTGCGGAGTGTACCGTTGCCGGCTTATACCGGCAGTCGCGGGGAACACAAGAGGGAAATCTGGGATGACACGGTCACCGTGTCACTTCCGAGAAATCGGCTTCCCAAACACCTGCACCCAATACGGCTCCCCCTGGTCGTTCTTGGCGACGGCGGCGCCGATCTCGGTGTACTCCTTGGTGAGGATGTTCTTCTTGTGCCCTTCGGAGTCCATCCACGCGTCGAGGGTCTTTTGCGGCGTGCGGGTGTTCTTGGCGATGTTCTCGCCGGTCATGGCGAAGCAGTACCCGGCGGCTTTCACGCGGTCGCCGGGCGTCTTGTCGTCCAGCGTGTGTTCGAGCATGTCCTGCTTCGCCATGTTGGCGGCGTGCCCGCGGGCGGCGGCGAAGAGCTTGGCGTTCGGGGCCAGCGGCGGCAAGTCGGCCTTCTTCCGCTCTATGTTGGTGGCGTCGATGACGGCCTGCTCGTCGGGCGAGAGCTTGAACTCCTCCGGCGGGGCCTCGGCCCGCAATGGGTTGAGGACGCAACACGTCAGAAGGAAAGTGGCGAGGATGCGGGACATGGAGAGGCTCCTGGGGGCGGGAGGTGACCGAACGGGACGGCCGTCAGTCGCCTTGCCGCC
The DNA here is from genome assembly GCA_043745295.1 of Fimbriiglobus sp. Taxonomy (GTDB): domain Bacteria; phylum Planctomycetota; class Planctomycetia; order Gemmatales; family Gemmataceae; genus JALHQU01. Next base: position 2,890 of record JAYTTN010000264.1, on the reverse strand, counting down.
TTCGGAAAATCCTATTGCGTCACTGGCCGCGAACAATCGATTCGCCCGCCGGGCCGGCGCCGGTCAGGCGGGCGAGGCCGTTGCTCAAAGCGTTGAGGGCCTGGGCCGCGTGCTCGATTTCGCGGATCGCCGCCTTGTTCCGCGTCGTGACGTGCTCGATCTCTTTCATGGCCTGATTGATCTGGGCCATGCCGTTGGCTTGTTGCTCGGCCGAGGCGACGATCTGGGCCGCCGACTGGGCGGTCTGGGCGAGCGTGTCGGCGACCACCTTGATCGTCGCGCCCGCCCGGGCGACCACGTTAGCCGCCGCGGCCGCCGCCGCGGTCCCCTGCTCGGCGGAGTGGGCCGTCGTGGCGGTGGCTTGCCGGATCTCGCCGAGGATTGTCCGGACTTGGGCCGTCGCCTTCTTCGACTGGTCGGCCAAGTCCTTGACGTTCCGGGCGACGACGGAAAAACCCTGGCCGTGTTCGCCGGCCCGCGCCGCCTCGATGGCGGCGTTCAGGGCGAGGAGATTGGTCTGCTCGGCGATTTCGTTGACGGCGGCGATGATTTCGCCGATGGTCAGCGCCCGCTCGGTGAGCGTCAGGATGTTGTCGGCGATCGACGCCATCCGCCCCTGGACCTCGCCCATGGCGACGATCGCGTTTTCGACCGCTTGGCGGCCGTCCTGGCTGACCGCGACGGCGACGTGGGCGTTCTTGCCGACCTCTTTGACTTGTTGCGCCGCGTGGGCGGCCGTCTCCGCGATCTGGGTCATGCTGCTCACCGTCTGTGAGATGGCGGAGGCTTGTTCCTGGGCGCCGGCCGCCTGCCGGCCGGCGTTGGCGAGGAGGCCCGCGCTCGTCGCGGTGAGTTTGCCGACCGCCCGGCGCATGGTCTCCAGCCGGAGCCGGGCCGTCTGGGCCAAGTACACCGTCACCGTCAGTAGCAACGCCATCAGGATCCCCACCGCGAGTACGAGGCGGGGGAGCGGGGAGCGAACTTCGGCCACGAGTTGGGCTTGGCGGGCGGCGGGCAGCCGCAGCCCTTCGGCTTCAATGACCCGCTCAATCCGCCCGACCTGAGTAAACTCTTGGGAGATCATGGCTTGCCACAGGCACAGTGCGGCCGTCAGGGCGCCGATGCCGACGGGGACGGGGAGCCAGCGCGGCGCGCCCGTCTCGGCCCCGCGGCCGTCGCGCCACGCCACGGCCATCATGCCGGCCCCCAACATTGCGAAACCGACGGCCGTGTGCAGGGCCATGGAGAGGAAGCCTTGCCAGCCGGCGGTGTCGACGTCAAAAATGCGGCCGAAAATGGACGTGAATCCCAGGGCGATGTCGACGGACCCCGCGAGGCCGACCGCCAAGGGGCGCCAGCCGCGCAGGGCCGGCCCGCCCATGAGCGCCAAGGCGACGCCCGTTAGCAAAAAGCACACCGCCGTCTGCGGGGCCATGCGCCCGGGGTGGGGGTTGGCCGTTTTTTGCCACGCCTCCATCAGGAGTTGGTCAACGCCGAGGGTCACGCCGAAAACAATCTGGCAGAGGTTGGCGCCGCCGAACGCGGCCGCGGCAAGCCCGACGCCGAGCGCCGCGCGCGGCCGGCGAAACACGAGCGCCGCCAGCCCGGCCCCGCACAGGACAAAACAGAGGGCCGTGTTGTAGACCATCGCGACGAAGGTCGGGTGGATTTGCAGCAGCCGCTCGTTGTGCGTGTGCCACCCGACCATGACCGCCACGCCGAGCGCGGCGGAAAGTCCCCCGGCGACCGCCACCACCACGTCGGACCAGTCGCGTGCGGTTCGCATGACCTGTCTTTCACGTCAGAACCTGAAGCCCAACTGTGTGTACAAGGCATTGGCGTCCCTGCCGGCGCCGGTGTTCGAAAGGTACTTGCCGGCGAAGAAGTGGCCGTAACTTATCAGCAAGTCGGCGTGCGGGGTGAGGAGAATCCGGACGTTGAAGTCCACCTCCCGCCCCACGTCGTCGCCCGCCCGGCCCGTCCGGTCCGTCCGGAGGGGCGCGCCGCCGTTATTGTAAAGGGAGTCGCGGGCGGACGCGAGGCGGAAAACGTGGCCTTCCACACTCAGGGCGAAGCGCTCGGCCGGCTTGACGACGAGCGAGAAGTTCACGTCCTCGATATTCTGGCGCCCGAGGACGTCGGTCACGCCGAGGTACTTGTGGGCGTGCGCGAAGAGTTGGTTGAACGTGCCGCGGCGGCGGTCGTCCGGGTCGGAATCGCCCGACGCCCAGTCGTAGTAAAGCCAAAGGACCGGCTGCCACGGCAGACAAGAGAAGTCGTAGCCGACGCCGCCGACGGCGAAGCCCGCGGCTTGGACATCCCCGGAATGGCGGCCGAACTGATACGCCCCTTCCGCCTCCCAAAGCCACTGGCCTTGCCGGCCCAGCCAGCGCCCGCCGACGGTGTTGGCGTCGAAGGGGACGAGGGGCGCGTCGCCGCCCCGGACTTGCTTGGCCCGCTCCAACCGCAGGGCGTACAGGTCAACCGTATGGCCCGTCACTTCGTGCCACGTGGCGAACACCCCCGAGAACCGCTCGGTGGAATCCGGCGGGCGAAAGTCGCGGACGGCGGCGGCGGTCCGGGCGAAGGGGACGGGCAACGTCCAAAACGTTTCGACGTCCCAACTCTTGCTCTTCCAGACCGCCGTGACGCCGTCGAAGGTGTTGCGGTCGTTGGCCCACTCGGCCGCCCCGAGCAGCCGTTGGCTCCCGAAGTCCAACTCCTGCCGGCCCACGCGCGTCCGGAGCGCGCCGCCGGCGCCGTCGCCCGCCCACTTGATGTCGAGGAATAGGTTATACTCCACTCGCGGTGAAATGACACAAATTGCTCTCGCAACAAATGAGGAAAATGCAGCAAGATGGCAGTGAATCCGGGGAGGCCGACGACGGTC
>JAYTTN010000263.1:0-6954 GCA_043745295.1 Fimbriiglobus sp. | reverse complement strand
GCAGCGGGTTGGCCCACCCGCGGACGAGCTCCGACCAGTGCTGTTGGGCGACCGGCATCGCGGGTCACGCTCCCGAGAGTGTCGCGGGGGCGGGGGCGGACCCCGCGCGGCCGAAGTTTAGGACGGTTCGGCCGGCGGGCAAACCGGTTTTTCTCGTTCGTCCGGGTTTCGAGCGTACAACGATTCTTCGGCCGAACCTCAGTCCCCAGCCCCGTCGCGGTCGAAGTCCAGGACAGGCGAGACAGAAGTGGGTCGGCGTCCGGTATAATGGAAGTTGTTCGGCAACCCCGCCTCCGGTGCGCCATGAGTCGCCTCAGTCCTTCCGCCCGCTCCCGCTCCGTCATGGCGGCGGTCGTCCTCGGCACCGCCCTCACGACGGCGGACGCCAGCGCCACCACCGCCCCGACCGCCTCGGCCTACCTGGAGGACTCCGCCGTCCGCGACCTGAGCAAGTATTGCCAGGCCTGCTGGCGGAACGCCCGGCTGCCCCTCGACCGGTGGACCGACTGCACCCAGCAGGTGTTCGTCCGGCTGCTGGAGCGGGTGGAGACGGACAAGTGGGCCGCGCTGCTGAAGTCCGACGGGGAGGACAAGCGGGAGTTCCTCCGCGCCATCGATGCGGTGAAGAAGCGGACGCAGCGGGCGAAGCGGCCGGCGGAGCTGTCGGCGGACGTGCCGGACTTCCAGAACAAGTCCGAATCCGCCCTCCGCGACCAGCGCGAGGCGGTGCGACTGGCGGCGGCGGCGGTACTGAGCGACCGCCAGCGGTCCATCCTCGACCTGTCCGCCGAAGGCTGGGCGGTGACGGACATCGCCACCCAACTGGCGACCACCCCGGAACGGGTGAGCGACGAGAAGTACAAGGCCATTCGCAAACTCCGCCACCATCTCCGCGTGGACGGGTAAGCGGGACAGGGAAAAACTGGGTGAAATGCGGCGGCGAGCCGGCCGAACTACCGGAGTGGCGTCCCGCCTGTCCCCCGGCCGAGTGACCGCATGTTCTCGTACCTGAAGGCCACCCGGCACCCGTGGACGTGCGTCCTGTTCGTCGTCCCGCTCCTCGTCGTGTACGAGGTCGGGGTGGTCATGCTCGCGAACGGCTCGGACGCGACCGGACTGCGAAACGGGGCCGACATCTGGCTCCGCGGACGGCTGGTGGACTACGGCGTCCAGTTCCCGTGGGCGCTGCCGGGCTTGGTCGCGACGGTGCTGCTCGTCCGCAGCTGGTGGAGTTGGGCGGAGCGGCCGAGTTCCCCCCTCACCGGCGTGTTCGGGACGCTCGTGGAGAGCGTGGCGTTCGCCGCCGGGCTGTGGCTGGTCGCCCGCAACTTCCGCCCCATCCTGGAGGCGCTCGGCGTCCCGATGCTGGACATCCTCGCCGACCGCTTCCAGTCGATCCCGTCCGGGCAACTGATCCGCTTCGTCGGGGCCGGCATCTACGAGGAAGTGCTGTTCCGCATGGGCCTGTTCTCCGTCCTGTGCGTGCTGTTCAAGTTCTCCCTGATGCCCAACCTCATCACCGTCCCGCTGGCGGCCGCCGCCGGCGCGCTGCTGTTCGCCGCCGCCCACCACATCGGACCGCACGGGGAACAGGTGGTGCCCGTCGTGTTCGCCTTCCGCGTCGTCGCCGGGCTGTTGTTCACCGCCCTCTATCAGCTCCGCGGCTTCGGCGTCGCGGTCGGCACCCACGCCGGGTACGATATCCTGGTGGGCGTCGGCGTGGGGTAGGATCACCGGAGAACGCGCATGTCGCTGGCCAAGTTTTGGAACACGATGCGGCGGTTCCGCCCGGCGGGTGAAAGCCGCCCCGGCGAGTTTCCCCACCTCGATACGGGGGGCGAGTTGGGGGCCTGGGCGGAACGAAACGGCACGGCTTGGCAGACGCCGGACGTCATGTCCGCCTACGACCCCACGGACTTCGACTTCCTGCCCCCCCAGGAGGCGTCGTACCTGCGCGAGTCGGTCGGCGAGTTTCGGCGACTGACCGCACTCCTCCCGACTGCCGGGTCGGATGCGGAGGGGCTTCGTTCGGACGCGCGAGCCTGCTTGTTTGGGATCCTTGATCGAATGGAGTTCCACCGCTTCGGCGACGCGGATGCGTACAGTCTGGGGATGCGGATCGAGCGACGGATCGCCGCGATACGGCCGCCGGAGTTGGCCGAACTGCACTACATGACGGATGAAGATAGCACCGGCGACCCCGCCCTCCGCGTCCGGGCGCTCCTGTTGATCGACGACGACGTGCGGTTCCGCCAGGTGGCCAAGTCCGTCCGGGAGATGCTCGCCGCCGCGACCCGCGAGATCACCGAGGTATACTGGCCGTACATTCATTTCCAGAGTGTGTCCGAGCAGCGGGAATACCGCGAGGAGGCTCTGGCGTCATGATCCGCGCCGCGAACCTACTCACCCTCTCGCGGGCGATGCTGACGCTGGACGCGACCAAGCCCAAGCAAAAGACCCTCCGACGGGCGATTTCGACCGCGTACTACGCCCTCTTCAACCTCCTTCTCGACGACGGATGCCGGCAAGTGGCGATCGCACCGAGCCTTCGGGATTTGGTTCGCCGGGGCTTCGGACACGGGGAGCTGAAGAAGGCGGCCAGGGTGTTCCAGGGCGGGACGCTGCCGAAACACGTCGCACGGGTGTTCGAGACCGCGAAAGTTGCCCCGAACATTCCGGCGGAATTGCAGCGGGTTGCCGAGGCGTTCGTGGACCTGCAAGAAGCGCGTCACGAGGCCGACTACGACCCCACTCGCCCGACTCCTTACACTCGCAAAGAAGCGGACGATTGGATCGCCGTTGCCGAGGCCGCCTTCGCGGACTGGGAGACGGTTCGCGGTCGCCCTCTGGATGCACTCGCCGTGGAAGTCTTCCTCACCGGGTTGCTCCTCTGGGATCGGTGGGGGAAAGGCTGAGCTACCGACATTTGCCCCGCTCGGCCGGTCGGGTACACTTCTCCTCACCTGCCGACCCCTCCCGTTCGCGAGCCGCCCGCCATGCGCACCCTTTTCGCCGCGCTCCTCGCCGCGTCCGCCGTCTCTGCCGCCGACGAGCCGATCCGGTTCAACCGCGACGTGCGGCCGATCCTGTCCGACGCCTGTTTCGCCTGCCACGGGCCGGACGCGCGGAAACGGAAAGCCGACCTGCGATTCGATGTGGAGAAGATCGCCAAGGGGAAGGCGGCGTCCGGCGAAACGGCCATCGTCCCCGGCGACACCGGCAAGAGCGAACTGCTCGAGCGGTTGGTCGCCACCGACGAGTCGCACATGCCGCCGGTGGAATCGGGGAAGAAGCTGACGCCGGAGCAGATCGCCACGCTAAAGAAGTGGATCGAGCAGGGCGCGAAGTGGGAGGACCACTGGGCCTACACTCCCATTGTCAGGACCGCGCCGCCGCCGCCAGTGAACGGGAACGCGATTGACGCTTTCATCCTCACCAAGCTGACGGCGAAGGGACTGAAGCCGTCGGCCGAGGCAGATCGCGTCACCCTACTCCGCCGGCTGTCGTTCGACCTGACCGGGCTGCCGCCGACGCCGAAGGAGGTCGAGGACTTCCTCGCGGACAAGTCGCCGAACGCCTACGAGAAGCAGGTGGATCGGCTGCTCGCGAGCCGGCACTACGGAGAACGGATGGCGATGTTCTGGCTCGACGTGGTGCGGTACGCCGACAGCGTCGGCTACCACGGCGATCAAGTGGTCAGCGTCTGGCCATTCCGCGACTACGTCATCAAAAGTTTCAACGACAACAAGCGGTTCGACGTGTTCACGAAGGAACAGTTGGCCGGCGACCTCCTGCCGAACCCGACCGTCGAGCAGAATGTGGCGAGCGGGTACAACCGCCTCGGCATGATGAGCGCGGAAGGCGGGGTGCAGCCAAAGGAGTACCTCGCCAAGTACGCGGCCGAGCGGGTGCGAGCGGTCGGCGGCGGCTGGCTCGGCCTCACTACCGGCTGTGCCGAGTGCCACGACCACAAGTTCGACCCGATCAGCGCGAAGGACTTCTACCGGTTGGAGGCCTTTTTCGCCGACATCCAGGAACAGGGGCTGTACGACGGCAACAACTTCGGCTCGAAGTTGCGGGTGGCGACGGCCGCGCAGGAACAGCAGCTCGCCGACGCCGAGGCGCGGTTGACGGCCGTCAAGGCGCTACTGGCGATCTCCGTGAAGACGCTGGCCGACCAGCAAGCCGCGTGGGAGAAGACCGCCACCGCCGACGCGAAACTCCCCGCCGACGTGAAGGCCGCGCTCGCGGTGACAACCGACAAGCGGAGCGAACAGCAGAAGCAGAAGGTCGCGGGCCACTTCGCCAAGGTCGCTGCGGAGCTGGCCGACGAACGCCAGTCTCTGGCGAAAGCCGAGAAACTCCGGAACGACCTCGCCGCGAAACTGCCGACCACGCTGGTGACGGTCGCGGTCCCGCCGCGCGAGATTCGCGTCCTGAAACGCGGCAACTGGATGGACACCACCGGTGAAGTCGTTCAACCCGGCACCCTCACCGGCCTGCCCGAACTGCCGAAGAAGGCCGGCCGGTCGAATCGCGCCGACCTCGCCGACTGGCTGGTGAGCAAGGACAACCCGCTCACCGCCCGCGCGCTGGCGAACCGCATCTGGAAGCTCTACTTCGGGGCCGGCCTCGCCCGCAAGCTCGACGACCTCGGCAGTCAAGGGGAACCGCCGTCGCACCCGGAGCTGCTGGATTTCCTCGCCGCGAACCTCCGCGACACCTGGGACATCAAGGCGTTCGTGAAAACGCTGGTAATGTCCGGCACCTACCGCCAGTCGTCGCTGGCGTCGGCCGAACTCCGCGAGAAAGACCCGTTCAACCTGTGGCTGGCGCGGCAGTCCCGCTGGCGGCTGGACGCCGAAATGGTCCGCGACAACGCCCTCGCCATAGCCGGGTTGCTGTCGCCCAAACTCGGCGGGCCGAGCGTGAAGCCGTACCAGCCGCGCGGATACTGGAGCTTCCTCAACTTCCCCGCCCGCGAGTGGCAGGACGACAGCGGCGACAGCCTGTACCGCCGCGGCCTGTACACCCACTGGCAGCGGCAATACCTGCACCCGGCGCTGCTGGCCTTCGACGCGCCGAGCCGGGAGGAATGCACCACCGACCGGGTGCGGTCGAACACGCCACTGCAATCGCTCGTGCTGCTGAACGCGCCGGAGTTCGTCGAAGCCGCGCGGATCTTCGCCGAGGCCGTGATGAAGTCCGGCATTACCACCGACGCCCGCCTCGACTTCGCCTTCCACCAGGCGCTGTCCCGCCCGGCTAAGCCGGCCGAGAAGGTGGCGCTCGCCGAACTGTTGAAGAAGCACACGGCCGATTTCAAGGCGGACGCGAAGGCGGCGAAGGAGCTGCTGACCACCGGCGCGCGGCCGGCCGACCCGAAGCTCGACGCGGCGGAACTGGCCGCCTGGACGAACGTGACGCGGGCCATCCTGAACCTGCACGCCGGCGTCACCCGGAACTGACCGCGCAAACGAAGTCCCGACTTCGCGGCCTACTTTGCAGCGGATCACTCCCGGCACAACACCAAGGGCGTTCTCATGATCCGGCTTCTATTCACCCTCCCGGCGATGGTAGCGACGCTCTCCGTGGCGATGGCGGACCTCGGCCCGCCGCTCGGCAGCAAGTATGTCCCGGTCGTCACCACTGTGAAGTTGGAGAAGTCGTTCCCCGACCACACCTTCTACGTCGTCGGCTTCGGCCCCGGTGCGACCCCGCTGACGAAAGTGGAACTCGACCCGACCAAGGCGACGAAGGTGGACGCCAAGAGCCGGTACGGCGGCAACCTGTACGCCGTGCCGAACGCCGTCGTCAAGGAGTACAAAACGGACAAGGAGCTGGCCGACGCGATCCGGAAGGAGAAGCCGCCCGCCGGTGTGTCGTTGCTGTTCATCTCCAATCGCACCACGCTGAAAGTCGGCGACCAGCGCGACGCCATTGAGCGGGTGCTGGTCATTTCCGGCGACGAGAAGACCGGGCTGAAGATCGCCGAGGAGAAGCCGGAGGCGAAAGTTCCGGAGAAGAAAGCCCCCGAGGAGCCGGGGCCGACCGCCGCGTCCCCGACAGGCGGCCGCCTCGTGGTCGTCGGCCTCGCCGCCGCGCTCGCGGTGGCGTTCGGCGGGCTGTGGGTGGTCCGGCGGAAGTGACCCGCCGCCCGGCTTGCCCAATCCTCACCGACACCGGCCGCACGACCGGTGTCGCCGTATTTAAAAGGGGTTTTCGCCCATTTCTATCTCGACACCGCCGCCGCGGGTCGGTATCCGGTCCCTCTCTCACGGCGGTGGTCGGTCGGCCGTCGGGTTCGCTCCGGTCGGGGGACGGGGGCGAATCCGACGGTCAACCTCGGGCGCGATAGTTGCGCTCGTAGCGGTCCGGCGACGGCGCACGCGCGGGGCGAGTGTGCCGGCGGCGGAAGCGATTCCCGTTGTGAGGAGGGGGGGCGACGGTTTCGGCCTTTGTCTCGACCGGTTTGCTTGCAGCCCGGTCGCGGCGGGGCCGATACTAGCGTAGCGGGTGCCGAACGCCTTCCCACACGCGGCACCCGGTGGGGGACTTGAACGGCCGGTGACAGCGGACGGAGCCGAGAGCTCCGCGCCGCCTCACGGACGGGTCGAGGGCCGACAGCAGCACGGACGCCTCGCCGCTGGTTTCGCCGGCGGCACCCTTCGGGGGAAGGCAGGTGTCCGTCTGGTATCGGCCGCGACCCGGCTCCGACACCGGCCATTCATCAGGGAGGATCCGATGGTGACGCGAGCCGACACGGACATCCAGCAGATCTGGAAGGACTACCGCGCGACGCCCACGGTCGAGCTGCGGAACCGCCTGCTCGAATACTTCCTCCCGCTGGTGAAGTACAACGCCGAGCGCATCTGGTCCCGTCTGCCGGACGGGGTGGAACTGGACGACCTCATCAGCGCCGGCACGTTCGGCCTGATGGACGCGGTGGACGCC
>JAYTTN010000262.1:0-6965 GCA_043745295.1 Fimbriiglobus sp. | reverse complement strand
CTACGACAGCGGCGGGCAGTTGCCCCACGCGCGGGAGTGCCCGGCCCCGTGGCAGGGCGGCAAGGACCGCCTCTGCCGGACGATCCCGACCCCGGACTTCTACACCGGGCCGCAAGAAGTCTGGTGGGTGCCTTACGACAATCGCCCCGGTGCCGGGCCGACGCGGGCGCTCCCCGGCTTCACCCCGTCCGGCGTGTTGTGGGAGTTCATCGGCAAGGACCGTCGGCTGTTCGTCTGCCCGGAAGGGGTGGACCGGACGCCCGGCAGCCCGACCCGCGGGGCGGCGTTCCAAATCTCTTACGCCTTGGATCCCGCCGCCGGCGGGAAAAAGCTGACCGACGAGAAGTTGCCAAACCCGCTCATCTGGGAACACGACGACCTGCCCGTCTGCCCGTCGCCGGCGGCGCACTGGTCCGCGTGGCCGGCGTCCTCGGCCGACCGCGCCGCCCGCCACCTCGCGGCCCGGCACGACGGCATGGCGAACGTGCTCTTCACGGACGGTCACGTCGAGGCCACGCGGCGGTGACGCCGGCGAGAGATGCCCCCGCCGTCTGGTCGTGCGGCCGTACAATACCGCCGTCCCGACCGGAGCGAGTCGGGCGTCCTCACCTCACGTCGGAGTGGTTCCCATGCGCGCGCTGTCCGTGACCCTGGCCCTGCTGTTCGGGGCCGTCGCGTCGGCTCAAGAGAAGAAGAGCATCGACAACCCGGAGTTCGCCAACTGGTCGAAGTTCAAGGCCGGGGCCAGCACCACCCTGAAGATGACCAGCGAGTTCAACGGCACCAAGAGCGTCACCACCGTGACCACCAAGTTGGTCGAAGTGAAGGCCGACACCCTGACCGTCGAGACGGAGTCGGAAGTGGAGGTGATGGGCAAGCCGTTCAAGGCCCCGGCCGCGAAGCGGGACGTGACGAAGACCGTCGAGGTGCCGGTCGGCGTCCCGGTGCCGAAGGGGGACAAGCCGGAGGGGACGACCGAGGAAGGGACCGAGACGGTGAAGGTCGGGGCCGCCGAGGTGAAGACGAAATGGTACAAGTACAAGACGAAGACGACGGCCGGCGAGATCAGCGGGCAGGTCTGGATGTCCGACGAGGTGCCCGGTCAGGTGGTGAAGATGGTGTCCAAGGGCGACAAGTTCAGCAGCACCATGGAACTGACCGAGTTCAAGAAGTAATCGCGCCTATCATGACGGCACCGGGCGGCCGCCCGGTGCCGTTCTCCGTTCCATGAGGGTGGACACATGCGTGGGTTGCCGTTGGTGGGGGTGGCGGTCGCCGCCCTGCTCGCCGGGTGCGAGAAGTCGAAGCCGATGACGACGGACGGGCCGAACCAGGTGGTGTTCCGCGTGCCGAGCATGACCTGAGCCACGTGACCGGCGAAGGTGGCAGCGGCCATCGCCACTCTACCGTGGGTAGAGCAAGACTCGATCACGACCGACGGCGGGCAACTGAAGGCGAAGTTCACGCTGAAGGATCCGAAGCAGTTCGACGAGCAACTCGTCATCGACACCCTCAAGAAGAAGGGGTACGCCGGCGCGAAGCTGGAGACGGGGCCGACGACGCAGTAGGCGATCCCACCGGCTCGGAGGCCCAACAGCGTGACTTCGCCGTTCGGGTTTGGGGGTGCCGCCCCCACCCGGCTCGCAAGGGCCGGGCCATTCCTCCTCCGTAAAGGTGTCGGCGTGCTTCCGCTGGCGATCCTGGGTGCCGGGTTCGGGTGGGGCCTCATGCTGCTGGGTGGTGTGCCGCCGCTCCCACCTGGTCTGGTTGGCGAAGGCGAGGCGGGGCAGGTTGCAGACGAACGGCAGGCTAGCGGCCCCAAGGCCGAGGTCGCGGAGGAAGGTGCGGCGGATCGTCGTCGTCGTCGAGAACCTGCCGGAGCCGAGGCGATCCGACATCCGCGCCCGCTTCGCCGACGCCCGCGCGCGGCTCGAGTCGGTCGGGCTGCTGGAGGTGCTGCACCGCTCCGACCGCTGGACCGAGGAGGAGTACGCGGCGCTGGTCGGCGACTACTTCCGGCAGGGGATCCCCTGACCGTTCCTGGAAGACGGCTCGTGTTCGATCTACGACGAGCGGCCCATCACCTGCCGCGAATACCTGGTGACATCGCCGACGGAGTACTGCGCCCGCCCCGGTTCGGAAGGGGTGGTGCGGGTGCGGCTCCCGCTGCCCGTCTTCAACGCGGTAGCCCGCTGGCAGACGCCGCAGTTCGACGGCCGACTGGAGCGGGTGGTACCGCTGATCCTGGTTCCCGAATGGGCCGTAGCCCACCCCGACGACCCGCAACCGCAACCGGGCGTCGATCTGCCCCGCGAACTCTTGGCCCACCTGAGTGAGAAGCGGGACGCCGGGACGGGTGAGAACGAATGACGGTTGGCCTCGACCGCGCGCCGGCAACCGACCTTCCCCGTGTAAGAGTCGGGAAGAACAGGCCGAAGAAGTCCCGGATGACGGTTTCGAACAGTCGGTCGTAGTCGGTGGCGTAGGCCGTTGCCGGAGGCGTATCCCCCACCCACCGGCCGTCGAGGTGTCGGCCGCGCCTGCCTTTCCGACGGGTCGGCACAATTTCTCACGAAGCGCTCATCAGCCTCTTGCGTCCGCCCTCCGGTGTCGATCATAATGCCGGGACGGACTCGCATCCGGGATGGACCACCGACACGCACCCCACCGGACGGGTACTCGCCCATGCCGTCACCGGCCAGCGCCACGGACTTCCTCGACCTGGTCCGCAAGAGCGGACTCGTGGCCGACGAGAAACTGTCCGCCGCCCTCCGCACTGTCCCGTCGCCCCAGGCCGGCGTCGAACACCTCGCCGCCGACCTCGTCCGCGCCGGCGTCCTCACCCGCTTCCAGGCCAAGCAGGTGGCGCAGGGGCGGTACAAGAAGTTCACCCTGGCCGGCAAGTACCGCCTGCTCGAGCTGCTCGGCGTCGGCGGCATGGGCGCGGTGTACCTGTGCGAGCACACCTTCATGCACCGGCTGGTGGCGGTGAAGGTGCTGCCGATGGACAAGATCGCCGCCGACAAGACGGCCAAGGACCGGTTCTACCGGGAGGCCCGCGCCGCCGCCGCCCTCGACGACCCGAACGTCGTCCACGCCTACGACATCGACCAAGCCGACGGCCTGCACTTCCTGGTGATGGAGTTCGTGGACGGGCTGAGCCTGCAAGAGGTCGTCGCCCGGTACGCCGAGGAGAAGCGGTTCTTCGACCCGGTGCGGGCGGCCCACTACATCGCCCAGGCCGCGTCCGGCCTCGGCCACGCCGCCGAAATGGGCCTCGTCCACCGCGACATCAAGCCGGGCAACCTGCTGCTGGACCGCGACGGCACGGTGAAAATCCTCGACATGGGCCTGGCCCGCTTCTTCGACCACCGGCACGACGACCTGACCCAGCGGTGCGACGACGGGTGCATCCTCGGCACGGCCGACTACCTGGCCCCCGAACAGGCCATGAACGAGGCGGTCGATGTCCGCACCGACATCTACGGCCTCGGCGGCACGCTCTACTTCCTACTCACCGGGTCGTCACCCTTCCCCGACGGCAGCGTCGCCGAAAAACTCTACCGGCAGCAGAAGGAAGACCCCGCGCCGGTGACGGCGTTCCGCCCGGACGTGCCGCCGAAGTTGCTAGCCGTCATGAACAAGATGCTGCGGAAGAACCCGGCCGACCGGTACCAGACGCCGGCCGAGGTGATCGCAGCCCTGAAGTCGTGGACGGACCGGCCGATCGACCTGCCGCCGGCCGCCGAGATGCCCGACCTGTGCCCGGCGGTGCTGGCCCGCATCGGCTCCGGGTCCGGCGCGGCGCGGTCGTCGGCCCACCGCTCCGGCAGCTTCCAGGCTCTGGTGCAGACCGGCCGCGCGTCCGCCACCACCCCCATGCGAAAGGTGACGCCGGCCACCCGACCGAAGAAGCTGTGGCCGCTACTCCTCGCCGTCGGCGGCGGGGCCTTCCTGCTGGCACTGCTGCTGGTCGCGGCGCTGTCGTTCGTCTTCAACTCGTAGTTCGGGGCGAGCGCGCACCCACGCCCCGCGTTTCCCCCGGTTTCCGCCACCGGCGTAACCTATATTGAGACTGGACCCGTCCCCACCCGCTCGCGGCCCGCCCCGCCGCGCCGGAGACTCCGATGCCGGCCCCCGCTTCGACCGACGAGCTGACGGACATCATCCTGAAGAGCGGCGTCATCGAGGAGCCGCGGTTGCGGGCGTACCTGGCCAAACTGGTCGATCCGCCGGCCGACCTGGCCAAGCTCGGCGGGCTGATGGTCCGCGACGGAATCCTCACGTACTTCCAGGCCGAGCAGCTGCTGCAAGGCAAGTGGAAGCGGTTCTTCATCGGCAAGTACAAGGTGCTGGAGAAGCTCGGCGTCGGCGGTATGGGCCAGGTGTTCCTGTGCGAACACAAGCTGATGAAGCGGCGGGTGGCGGTGAAGGTGCTGCCGGCCGCCAAGGCGCAGGACCCGGCGTCCCTCCAGCGGTTCTACCGCGAGGCCCGCGCCGTCGCCGCCGTGGACCACCCGAACATCGTCCGCGCGTACGACATCGACGAGGACGGCGGCCTGCACTTCCTGGTGATGGAATTCGTGGACGGGTCGAACCTGCACGACCTGGTGAAGCGGCACGGCCCGATGGAGGTGCTGCGGGCGTGCCACTACATCTACGGGTCGGCCGTCGGCCTGCACCACGCCGCCGAGAAGGGGCTGCTGCACCGCGACATCAAGCCGGCCAACATCCTGGTGGACCGCACCGGCGTGGTGAAGATCCTCGACCTCGGCCTCGCCCGGTTCTTCAACCCGGACGAGGACGACATGCTGACCAAGAAGTTCGACGAGAACGTGCTGGGCACGGCCGACTACCTGGCCCCGGAGCAGGCTCTGGACAGCCACGACGTGGACATCCGGGCGGACATCTACGGCCTCGGCGGCACCTTCTACTACATGCTCACCGGGTCGCCGCCGTTCGCCGAAGGGAGCATCGCCCAGAAGCTGCTGTGGCACCAGACGAAGGAGCCGCGGGCCATCCGCGACCTGCGGCCGGACGTGCCGGCGGAGCTGGCGCGGATCGTCGCCAAGATGATGGCGAAGAACGCGGCCGACCGGTTCCAGTCGCCGGCCGACCTGATGGCCGCCCTCGGCCCGTGGGTGCAGACGCCCATCGTGCCGCCGCCGTTCGCCGAGATGCCGCAGTTTTCGGTGGCGGCGGTCGGCCCGCCCCGGCCGGGCACGGGGTCCGGCGCGCCGCTGCACACCGGGGCCGTGACGGCGACCCCCCGTCCGGCCGCTCCGCCCGCCGCCCCGGCCTACACGCCCGCCCCGGCCGCCGCCCCGCTCGTCATGCTGGCCCCGCCGCCGCTGCCGGCCGGCTGGGAGTCGTTCGGCGCGGACACCCTGGCCAACGCCCAGACGGACACCCGCCGCACCCGCGCGGACGCCGACGACGCGCTGGACGACGACCGCCCCGCCCGCCGCCGGAAGGGCAGCCGCTCCGCCCTCCGCCCGCCGCCTCGCAACGGCGGCAAGGGGTGGGCGTACATCGCCGCCGGCGTCGCGCTGCTGGCCGTCGTCGCCGGCGCGCTGGTGGTGCTGAAGCCGTGGCAGGCCCGCGACACCGGTACCGAGAAAACGCCCCCGCCGGCCGAGGCGGCCAAGTGGTACGTTTCCGCCGCGGGCACCGGCCCGACCCCCGGACGGACGCAGAAGACCCTCGCCGAGGCGGTCAAGTCGGCCCGCGCCGGGGAGACCATCGTGCTGCTCGACGACAAGATCGAGGGGCCGGCGGTCGTCGTCCCGCAGTCGGCCAAGAACGTCCGCATCGAGGCCGGGAACGCCGCCAAGTCGGTCGTCTGGAGTTACAAGCCGGACGGCCCCACCCCCGCCCAAGGGGTGCTGGACCTGCGCAGCGCCGAGGGCGTGACCGTCGAGGGGCTGACCGTCGAGGTGAACGGCCTGCACGACACCGGCGTCCAGGTGTCCGGCTTCTGCAAGGGGACGACGCTCGACCGCGTCACGGTGAGGAACGCGAAGGCGACCGGCTTCCGCCTGCACAACATCGAGGCCGAGGGGAAAGCCCTCCGCCTGGCCGGGTGCCGCGCCACCGGGTGCCCGGTCGGAGTGTCGCTCGACGCCAGCGGCCGGCTAGCCAACAAGAATGTCGTCGTCGAGGGCTGCCGCTTCGACGGGGTGGAAACCGCCCTGCGGTTGGACGGCGCGGCCGAGGCGGTCGAGTTCAAGAACAACCGCCTGTTCAACGTGGCGCGGGGGGTGCAGTGGGCGACCGCCGTGCCGCCGGGCGACAAGGTGCAAGTGACGGTCGAGCGGAACACCTTCCACACCGTCCGCGAGGCCGGCCTCAAGTTCGACGCCCCGCTCGCCGGCGGGAAGCAGGAACTGGTCTTCGCCCGCAACTACTTCGCCGCCACCGCCGCGCTCGCCGCAGGCCCGCCGTCCGCCGGCCTGAAGGCGACCGACAACGGCATGGACGCCGCCAGCAAGGACGGGACGCTGCCGCTGAAGCCGTTCCCCGCCGAGATCCCGTTCGCCGCGGCGGCCCTGAATCCGAACGAGGACGCCACCTTCCTCCGCCCCGCCGGCCGCCTGAGCGCGGTCGGGCCGAACAAGGTGGCCGTCGGTGCCGAGTAGGGAGACTGGCCGGTGGAATGCCGCCCGCGATGTGGCCCTCACCCGGTTGCCGCGCAACCACCCTCTCCCCTGTTCCTTCCCTGGCGGGCAGGCGGGAGAGGGTAGGGTGTGGCTGTCTTCGCAGCCCGACTTTCCGTGTCGGAAACGTGGTATCGACTCGAAGAGTCGGGCGACGGGGAGTGGCACGGTTCCCCTCGGTTCCGGCTCCCCTCTCCCCAATTCCCGCACCGCGCGGAACGTCCGAGGGAGAGGGGCCGGGGGCTGTCAGGGGTCGGTATCCGGTTTTGAGACCCCACCCCCCGGCCCCCTCTCCGGAACGGGGAGGGG
>JAYTTN010000261.1:0-26092 GCA_043745295.1 Fimbriiglobus sp. | reverse complement strand
GACAGCAACCCGGCCGCCATCGAAGCCCTCCAGGTGAGCCCGGACCTCGCCCGACGGCTCATCGGCATCCCCCAAACCCGATAACGGAATGGCCCTGGGGGGCCGGGGGGTGGGGTTTTGGTATCCTCCGGGAAGTGCAGCACCGGGCGGGCAAACTGCGCCTCCAGCACCGGCGCGGGGCCGACCGAGCGGGACACGCTGGGCGGGTTGACGAACCGCGGCACTGGCGGCAAGCTGGCCGACGGGGCGGGCTTCGGCGGCGCGCAGGGTGTGTCGTCGCCGTCGTCCGGCCACTCGTACACCGAGTCGAGCGACCACTTCCCCCGCATCCGCGCCTTCTCCTGCTTCAGGATGGCCATCGCCGCGCGGAACCGGTCGCCGGGACAGCGGCCGCGCAGTCCCTGCCGCCGCCCCTTGGCGATGAGCAGCAGGCAGGCGATATCCACGGGGGCGGGCGGGAAGGCGGGCATGGCGGCGACCCGGAGTGATGGTCATGCGGATACTATACACAGTAAGTGGACAAAAGTGAAAAACTTCGGACGGATTTTCCGGAAAAAACCTCACCCCTCGCGATCGGGTCGGCGACTTTCCGAAAATTCCCCGACTGCCGGACGCCCCGCCGGGCACTGGGGTTCGCCATGCCCACACCGTTCACGCGACTGGCCTCCCGACTCCCCTCGCCGCACGCCGACGGCGACCTGCTGGCGCGGTTCCACCGCGACCGGGACGAGGCCGCGTTCGGCGTGCTGGTCCACCGCCACGGGCCGACCGTGTACGGCGTCTGCCGGCGGATCCTCGGCAACGCCGCGGACGCGGACGACGCCTTCCAGGCGGTGTTCCTCGTGCTGGTGAACCGGGCCGAGTCGCTCGCCCACCGGCCGACGCTCGGCGACTGGCTGCACGGCGTGGCGGTGCGGGTGGCGCTGAAGGCCCGCACCGCCTTCGCCCGGCTACGGAAGCACGAGCGCCGCGCGGCCGAAGGGCGCGGCGAGGCGGCCTCCGACCCGCCGCCGGACGAACCCTCGACGTGGCTGGACCGGGAACTCGCCGCCCTGCCGGACAAGTTCCGCGTGCCGGTCGTGCTGTGCCTGATCCAGGACCGGCCGCGGGGCGAAGTGGCGGCCGAACTGGGCATCCCGGAAGGGACGCTGGCCAGCCGGCTGGACGCCGCCCGCAAGCGGCTGGCCGGGCGGCTGGCCCGGCATCACCTGCCGCTGGTGGCGGTCGGGCTGCTGGTGCCGGTGCCGGCGGCGCTGGCCGACGCGACGGTCGGCCGGGCGGCGGGCGGGGCAGGTGTTGCCATCCATCAACTCGCGAACGAGGTCACGAACGCCATGATTTCCAAGACGAAATGGGCCGCGCTGGTCGCGGCCGGGGTGCTGACGGCGGTGGTCGGGGCGGCCGTCCTGACGGCCGGGATCGGCGACCGCGCGCCGGCCCGGCGGAACGCGCCGGTGCCGGAGAAGAAGCCGCCGGCCGAGCCGGTCTGGATGAAGGCGTTCCGCAAGGCCTACGAACTGAAGCCCGACCAGTACATGAAGCGGGTGGCCCCGCCGCACGTCGATGAGCGCCGCGAGTTCCTGCTCGACCGGTTCCGCAAACAGGGGGCGGCGGACGGAGACACCGGCGTGGCCAACTGGCTGGCGATGGGCGTGCTGTTCGCCGAGGACGACGGCACGGCGGTGACGTACAAGGCGCTGTGTTCGACCGACGCCATCGACCCGCGCCAGCCCGGCGTGAAGGTGAAGCCCAAGGCGGTGAAGCTGCCCAGCGTCATCGAATACGCCACCGGCCTGAAGACTCCGGAGGTCGTGTTCGACGGGCCGGCGGCGAAGCGGGACGTGGACATGGAGGGTGACTTCGTCGTCCGCAAGGGCGCGCCGCTGGCGAAGCTGGTGCCGGACCTTCAGAAGGCCCTGGGCGAGTGCGACCTCGATGTGGTCCTCACCTTGAAGGAGGTCGAGCAAGAAGTCCTCGTCGTCGGCGGCAAGTTCGAACTGAAGCCGCGCGAGTGGCGGGAGAAGGACGAGGTGGACGTGTACGCGGACGAGGAGGTGATGAACAAGGGATTCAGCCACAAGGCGGGCGAGCCGCACCGCACGATCCGCACGCAGTGGGACTACGCGACCTCGATGACGGCGTTCGCCCGTAGCCTGGGCGAGTTCCTGGACAAACGGGTGGTGCTGGACGTGGACGGCCCTGCGGTCGCCAAGTTCCACTGGTACATCCACAGCCGCTGGGACAACGCGGCGACGGCGGCGGAGAAGGCCGCCGACCGCGACCCGGCGAAGGTGCTGAAGGCCGTGACCGAGCAGACCGGGCTGACGTTCAAGGAAGAAAAGCGGAAGGTGCCGGTGCTGCACGTCGGCGTGCCGAAGAAGTGACGCGACTGAAGGCGTCACGGCGCGAGGCGGTCCTTCGCCCACCCGGCGGCCGTGCGGCGGAAGCGGACGCGGTCGTGCAGGCGACTCGGCCGCCCCTGCCAGAACTCGAAGGCCGACGGCACGATGCGGTAGCCGCCCCAGTTCGGCGGGCGGGGCGGGTCGCCGGCCGGGAACTTCGCCGTCAGCGCCGCGTGCTGCTCTTCGAGGATCTCGCGGCCGGCGATGACGGCGCTCTGGGGCGACGCCCACGCGCCCAGCCGGCTGCCCAGCGGCCGCACGCGGTAGTACTCGTCGGACTCGGCCGCCGTCACCACCTCGGCGACGCCCTCGATCCGCACCTGGCGTTCCAGCGGGTGCCACAGGAAGCAGCCGGCCACGTGCGGGTTGGCCGCGATCTCGTCCCCCTTGCGGCTGTCGTAGTTGGTGAAGAAGGTGAACCCGCGGTCGTCGAGCGCCTTCAGCAGCACGGCGCGGGCGGACGGCTTCCCGTCGGGCGAGCTGGTGGCCAGGACGAAGGCGTTCGGGTCGGTCAGGTCGGCGGCGCGGGCGGCGTCGAACCAGCGGCCGAACAGCGCGAACGGGTCGTCCCCGGCGTCGCGCTCGCTGAGGCCGGCGAGGCCGTACTCCTTCCGCAAGTCGGCGAGCGTGGGCATGGGCGGGGCATCCGAAGGCGGGGCAGGGGGCGGGCCGACGACGGCTCCACACCCCCGATTCTAGTTCTTGTCGCCCGCGCTCGGCGCGGCTTCGCGGCAGACCCCGAACCTTTTCCCCGCAGCGGCCCTCCAATCCTTCGCCACAGTTGGCATCGCCGGTGGTCGTCGCCCTGGAGCCTGCTCGTCGTAGCGAAAAGACCGCGTCACGCGGTCGGGCGCTCGTCCCGGCCTTCCCGTTGGTCGCCCGTCGCGACCGGGAGCCTGGTGTTCCGTTGAACAAGCTGCACGTCAACGTCGGGACCGTCGGTCACATCGACCACGGCAAGACCACCCTCACCGCCGCCCTCCTGGCCGTCCAGGCCGCGAAGGGGCTGGCCACCGCCAAGGGCTACCACGAGGTGGCCAAGGGCGGCGTCCGCCGCGGCGACACGAAGACGCTCACCGTCGTCGCGTCCCACGTCGAGTACGAGACCGACGCCCGCCACTACGCCCACATCGACTGTCCGGGGCACGCCGACTACGTCAAGAACATGATCACCGGCGCGGCCCAGATGGACGGCGCGGTGCTGCTGCTCTCCGCCGTGGACGGGCCGATGCCGCAGACCCGCGAGCACGTCCTGCTCGCCCGGCAGGTGGGCGTGCCGACGGTCGTGGTGTTCCTGAACAAGGTGGACCTCGTCGACGACCCGGACCTGATCGACCTCGTCGAGCTGGAGACCCGCGACCTGCTCACGCGGCACGGGTACGACGGCGCGGCGGTGCCGGTCATTCGGGGCAACGCCAAGGCCGCCCTGGACCACCCCACCGACCCGGACGCCAAGCGGTGCGTCGAGGAGCTGCTGCACGCCCTGGACACGTTCATCCCCGACCCCGTGCGGGACGTGGACAAGCCGTTCGTCCTGGCGGTGGAGGGGGTGTACACGGTGGAGGGGCGTGGTACGGTCGTCACCGGCAAGGTGGAGCAGGGCCGCGTCCGCGTCGGGGCGAAAGTGGAGGTGCTGGGGCTGACGGACGCCGTGGAGACGGTCGTCACCGGCATCGAGCAGTTCCACAAGCCGCTGGACGAGGCGAAGGCCGGGCAGAACGTCGGCCTGCTGCTGCGGGGCGTCAAGGCGGACGACGTGCAGCGGGGGCAGGTGATCGCCGCGCCGAAGGCGATCACCCCGGCGACGAAGTTCCGGGCCGAGGTGTACGTGCTGACGAAGGAGGAGGGCGGCCGCCACACGCCGTTCTTCAGCGGGTACAAGCCGCAGTTCTTCGTCCGCACGACCGACGTGACCGGGACGGTGGCGCTGCCGGCCGGGGTGGACATGTGCCTGCCCGGCGACAACCTGCCGATGGCGGTGGCGCTGGACAAGCCGGTGGCGCTGGACGTGGGCCGTCGGTTCGCCCTCCGCGAGGGCGGCAAGACCGTCGGCAGCGGCGTCGTGACGGAACTGCTGGGGTGAAGCAGGAGGAACAACAACCCGCCCCGCCGAGGCTCCGCAACGGGCCTCGCGCGGGGGCGGGATTGATTTCGCTACGGAGCTTGCAACCCTTGCCAAGTGCGGTAGAGTGGATCGAAAAGCAGCAACGGAAATTGGGAGGAAAACATGCCCCCGTATTCTCCGGCCGTCATCGCCAACGAGCTGCTCGCGCGAAGCGGGCGGGACGGCAAACCGATCACCCCGATGCAGCTCCAGAAACTCGTCTACCTCGCCCACGGGTGGAACCTGGGTGTAACGGGTACGCCGCTGGTTGATGAGGGAATTGAGGCGTGGAAGTACGGACCGGTCATCCCGTCGCTGTTCCACACGTTCAAACAATTCGGCGGATCGGCGATCACCAAATTGGCTTACGAGCCGATTCCATTCGATTCCGGCGAATCCTTTCCCGAACTCGACCTCGAATTCGACGCCCCGTTCCTCCCCGATGGCGACAAGACGCCCGCCGAGTTGATCGACTGGATTTGGTCCGAGTACGGCTCGCAATCGGGCTGGCAGCTCTCGATGCTCACCCACCAACCGAACACGCCGTGGTCGGAAACGATCAAAAGCCAGCCCGCCGTCGCGAATCCGGTCATCGACAACGACCTGATCCGACGCCACTACCTCCAACTGTGGACGCGCCGCAATGCCGGCTGATCCGCCCCAACCGCTTACCGGAGGGGGTTCCGACGCCACCCCGCCTCCGGCCGAGGTCGGCGAGGCGGCCATGCCCGCGGAGTCACGAGCGAAGAAAGCGGTCACCCCGCGCACGCCACGCGGCAAGAAAGCCGAAGAGGATTTGAAGTACCGGCGGCAACAGGCGGAGGTGATCGCCGCAGAGGTCGAGGTGGAAGATAAGCAAGTCGAACTGGCGTCCAAAAAAACCCAACTCAAGCAGACCGAAGCCGAACACGGCCAACTGCTCCTGCTCCGGTGGATTCTCGGCCTGGTCGCCCTCCTGATTATCGTCTGGTGGCAATTCCGCATTCTGGACATCGTCGAGCGGCAAGGCGCAAAGGACTTGGACATCCCGACGCCCGTTCTCCTCGCCCTCGTCACGACCACCACCGTGAACGTGTTCGGTTTTCTGCTGATTGTTTACCGATTCGTTTTCCCGCTACCGCCGAAGCCCGAACCGCGACCTCGGAAAGCAAAACCGAAGCGGTGAAGGGTCACACCTCGACGAAGTTCCGCAACACCACCCGGCCGACTTCCTGGCTCTTCTCCGGGTGGAACTGGGTGGCGAACACGATGTCCGCCAGAGGGCGGCGAAGACGTGCGGTCGGCGACAGGGGGAATACGCCCGCCGACCGCGCCGCTCCCTACCGGAAGCACCCCGCCACATCGCTCCGATTTTCCGTTTGCTTTTCCGCCCCCCTGCCGGTATGCGCCGCGGCAATCGTCACCGCAACTTGGGAGGGGGCACGCATGAGTCGCACTCGATACCGGCGTCCCCGCGCCTTGCTCGCCGGCCTGTTGCTCGGCCAGCTCGTCGTCCTCGGCACGGCCTGCCAGTTCCGCCGCGTCGAGAAGCGGCCGACGCCCCTCCCGCAAGGGGTGGCACCGAACGAGCTCGTGGACGCGGCGTTCGTCTCCGACTCGGCCGACCCGCTCGGCCCGCTGGACGGGGCGGAAATCCAGAAGGTGTTCGTCGAGCGGCGGGCGGAGGCGGCGCGGGAGCGGCGGGTGCGGGAGGCGAAGGTGACGAAGGAGACCGGGAAGCCGTACCGGCAGAAGGAGTACAACGTCCTCGTCATGTCCGGCGGCGGCATCTTCGGGGCGTACCCGGCCGGCGTCCTGTGCGGGTGGACGGCGTCCGGCAAGACGCCGGCGGAGGGTGGCCGGCCGACGTTCGACGTGGTGACGGGGGTCAGCACCGGGGCGCTCATCGCGCCGCTGGCGTTCCTCGGGCCGGAGTACGACCCGACGCTGAAGTGGCTGTACACCACCATCAAGAACGAGGACATCTTCAAGATCCGCCGCTCCGTCCGCTCCTTCTTCGCCGAGAGCCTGGCCGACAGCGCGCCGCTGCGGAAGCGGATCGACGACATGTACACGCCCGAACTGCTGGCGAAGGTGGCGGCCGAACACGCCAAGGGCCGCCGCGTGTACGTCGGCACGACCAACCTGGACACCAAGCGGCTGGTGGTGTGGGACATCGGGGCCATCGCCGCCAAAGCGACGCCGGAGTCCCGCAAGCTGATCGTGGACGTGATCCTCGCCTCCGCCGCCATCCCCGGCTTCTTCCCGTCGGTGCGGTTCGACATCACCATCGACGGGGCGCCCTACGAGGAGATGCACGTGGACGGCGGCGTGACGCGGGCCATGTTCTTCCGCCCGCCGTACTTCCCGGACGACGAGCCGGAGGCGGACGGGCCGACCGCGCTGGCCGGGTCGAACCTGTTCGCCCTGGTCGCCGGCAAGGCGTACCCCGACCCCGAAGGGATCAAGCCCCGCACCATCTCCGTGGTGGGGGCGTCGGTGTCCAACCTGCTGTACGTGACGGCCCGCAACGACCTGTTCCGCTTCTACACGTACAGCATGCTGTCCGGCATGGACTTCTTCTCCGCCATCATGCCGCCCGAGTTGAAGGTGACGAACTCCAGCACCAACTTCGACGGCCAGGAGGCGGCGAAGATGTTCGACGCCGGGTTCGAGCTGGCGAAGAAGGGGGCCTTCACCAAAGCGCCGAAGGCGGACCCGAAGAGTACCGACAAGGACAAGAAGAACTACGCCTACGCGGACGGAAGCCCGATCCTCTTCAAGGAGCCCGGCCCGGCGTGGCGGAACACGCCCCCCGGCCTGGAGACGGGCGAGCGGGGCCACAACCGCGCGGGGCTGGCCCTGGTGGTGAAGAAGAATCCCGGCGAGCCGTTGCAGCCGCAAGGCACCGACCAGAACTCCAACGGCCCGCCGCCGGTGACCAAGTGACGTCGTGGGGAGTTGCGTCGGGTACGGCTGGCGGTGGCAGGTGGAGAGCGGGTTCGGTCGGCGGAAGCGGCGGCTCGGCAGCGTACCCGCCGGGGAGGGGTGGGAAAACGGCCTGCCTCATCCCTCGTCGCGGACGCGACATCCCCCACCGGAAGCCGCCCATGAGTCCCGCCGTCGAGTCGCCCCCTTCCTACTGGCTGAGCGGCTGGAAGCTGTCCGCGTGGGCGGTGGCGGCGGCGTTCGGCACGTACTTCTGCATGTACGGCTTCCGCAAGCCGTTCACGGCCGGGAAATTCGAGGGCGCGGACATCTGGGGGCTGACGCCGAAGGACTTGCTCGTCGTCGCCCAGGTGTGCGGGTACATGGTGTCGAAGTTCGTCGGCATCTCGGTCATCGCCGGCATGAACCCGCGATGGCGGGTGGCGGCACTTCTCGGACTGATCGGGTTCGCCCACCTCGCGCTGCTGCTGTTCGCCGTCACACCCGCGCCGTGGAACGCCGCCTGCCTGTTCCTGAACGGCCTGCCGCTGGGCATGGTGTTCGGGCTGGTCATGGGCTTCCTCGAAGGCCGCCGGGCGACCGAAGCCTTGGCCGCCGGGCTGTGCGTCAGCTTCATCGTCGCCGACGGGGTGACGAAGACCGTCGGCGAGGCGGTGATGACCGAGTTCGGCGTGTCCGAACCGTGGATGCCGTTCGCCGCCGGGTGCGTGTTCGCCCTGCCGCTGTTGGTGTTCGCGTGGATGCTGACGCGCATCCCGCCGCCCTCGGCCGCCGACGTGGACCACCGTAGCGAGCGGACGCCGATGACGCGGGCCGACCGCCGGCAACTGTTCCGCCGGTACGCGCCCGGCCTCGTGATGATCGTGGCCATGTACCTGCTCGTCACCATCCTGCGCAGCCTGCGGGCCGACTTCGCCCCGGAGCTGTGGAAGTCGTTGGGGTACGACAACCCGAAGTGGCTGTTCACGCTGACCGAACTGCTCGTCGGTTTCGGCGTGCTGGTGGCGACCGGCGCGGCGGTGCTGATCCGCGACAACCGGACGGCGTTCTTCGCCTCGCTCGTCACGTCGGCCGTCGGCTTCGGGCTGGTGGCGGTCGCGCTGGCCGGGCACACCAGCGGCTGGCTGGGCGGATTCTGGTTCGTGGTGCTGTCGGGCCTGGGCCTGTATTTGCCCTACGTGTCGGTCCACGTCAGCGTGTTCGAGCGGCTGATCGCCATGACCCGGTCGGTCGGCAACCTCGGCTTCCTCATGTACCTGGCCGACTCGTTCGGCTACCTCGGCTACGTCGGCCTGCTGGTGGCGGACAAGCTGGTCGGCCTGACGGCCGACAAGCTCGCCCTGTTCCTCGGCGGGGCGACGCTGGCCGCCCCGGTGTCGGTGGCGCTGCTGGCCGCCGCCGCCGCGTACTTCCGGCGGACGACGCAGGCGGCGGGATGAGGATTCGCTGGCGAATCGTTCCCGGACCCTGTTGGAATGGTACGGCGGGGTTCCGCACAAGTCAACGATTTACTGTAAAAATTGCACCAAGTGTACCGACGTGGGGACGGCAAAAGCGCAAGTGAGGCGCAGACTGGCGCGAGCGAGCGCGGTAGGGTGACAGCTCACCAGTTCCGTCCGGAGCGATCCCGTGAAGACGGTTCGGCTCGATTGCCCCAGTTGCGGGGCAAATCTGAAGATAGCACCTCGCACCGATTCATTCGCATGCGCGCAC
The DNA here is from genome assembly GCA_043745295.1 of Fimbriiglobus sp. GTDB lineage: Bacteria > Planctomycetota > Planctomycetia > Gemmatales > Gemmataceae > JALHQU01. Next base: position 16,945 of record JAYTTN010000261.1, on the reverse strand, counting down.
TGCGGAGTCACGCAGTATGTGTCTCGCGAAGGCGGGACCGTCTCGCTTGAATTGCTTGCAGAGACGATCAGTTCGATTCGTGACGACACCTCGCGAATCACGGAGGAGCTGGAACTATCTCGGCGGCAAGACGACTTTCGTGATTGCGACCGACGGATTGAATCACTCGATTCTCAAATCTCTCAGCTCCAAAGAGACGAGCGAAAGCCAACCCCGTCAGAAGTGGCCGTTGCCCTCATGCTCGTCGGACTGCCTACCTTTGGCATTAGCCGCCTCGCATTTGGCCTGGACGCTTTTGGCGGTGCTTTCTGGGGGATTATCTTTTCAATGGTTGGGTTGTTGCTGGCTCGCCCGCTGTATTTCCTCTGGAAAATCCAGCAGGCGGAAGTGAAGAAGCTGGCCGAAACGAAACGTCGAGACCGCTTGCAAGCGGAGATCGAGTCGTGCCGCAAGCGTCTCGGATAACCCCTCCAGAGCGATCCCAATGCCCGTCGTCACCTGCCCCTACTGCCGGGCCGCGAGCCAGCTTCCCGACCCGTGGTACGCGCCAGGGTACACCTGCCACCACTGCCGTCAACCGGTGACGATTTCGCACCCGGTCGCCCCCGCCCCGCAACCGTTCGCGGACCTGACCGAGGACGACGACATCCCTGTCCGCCGAAGCCGACGGACATTCCCACACATCGGCACCGCACACCCGGCGTTGATCGTATTCGGCTACCTCTGTGCCCTGCTTTCGCTCGGCTTCTTCCCACCCGGTCTCGGTCTCGCCGGACTCATCTTCGGAACCGTCTGTCTTGCTCAGCGGGCGACGGTCAACGGGATATTGATCGTCATCCTGTCGGCCGTCTGTGCCAGCATCGGGATGATTTGGGGCATCGAAGCGGCCATCTTCGGGCGGCCGCTGTTCTTGCTTCGGTAGCTCATCCCTACGCCCGCGCCCCCTTCGCCGCCATCGTCGAAGTGACGGGCGTCAGTCGGCTGCGGGCGCGACCGCCCGACACGTTCGACGTGTTCGTCACGGATGTCCGCCGCCTGCCGGATGGCCGCATCGCCTTTCGCCTGGGTGCGAGTACCCGTGGGACGCAAGTCCCGCTCCCTCCGGTCGCGGCGACGACGAGGTGGTTGGCGGATCACGTCGAGGCGCTCGCCGCCGCGACCGAAGGGGAGCGGGGGAACCTCTCACTGCCAGCCGCGCCGCCGGAACAGCCAGCCGGCCAGGGTCATCCACGTCGCCGCCAGGCCGACGCAGGCGAGCAGGTTCCCCCAGTGGCTCGGCTCGATGTCGCCGGTGACGGCCGCGTGGACGATCTTCGGCCCGTGGAATTCGAGGAACAGGTACGGGATCACCGGCACCCGGCTCTGCGAGCAGACCATCAGCAGCAGCGACACCGTCAGCAGGTAGCACATCGACCCCATGAATGCCGCCCGCTGCGTTTTGGCCAGCGTGGACACGGTCATGCCGACGCCGAGGAAGCCGCCGGCCATCGCCAGCATGGCGCACCAGAAGAACAGCGATTCCAGTGTGGCGAAGCGGTAAATCCCCGCCAGCACCGCCGCCAGCGCGACGCCCAACACCGGGTAGAAGAGGAACTTCGCCGCCACCAGCTCCGCGGGGGAGGCGGGCGACAGGGCTTGCGCCAGCAGGACGCCGCGCTCCCGCTCCTCGCAGTTCAGCGTCGGCAGCAGGTAGCAGCACATGAAGTACAGGGCGAACACGACCATCGCCGTGGCGATGGCCGCGCGGAAGTCGAGCGGCTTCGCGCCCAGACCGTTGCGGACGATGTCGATGTCGGTGCCGACCGGCCCGGCGGCGGACGGCTTCACCCGCTCGGCCTCGGCGGCCAGCGCGCGGAACGAGTCGCGGACGGCCCAGGTGTCGTCGGTGGCGTCGGACGGGGCGGTCAGGCGGGCCGGGTTGCCGCCGACCGCGCGCAGCTCGTCGGCCGTTTGCTCGTGGACGACCTCCCGCGCCGCCCGCAGGAACCACGCCTCGTACACGGCCACGGCCGCCGGGTCGCCGGGCGGGTGCCACACCTCGAATTCCAGCCGCCGCCGCTCCTGGCCCGCCGGTCGTTCGCGGACGCGAATGGCCCCCGTGCCCGGTGCGTAACTGACGACGCCGACCAGCGCCTGCGGCGGCACCCGGCGCGGGACAATCGCGGACTTCAGGTTGTCCGGGATGCGGGCCTTTAGTTTGGCGATGAACGGCGTCTCGCGGTCGTACTCGAGGTAGCAGTGGTGGACGCCGCCGACGAGGTCGCCGCCGGCCGACCCGCCGCCGTCGGCCGCCGTCGGGTTGAACACGGACAGCAGCAGCGCCGCCACGACCAGCAGCGCGGCGAGCGCGATGCCGCCGCGGTTGGCGACGTGCCGGCGGAGTTCCTTGAGCAGCAGCGGACGCAGGATGTGGAAGCGCATGCCCGCACTGTAGGACACGACCGGGGGAAATGCCGGGCGGTCGGCCGACTCACGACGGTGGAGGGGCGTCCGTCGGCCCGGCCAGGGGAGGCCGGGTCCAGCCCTCCGCTTCGGCCTTCTTGATGGCGTCGAGCAGCCACTCCGGCGGCTGCCAGCCCATCCGCGCGCGGGTGGACTTGGTGCCGGGCACGAGCGGACCGGGCTCCTGCTCGCACTCGAAGGTGAGGAACGGGATGGTGCTACTCGTTTCGTTCATCACGCACCTCGGGGCTGGTGGACTCGGAACCGCTGGTCATCCGCGATCTCGCCGTTCCGGTATATCTCAATCGAGTAGTAGCCGGCGGCGAGGAATCGCGGCGCTCCCTGCGGTCGCGGCGAAGAGTCGGAACGAAGCCGTTTTTCCGCCGCCCCCTGGCACATCCCCACGTCCGCCGGATATCATCGCCTTCGCCGGTCGCATTCCCGCCCCGCCCGTTCCGGGCACCCCTCTGGTCCGAGGAGACCCATGCTGACACGACTGCTCCCCGCCCTCGCGCTGATGTTGCCGGCCGCCGTCGCCGCCGCCGACCCCGTCCCGCCGAAGGGCTTCACCGCCCTGTTCAACGGCAAGGACTTCACCAACTTCCGCGGCTGGGACATCCACGGCAAGGGCGGCAACCCGCTGGACCTGGCCAAGCAGACCGCCGAGGAGAAGACGAAGCGGTTCGACGCCTGGACCGAGAACCTGAAGAAGACGTGGACCGTCGAGAACGGCGAGCTGGTCAACAAGGGCGAAGGCGCGTTCCTGGCCACCGAGAAGGACTTCGGCGACTACGAACTGCTGGTGGACTACAAGCTCACCGCCACCGTGGACAGCGGCATCTACCCGAAGACCATGCCGCAGATTCAGGTGTGGGACCCGGAAGACCCGAAGCAGGTCGCCAACGGCAACCAGAAGGGCAGCGGCGGTCTGTGGAACAACGTGCCGAAGGATTCCCCAGGCCGCGACCCGCTGGTGAAGGCCGACAAACCGGCCGGCGAGTGGAACAGCTTCCGCATCCTCGTGCTGGGCGAGCGGATCACCATCCACCTGAACGACAAGCTCGTGGTCGATCACGCCCGCCTCCAGAACTTCTGGGACCGCAAGCTGCCGGTGCCGAAGGCCGCCCCGATCCTGCTCCAGACGCACGTGCCGAAGCTGGAAATCCGCTGGAAGAACATCTTCATCCGCGAGATCGGCAGCAAAGAAGCGAACGAGCTGTTGGCCGCCAAGGCCGGCACCGGGTTCGAGACGATCTTCAACGGCAAGGACTTCGACGGCTGGCAGGGCGCGACCGACAACTACGAAGTGGTGGGCGGCGCGATTCGCTGCAAGAAAGGCCTCGGCGGGGTGCTGTACACCAAAGCGGAGTACGCCGACTATCAAGTCGCGCTCGAGTTCAAACTGCCGAAGAACGGCAATAACGGCCTGGCCATCCGCTACCCCGGCGGCAAAGGCGACGGCGCGTACATCGGCATGTGCGAACTGCAAGTCCTGGACGACGATTACAAGGGCATCGACGCGCGGCAGGCGCACGGGTCGGCCTACGGCATGGCCGCCGCCGCGCGGGGCTACCACCGGCCGGTCGGCGAGTGGAACTACCAGGTCGCCACCATCAAGGGCAGCACCCTCATGGTCGAGCTGAACGGCACGACGATTCTGGACACGGACTTGTCCAAGATCACCGAGTACATGGCCAAGTCGCCGCACCCCGGCAAGGACCGCAAGACCGGCTTCTTCGGCTTCTGCGGGCACAGCGACCCGGTCGAATTCCGCGACGTGAAGATCAAGGCGCTGAAGTGATCCAGGCGAACGGCGCGACGTGAGTCCGCCGGTTCTGAAATACCACCGGCGGGCTGACGCCGCGCCGTTCGCCGGTCAACCCACACCCACCACCCGGACCCCACCATGCCCACCCCCATCACCCGCCGCGCCGCGCTGAAAGCCGCCGCCGGCGCGCTCGCGGCCCCGGCCGTGTTCCGCTCGTTCGCGCACGCCGCCCCGTCCGAGACCCTGCTGCACGTCAGCGTCGGGGCCGGCGGCATGGCCGGGTCCGACATCCTCTCCCTCACCGCCGGCAAGCACCTGAAGCTGGTCGCCGTCGCCGACGTGGACGCGACGGCGTTCGACCGGTTGCGCGAGGCGTTGAAGAAGGCCAACCGGCCGACCGACTTCCAGACGTTCCGCGACTGGCGGGAGATGTTCGACAAGGTGAAGTTCGACTCGGCCAACATCTCGTGCCCCGACCACATGCACGCCTGCCCGACCATGCGGGCCATCACGGCCGGCAAGCACGTGTACACCCAGAAGCCGCTGACGCAGACGATCCACGAGTGCCGGCAGCTCACCGCCGCCGCGAAGGAGAAGAAGGTCGTCTCGCAGATGGGTATCCAGATTCACTCGGCCGCCAAGCACAAGACGCTGGTCGCGCTGATCCACGCCGGGGCCATCGGCAAGGTGACGGCGGTCCACAGTTGGAGCGGCAAGGACTGGGGCGACGCCGGCAAGCTGCCCGACCGCAAGGACGAGCCGCCGAAGACGCTCGACTGGGACTTGTGGCTGGGCGTGGCGAAAGACCGGCCGTTCCTCGGCGGCGGCTACTTCCACCCCGGCAACTGGCGGAAGCGGCTGGACTTCGGCACCGGCACGTTCGGCGACATGGGCTGCCACATCCTCGACCCGGTGTTCGGCGCGCTCGGCGTCGGCAACCCGTCGAGCATCACGTCCGTCGGGGACGCGCCGAACGCCACCAACTGGGGCCTGAACTGCCAGGTCGAGTTCGTCTTCCCCGGCACCAAGTACACGGCCGACACGGTCAGCCTGACGTGGTACAACGGCAACAAGCGGCCGCCGGCCGAGGTGACCAAGCTGATCGAGCCGCACAAGGTGCCGGGCCAGGGGAGCATCTTCCTCGGCACGAAGGGCGTGCTGTTCTCCAATTACGACGGCGGCAACGTGCCGGTCCTGCTGCCGGAGGAGACGTTCAAGGGCTACGACATGCCGAAGGTGAGCGGCGACAACCACTACCTGCAGTTCGTGGACGCGGCGCGGGGCGAGGGCAAGACGAGCGCCCCGTTCGACTACGCCGGCCCGCTGACGGAGCTGGTGCTGCTCGGCTGCCTGGCCACGCGCTTCCCGAAGAAGAAGCTGGAGTGGGACACCAAGACGATGACCGTGACGAACCTGGAGGAGGCGAACCCGTTCGTGCGGCGCACCCCGCGCAAGGGCTGGGAAGAGAAGGGGATTTGAGCCGGCCGGGGAGGCCTCAGTCCGCGCGCTCGCACACGGCGACGAGCATGTGCGCCTGGTCGCGCAGGAGGCGGAACCGCTGGAGCAGCGGTTCCAGAACCCGCGACAGGGGCGAGAGTTTGTAGCGGTACGGCAGGCACATGTGGCCGGCCCCGAACAGCCGCGTCAGGCGGAGCGGGCCGCCGCGGAACAGGGCACGGAACTCCTCCGGCCGGTATCGCTTCAAGTACGCCACCGGCTCCCGCGCGTTCCCGGCCGGTCCTTCCGGCGGGTCGCCCCGGCGGCGCTTCGGCGCGGAGTAATGGTGGACGGACACGACCACCCGACCGCCGATCCGGACCACCCGACCCAGCTCCGAAATCGACCGCGCCACGTCCCCCGGCTCGCGCAACTGTTGCAGGACGTTCGCGCACAACACCGCGTCGAACGCCCCGTCCGCGAACGGCAGTTGGGTGACCGAACCGGGCACGAGGGTGACGTTGGGCAAGCGCTCGGCGGCGAGCCGCCGCAGGGACGCCACCGACAGGTCCAACCCGGTCACGAACCGATCCGCGCGGGCCAAGTGCCGCACCGCGAAGCCGGTCCCGCACCCCGCGTCCAGAATCCGGGGTCCGGCGGTCGGACCCAGCGCGCGGATCACCGCCCGCACGCTCGCCAAGTACACTTCGTCGTTCCGGCGGCGCGCCTCGTACCGGTGCGCGTACATGTCCCACTGCCGCGCTTCGGCTAACTGGGCCACCGGGGGGGTGTAGTGGAAGTCTTCCGTTGCGACCATCGCGCCCGAGCCTCCGGATGAGAGCGGCCAATTTGACACGTTTGCCCGCCCGTGTCAACCCGACCGCGCCGACGGGTGCGGCAATTGTTGTTGGCGAGCGGGGGGCGTCAGCCCCCTGTCGTGTTCGACATCCCCACGGAAACAAGGGGCTGACGCCCCCCGCTCGCCTGAACCTGCCAAAATCAATTGCTGCACCCCACGCCACCGCCCGCCGACTGTCCGCCGCCCGCGCCGACGCAAGACACGGGCGGATCGCACGCCTTCCCCACGTCGCGGAACGCCCGTGCGACGACCTTCAAGAATCGCGGATCCCCATTGTCGTCGAGTACCAGCAACTCCTTCGTCGGGCCACGCCCGGCACTGTTCCCGTGGCGGCTCAACAGGGTTGAGCGAAGAGTCGCGGCGAGGAGTACGGCCGCCGCCCAGTAGATGTCTTCCGTGTCCGACCGATCTGGATGGTGCTTGTCCACCGTGGCGACGGCGAATCGGAACTCGTGCCGGAGGGCGTGGTCGAAGAAACACTGTCGCCGATCCGGATGCACCCATGTCTTCGAGAACTTGAACTCGCAGTCGGACTTCGGTCCGAGTTCCAATCGGGCGGCTTGGACGGCGTGGCGGATTTCGGCCGCGATGTCGAGGGTCGGCACCCACACCGCGGCCAAGTGGAAGTAGCGGTTTCGCGGGTCCGGGTCGCGGCCGGGGTCGCCGGATTCGTCCAGGAACGTGGGCATCCGGAAGTGACACTCACTTCAGCCACTTCGCGTACCGCGTGCGGAGCTTGGCCACCTTCGGGCCGGCGACGGCGGCGCAGTACGGCTGCCGCGGGTTCAGCCGGTAGAACCCCTGGTGGTAGTCCTCGGCCGGGTAGAACTCGCCGGCCGCCGTCACCTCCGTGACGATGGGGGATGCGAACACCTGCGCGGCGTCCAACTCGGCGATCACCTCCACGGCCGTCTTCTTCTGCCCGTCCGAGTGGGTGAAAATCGCCGAGCGGTACTGCGGGCCGGCGTCCGCCCCCTGGCGGTTCGGCGTCGTCGGGTCGTGGAAGGCGAAGAACAGGCCGAGGATGTCGCGGTACGAAATCACAGCCGGGTCGAACGCGACGCGGATCACTTCGGCGTGGCCGGTCGTCTTCGCGCAGATCATCTCGTAGGTGGGGTTCGGGACGTGCCCGCCGGCGTACCCGGACACCACCGACTCGACGCCCTTCACCAGCTCGAACACCGCCTCGACGCACCAGAAACAGCCGCCGCCGAGCGTGGCGACTTCGCGCGGGGAAGACATGGGGAAACCTCGGGGGTGGGATGTCCCCATTCATAGGTCGGTCGCGCACGTCCCGTCCCGTTCTCGGCGAACGCGGCCGGCAAGTGCCCGTTCGGAGTACCGACCGGGAACCGGGGAGAAAACACCCGTTTTTTGAGGGGTCGTCGGGACAGGTGGCCATTAGACGTTGGGACGCGGTGGAACCCGGCGGCGGGAGGCCGCCGTTCCCGGACACCCCCCGGAGGACACCCATGTCGCGGATCGTTGCTGCCACGGCGGCCTGCGGTATCATCGTGATGGTGGCGGTCCTGGCCACCCGCGGATGTGGACGCGCGACTCACGAACCCGAAAACGTCCCGCCGACAGTCCGCGTGATCGACGGCACGCTGGCGATCACGAACGTCGTGGTGGTCGATGTGGAGGCCGGTTGCCTGAGGCCGCACCAGACGGTGGTCGTGAACGGAGACCGGATCGCGGCCGTCGGCCCCGCAGCGACGATCCGGCCGGCGGTCGGGGCGACCGTCATCGACGGCACCGGCAAGTTCCTCCTGCCGGGTCTGTGGGACATGCACGTCCACATCGCCGACCCGGACATGCCACCCGCGTTCCTTCGGTACGGGGTGACCGGGGTGCGGCACATGTTCTCCCTCGTCCCCGCTGTCGCGGTGCGGGCGTCCGACCCGGCGACCGGCGGCCGCGGCCCGCGGGTGGTCGCCGCCACCCACTTGCTCGACGGCTCCAAGACCGGCTTTCCCTGGTTACTCCGCGGGAATGTCGTCGTGGCCGAGACGCCGGACGACGCCCGGAAGGCCGTCCGAAAGATTCGCGATTTGGGCAACGACTTCCTGAAGATCGGGAACGCCCTGCCGGCGGACGCCTACTACGCCGCCGTGGCCGAGGCGAAGGCGCTGGGGATGCCCGTCGCCGGGCACGTGCCGTTCGCCGTCACCGCCCTGCAGTGCGCCGCCGCCGGCCAGCGGACGATCGAACACCTGGACGGCGTCGCGGCGGCCTCGGGCGTCCAATCCGAGCGGTGGCTGGCCGAACGGCGAGCCTGCCTGGACGCCCGCGAGCCGAACGTCGCGCAGTCGCGCGTCGATCACACGGCCGTCCTCGACACGCCAGACCCGAACCGGGAAAAGGCGATGCTGACCGCGTTCATCTCGAATGGGGTGTGGCACGTGCCGACGCTGGTCCAGACGCAGGCGGTCGGCCGGCTCGGCGACCCGGCCGCGCTGCCGGCGGCGGTGGAAGCGGAGTTGCCGGAGAAGACGCGGCTGTTCTGGCAGCGGACGTACCCTCGGCCGGGCGAGGTTCTGCTCGCCGTCTTCCAGAAGCGGTTCACTGCGGCCGAACTGACGGTGCGGCGGGAACAGTTCCTCGGCGAGCAGCGGCTGGCGGGGCGGCTCCACCGGGCCGGGGTGAAGTTGCTCGCCGGCACCGACACCCCCTACCCGCTCGTCGTGCCGGGGTACGCCCTCCATCAGGAACTCGGACTGCTGGTCGGGGCCGGGCTGACGCCGGCCGAGGCGCTGCGGACGGCGACCCTCTACCCGGCCCAGTGCCTCGGCCGCGAAGCGGACTTGGGGTCGGTGGCGGCGGGGAAGTACGCCGACCTTGTCCTGCTCACCGACGACCCGATCCGCGACATCGCGAACACGCGGCGGATCGAATCCGTGTTCGTCGGCGGCAAGCTGGTGCCCCGCTAGACGGGCGGCGTTCGCGATCGCGACCGAAGCGGGCGAGGCCGGCCGAGTTGGTGCGGCCGGCCAGGATGGCGACGACGGCGAGTGACAACGTGGGCACCACGTCGCGCCCACTCCCCCAAAACTCGCCCACCTCGATCGCGAAATGGCCCGGTCGCAATCCGCCGCCGGTGCCAATCCGTCTGGACTCGGAACGAGTTGTCCGCGATACTGTGGGCGGCGACCCGTCGTTCGTTTCCCACACCACCGAGGATTCACCCGCATGTTCACCACACTGATGACGGCCGCGCTGCTGGTGCCGGCCGCCCCTGTTCCCAAGGACATCGCCCCGACCGGTCCTGCCCCGTACATCCTGAACCTGCGGGCCGGCAACGACGGCGAGGTGAAGCTGACGGTCGTGCGAACCGAGAAGGAGAAGGTGATGATGATCCAGGCCGTCGGCGGGCCGAACGGCGCGCAGGTGATTCAGCGAGTGGAGCTGGAAGTGCCCGTCACCCGGATGGTCGCCCTCGGCCTGGCGGACCTCAAGGATTTGAAGGTGTTCTCGGCCGACGGCAAGGACGTGGCGATTAAGGACGCGGTGAAGAAGGTGAACGACGGCGGGCTGTTCGTCGCCTCGGCCAACGGGAAGAAGGTGGACGCCAGTTACCTGAGATTGTTCAAGGACGACGTGCTTGTGTTCGTGTCGCCGGACCTCATCCCGCAGGGCGGATACAACTCTGGCGGCATGTACCCGCCCCCCGTCATGATGCCCGGCGGCCCGGCGATGATGCCGGCCATGCCCGTCGCCCCGCCGCGGCCGGGTGGCCAGGTGCAAATCCAGATCGCCCCGGCCCGGGCGGTGGACCTGCCCCTGCCGCTGCCCGTCGAGAAGAAGTAGACATGACGGGTGGGATTCGACGGCGCGACACCGGCCCCTCGGCCGGTGTCTTCTTTCGCTGCCGCAGTTCACTTCTTCTTCGGCTCCGGCTTGACGACGGGCGTGTCGGCGGCGTTGCCCCACTCGCCCCAACTGCGGTAGTAATTCCGCACGTCGGTCGCGCCCATCAGTTCCATCCCGTAGGCCATCACCGCCGCGCGGCCGCCGGACTGGCAGTGCGTGGCCGTCGGCTTGTCGAGCTTTACTCCGGCGTCGGCGAACACCGTCTTCAACTCGCCGGCCGGCTTGAACCGGTGCGTGTCCTTGTCGATCAGGTCGGTCCATTCCAGGTGTTTGGCACCGGGTATCGCGCCGGCCTTCTTATTAGTCAAGGCGTCGGTGCCACAGAACTCCTTCTCCGACCGCGCGTCCACGATCTGCCACTTGGCCCCGTCGAGGGACTTCAGCACCTCGGCCTTGGTCGCCAGCCGGTTCGCGGCAGCGGTCGCCTTGAACGTGGCGGGTTTGACGGTCGGGGCATCGGTCTCGGTCGAGAACTTGCCGGCTTGCCAGCCGACCCAGCCGCCGTTCAGCAGCCGCACGTCGGCCGCGCCCCAGTACTTCAGAATCCACCACACCCGCGCGGCGTCCTTCGCCATCACGTCGTCGTACACGACGACCGGCGTGTCGGCGACGAGGCCGAGCGCCCCGATCCGCTTGGACCAGTCGTCGGCGTCGGTCCCGTCGCCGAACGCCTTCGACCACGCGGCGGCGTCCACCCACCTGGCGGCGGGGACGTGACCGGCGTCGTACTTCTTCCTGTCGCGGGCGTCGAGGACGACGAACGTCTTCGCGGTTTCCGGCTCGGCGAGCGCGGCCGGTTCCACGAGCAGCGTCGGCTTCGGGTAGGCGTCCTCGGCACCGACGACGGACGCGGCGAACAGCAGCGCGAGAGCGGCGAAACGAAGCATGACAGGCTCCGGGAGGCGGGGCGACAACGGTACCTATAGACGCAATAGAACCGGGCGACGACGGCGTCACTCGGTTCCTGTCGATTCCATTCGCGATTCGGCGATCACGCGCCGACGATCTGGGTCACTTTGACCCGAACGTGCGGCTGACGGTGGCCCCTTAGGCGGCGGATGTTCTTCCGGCGGCGGAACAGTTGGGCTTGGGTCTTCACGCTGGGGAAGTCGATGACTTCGGCGATGATCTTCGCCCCGGCGACGGTCGGCCGGCCGAGAGTCACCTTGCCGGCCCCGTCGGACACCAGCAGCACGTTCGGCAGCTCCAGCGTCTGGCCGGCCTCGCACGCCCGGTGGTCGATGGTGATGAAGGCCCCGACTTCGGCCCGGTACTGGTGGGAACCGTCTTCGATGATCGCGTACATGACAAGCTCTCGCGGACGCTGCGCACGGGATTTCGTGAAACGAGAATAGTATCCGCCGCCGGCCACTTGACTAGGGGAGAACCGCGCCGGCGGTCTCGAAAGGTGCAGCAATTGATTTTGGCAGGTTCAGGCGAGCGGGGGGCGTCAGCCCCCTGTTTCCGTGGGGATGTTGAACACAACAGGGGGCTGACGCCCGCCGCTCGCCAACAACAATTGCCGCACCCGGTCTCGGACGCCGTGCGGCTGGAACCGGCTTCGGGGTTGTCACCCCGCCGTCGAGATGGTCGGCTCGTCGAGGCCGAAGGTGCGCATCAGGCGGGCGTGGTCGAGGTCGGCGATGGACTCGACCACCTCGTCCGGACGGTAGGCGTAGCGGGGCAGGTCTTCCCGCCGGGTGCCGCCGCTCAGCACCAGGATCGTCTTGAACCCGAGTTGCACGCCGCCGAGGATGTCCGTCTCCATCGTGTCGCCGATGACGACCGTCTGGTCGGTGGTCAGGCCGAGTTCCTTGCGGGCGGCGCGGAGCATGAGCGGGCTGGGCTTGCCGACGCTGAACGCCTTCACCCCGGCCGCCGCCTCCAGCATCGCCACCACCGCCCCGCACCCCGGCCGCGTGCCGGTCGAGGTCGGGCAGTTCGGGTCCATGTTGGTGGCGATCAGCTTCGCCCCGCCGAGGATCATGCCGAGTGCCGCCTCGGCCATCTCGAAGTTGAGCGTCCGCCCCTCGCCGACGACGACGTAATCCGGGTCTTTATCGACGAGCGCGTACCCGCTGGCGTGCAGGGCCGTGTGCAGGCCGCTCTCGCCGATGACGAAGGCGGTGCCGTTCGGCTTCTGCTGGGCCAGGTAGCGGGCCGTCGCCATCGCGCAGGTGTAGACGTGCTCCTCCTCCACCTCGATGCCCAGCCGCTGGAGTTTCATCGCCGCGTCCAGACGGTTCCGCTGGCTGTTGTTGGTCAGGAACCGGAACGGCACGTTCTCGACGCGCAGCTGGTGGATGAACCGGTCGGCTCCGGGGATGAGCTGGTTGCCGCGGTAGATGACCCCGTCCATATCGATCAGGCAGCCGTACATGAACTCTCCTCGGTGTGGAAGGCGGCCCAGGCGCGTCGGGCACCGGGCGGGGGAGAGGCCGCGTGGCGGAGAGGTGTGAGTGGGATTCCGCAAAGGCTGTGCCGGCCGCGGGCGCGGGCGCGTCGCGGACGGCGAAACGCCCGCGCCCGCAGTCGTTTTGCCGCTCGGCGCGGGGCGAATCGCGGCGAACGGCCGGCGGCGGAATGCGCGAAATGCAGGCAATACCGCGCCGGCAGGCGGCGTTTCGGCGGACGGACGAGAAGAGTTCGTGAAGATCGATTGAAACTCGGCGGAAATTGCTATTTCTGTAGGCGTGGGCGTAGCACCTTCTCCCGGGCTTCGTCCTCACGGGATTTCGCCCATGACCTTCTTCGACGCGGTCGCCGAGTTGCCGGCGCTCACCGTCCTCTTCTTCGCCGTGGCGCTGGCGTTCGCCTTCGGGTTCGAGTTCATCAACGGCTTCCACGACACCGCCAACGCCGTCACCACCGTCATCTACACCCGCACGCTGCCGCCGACGCCGGCCGTCCTGTACGCCGGCGTCATGAACTTCCTCGGCGTCCTCATCGGCGGCACCGCCGTCGCCTTCTCGGTCGTCAACCTGCTCCCCGTCGATGTCCTCGTGGACGCCAGCTCGGCGACCGCGCTGGTGATGGTGATGTCGCTGCTGGTGGCCGGCGTTGGCTGGAACTTGGCCACCTGGTACATCGGCCTGCCGGTGTCCAGTTCGCACACGCTCATCGGCAGCATCCTCGGCGTCGGCATCGCCAACAGTCTGCTGCGGGGGTCCGGCCTGTCCGGGGTGCGGTGGGATAAGGCCGCCGAGGTGGGCGTCGGCCTGCTGGTGTCGCCGGTCGTCGGGTTCGTGGCCGCGTACCTGCTGCTGCTCGTCTTGAAGCGGGTGTTCCGCGACCCGAAGCTGTACGTCCCGCCGGTCGGCGACGACCGCCCGCCGACGTGGGTGCGGGGCGTCCTCATCGGCACCTGCGGCGGGGTCAGCTTCGCGCACGGGTCGAACGACGGGCAGAAGGGGATGGGCCTGATCCTGCTGGTGCTGATCGGGTTCGTCAGCGGGCACTACGCGCTGGACATCTACGACGCGAGCAAAGTGGAGGCGGCGCGAGCGGGGGCGGCAACGGTGCGGGAACGCCTGGCGGCGGCGGGCAAGCTGACGCCGGAGTTGGCCGCCCACGCGGACGGGGTGGCGACCGCACTGACCGGCCTCGGCTCGTTCGCCGACCTGCCGCCGGCCCGCCGGTGGGACGTGCGGCAGCACCTGTTCCAACTGTCGCAGGCGGCCAAGGACGCGGCGTTCGCGGCCGACACGACCGACGGGTGGAAGGCGGCGAAGAAGGGGCTGACGGGGGCCGTCGAGTTCGTGCCCATCTGGGTCGTCGTCTGCGTGGCGCTGGCCCTCGGCGTCGGCACCACCGTCGGGTACAAGCGGATCGTTGTGACGGTGGCCGAGAAGATCGGCAAGACGCACCTGACCTACGCGCAGGGGGCGGCCGCCGAAATGGTGGCGGCGGTGACGATCCTGGCCGCCGACCTGGCGCACGCGCCGGTCAGCACCACGCAAATCCTGAGCAGCGGGGTGGCCGGCACGATGGCGGCGAACAAGTCCGGCCTGCAAGCGCGGACGGCGCGGCGCATCCTGCTGGCGTGGGCCTTCACCCTGCCGTGTACCATGATTCTCAGCGGCTGCCTGTTCGTGGTAGGGCGGCTGCTGGTGATGTGACGGCCGCCGGAGGTGATTGCGACCAAGTCCGCCGGCCCGCGGACGATGTCTTCGCGGTGCTTCTGGGGGCAGTCGATGGCGGCGAGCGTTATGGCATCTCCGGGGGTGTTCTGATATTCTTGCGCGCGAGCCGGGAGAGGAAAACCCAGAGGAGCGAGGGACAAACCGTGGAATCGCAAATGCCTGACGTACCGAAGGAGCCGCGCGGTTTTGCAATGGCCAATTCCCTCCGGTTCCTGTTCACCCTGTTCCTTGTCACCGTCGTCGCGTGGGTAGTGGGATACCCGTGGGTTCAAAAACTCCGGGAACGGGCATTGAGGACTACGGCCCCCGAGTTGATCCGCACAGTCCTCGCCTCTCAAGAGACCGCGTGGAATGCCGGCGACCTCGACGGGTTCATGGCCGGGTACTGGAAGAGCGAGGATCTCAAGTTCCTCTCCGGCGACGACGTGACCACGGGCTGGCAGGCGACCTACGACCGCTACCACGCGAAGTACGTGGCCGGCGACAACAAGATGGGCACGCTGACGTTCACCGTCCTCGATGTCGATGTCGTCGGCAGCGATGCGACCATCGTGCGCGGGCGGTGGGGACTGGTGAAGCCCGACGGCAGCACCCCGCACGGGCTGTTCACGCTGCTGTTCCGCCACATCGACGGCGAATGGAAGATCGTGTCCGACCACACGTCCGCGGCGGAAAAGTGACCCCTCTTCGCGGCAAGCGAAACGTGGCGGAATGGCCCTGGTTGCGCGATCCGTCGGTGCATTTCCCCTTGACGCCGACCGCCGCAATCGGCATGACGCCGGCCGAAATCCGTGCCACGTTCGAGAGGGTCCGTCATGCGAAAGCTGTTGCTACTCGGAGCGGTGTCGGCGTGCGTCCTCGGTACGGTCTTCGCGCAGGAGCCGGCCAAGCCGACGCCGCCGGCCGCGGGGACTGCCGGCAAGGAGTTCAACGGCGTGTGGGCACCGGCGTCGGTGGTGTACGGCGGGGCGGAGATGATGCCGACGGCCGAGTCGCGGGAGTCGATCCGCCTGTCGGTGACGAACGGCGTGTACAGCCTGTTCCACGTCGTCGATCCGAAGGAAGGGACGGGCCGCCGGCTGGCCACCGCCGCGTTCGACGCAGACGCCAAGGCCGGCACGTTCACCCTCACCTTCCAGGGCGGGGTGAAGGACGGTCAGAAAGTCCACGGCATCTACGACCTGAAGGGCGACGACCTGAAGGTGTGCTACACCCCCAGCACCAACGCGATGCCGGCGAAGTTCGAGTCGGCGAAGGGGACGGACGTGTTCTTCGAGACGTGGAAGCGGGTGAAGAAGTGACCACCTCGCCCAGCCCGACCACCGACCTCCGCGCGTACAACCGCTTCGCCTGGGACCACCAGGTCGCCGCCGGCAACCGCTGGACGGTGCCTGTGTCGTCCGAGGCGATCGCCGCCGCCCGCCGGGGCGAATGGGACATCATCCTGACGCCGACGAAGCCGGTGCCGAAGGACTGGTTCCCGCCGCTGGTCGGGCTGGACGTATTGTGTCTCGCGTCCGGTGGCGGACAGCAGGGGCCGATCCTCGCCGCCGCCGGCGCGACCGTCACCGTGTTCGACAACTCGCCGGCCCAGCTCGCCCGCGACCGCGAAGTCGCCGACCGCGACGGGTTGCAACTGGATACCGTCGAGGGCGACATGCGGGATCTGTCCGCGTTCCCCGACGGCCGGTTCGGGCTGATCGTCCACCCCTGTTCCAACGTGTTCGTGCCCGACGTACTGCCGGTGTGGAAAGAGTGCGCCCGCGTCCTCCGGCCGGGCGGTGTGCTGATGGCCGGGTTCACGAACCCGGTCCTGTACCTGTTCGAGGACACCGCCGAGGACGACGGCAAGTTCGTCGTGAAGCACCGCATCCCGTACTCGGACCTCGTCAGTTTGACGGACGAGGACCGGCGGACGTACACCGACAAGAACGAACCGCTCTGCTTCGGCCACACCCTCCAGGACCAGATCGGCGGGCAGCTCGACGCCGGGCTGGCGCTGACCGGCTTCTACGAGGACGGCGGCCCCGACTGGCGACTGTCCGAGTTCATCCCGTGCTTCGCCGCCACGCGGGCGGTGAAGGGGTACGGTGTTGGCGAGCGGGGGGCGTAAGCCCCCTGTTGTTCTTGAACAGTTTCCGGAGAAACAGGGGGCTTACGCCCCCCGCTCGCCAAGACGCCGGCCGCATGTCCTAAAATGGCCCCGAACCCGCCGGGTGGGGCTGCTGTCTGGCGGGTATGAACGCTGCCTTGCTACCGCCCCCGGTTCGCCGGCTGACAAGACCCGAACCACCACGGACGCCGACCGAATCTCCGGTCGCCACTATGGACGCGCACACGCTGGAATTGCTGGAATTCGCCAAGGTCCGCGACATCCTCGCGGGATTCGCCGCGTCGTCGCTGGGGGGGGAGTTGGCCAAGCAGGTC
>JAYTTN010000260.1:0-6989 GCA_043745295.1 Fimbriiglobus sp. | reverse complement strand
AAGACAACCGTCTTCGCCGCGACCGCAGGGAGCGCGGCGTTCGACCATCCATTTATTCACCCGCATCCGAGTCTCGCACCCATGCGCCCCCTGCTGTTGCTCGCCCTGCTCGCCTCCCCGGTCGCCGCCGCCAAGCCGCCGAACGTCGTCTGGATCGTCGCCGAAGACATCTCCCCGAACCTCGGCTGCTACGCCGACCCGGTGGCCGTCACGCCGAACCTGGACGCCTTCGCCAAGCAGGGGGCGCGGTTCGCGCGGGCTTTCACCCACGCCCCGGTCTGCGCCCCCAGCCGGTCGGGGCTAATTAGCGGGCAGTACCCGACCACGATGGGCAGCCACCACATGCGGTCGAAACTGGTGACGCCGCCGGTCACGTTCATTGAGGAGCTGCGGAAAGCGGGCTACGTCACACTCTGGCCCGGCAAGACCGACTTCAACTTCGACCCGCCGAAAGGCTGGGTGGACAAGACCGCCAACTGGGTGAACAACCCGGACGCGCTGCTGGCGGACAAGCCGTTCTTCGCCTACGTCAACCTCGCCGTCACCCACGAGAGCCAGGCCCGCGCCAGCCACTTCCAGTACGCGAAGAACACCGCCCGCCTGAAGCCGGCCGACCGGCACGACCCGGCGAAGGTGGTACTGCCGCCGTACTACCCGGACACGCCGGACGTGCGGAACACCGTCGCGGTGTACCACGACAACGTCACCGCGATGGACTACCAGGTCGGCGACATCCTGAAGCTGCTCGACGACCGCAAGCTGACCGCGAACACGGTCGTGTTCTTCTTCGGCGATCACGGCTGGGGCCTGCCGCGCGGCAAGCGGTGGGTGTACGACAGCGGCACCCGCGTCCCGCTGCTCGTCCGCTGGCCGGGGGTCATCAAGCCGGGCAGCGTGCGGGACGATTTGGTCTGCTTCCTGGATTTCGCGCCGACGGTGCTGAGCGTGGCCGGGGCCGAGGTGCCGAAGCGGATGCAGGGCCGCGTGATGCTGGGGGAGAAAATCCAGCCGGCCCCGGAGTCCGTCTTCAGTTGCCGGGACCGCATGGACGAGACCTTCGACCGCATCCGGAGTGCGCGCGGCGAGCGATTCCGCTACGTCCGCAATTTCCACCCGGAGTTGCCCTACGCCCAGTACCTGAACTATTTGGACGAAATGCCGATCCAACGGACCTGGCGGCGGCTGGCGTTCGATGGCAAACTGGACGCCACGCAGAAGCTGTTCTTCGCCAAGACCAAGCCGAAGGAAGAGCTGTACGACACCGCCGCCGACCCGCACGAGGTGAAGAACCTGGCCGCCGACCCGGCCCACGCGGACGCGCTGAAGGCCATGCGGGCGGCACTGGACAAGTGGGTGATCGAAACGAAAGACCTGGGCGAAGTGCCGGAGAAGGAACTGATCCGGAAAGGCGTCGTGCGGGACGTGCTGAGTACGGAGTACGACGCGCGGCTGAAACTGCACCCGAAAGCGCCGCCCGTGCCGGATTGACCGGCAACGGCGCTTGCCTTCGGTCGGGTGCCGGGCAAGAATAGAGCGTCGAGTCACCGCCCGCGTTCGCCGGGCCGAGGGACGGTCATGACCGCGATCGCAACCCGCCTCGGAGTCGCCGCGCTCCTCCTGCTGGCCGTCACCCCGTTCGCGGCGGCGCAGGACGGGGCCGGCTCCTCCGTCCCCCTGCCGCTCCTCCCCGGCGGAACCGCGACGGACGTGGACATCCTCCGCCGCCTCACGGCCCAGCTCGGCGGCGGCACTGGCGCGCCGAACCTCTCGGAGTTGTCGAAGCTGATCGAGCGGTTCGGCAAGGGCGGGAAGGTGGACGAAAAGGGACTGACCGAACAACTGAAGAAACTGAGTCAGGGAGACCAGAAGAAACTCCTCGACGATCTGCTGAAGCCGTTCGGCGGGAAACTGCCACCGGGAATGAAGTTGCCCGACGGCCTGAAGCCTCCAGAACTGCCCCAACCCGGCCCGCAGCCCCGACCGGACGAGCCGTTCAAACCCCAACCGGGCGGCCCGAACCCGAACGGTGGCTTCCGACCGCCCCCGGCCAGTCTTCCGCCGGGGTTCCCGAATGGCCCGCCGGGGATGCAACTGCCGAACAGCGGGAGCGCGAAGGACGCCATCGAGTTCTGGGAGAAGAACGTCGGCTCGCTGAACCAGATGCCGGCCGTCCGCGACGCCCTCATCGCGCTGGCCACCTCCGGCATGGACGGATCGACCGGCAAGCCGTTCTGGGAAGACATGATGAAAGACCTGACCGCCGACGGCGGCGGCGGGTCGTCGTCGGGCGGGTTCTTCAAGTGGCTCAACGCCAACACCTCCAACTGGACGCTGCCGTCGGGCGGCGGCGGGTCGGGGTGGAATCCGCCGGGGTCCGGCTGGAGCGGGTCGAGCGGCCGCGGCGGGTTCGGCCCGCCGTCGGCGGAAGGTCTCGGCGCGGTCGGCATCGTCTTCTTGGCGATCATCGGCGCGGCGGTCGTCGGCCTGTTCTTCTGGAAGGTTCTGCCCGTCATCCGCGAGGGGCGGACGCCCCGCCCGCTGCCCGGTCAGGGGCCGTGGCCGGTGGACCCGCGCGCGATCCGCACCCGCGAGCAGTTGGTGATGGCGTTCGAGTACATCTCGGTGCTGGAGTGCGGCGACCGGGCGCGGACGTGGAACCACGTCACCATCGCCGACGGGTTGCGCACCGCCGTCCCGGCGTCCGCGTCCTACGCCGACGCGCTGGCCCGCCTGTACGCCGTCGCCCGGTACACGCCGGAGGCCGAGCCGCTGTCGGACGCGACCGTCGGCGAGGCCCGCGCCTACCTGTGCCGTCTGGCCGGGGTATCCGCCGCATGACCCGATTCCTGGCATCGATGCTCCTCCTCGCCCTGTCCGTTCCCGCCGTCGCGCAGCCGGGGCCGGCCGTTCGTGCTCCGTTCATCCCGCCGAAGGACGCGAACTTCGACCTGTTCCGCGCGCTGCTGCACTTTTACGGGGTCGAACCGGCCACACCGGGCGACCTCGACGACCTGCGAGACCGCGACTTCAGTCAGGTGATCGTGGTGGTGTTGGGGGCGTCGGATCGGGTCGGCACCCGCGGTGTTGAAAAGTACACTCGGAAAGCGATCGACAAGGGCGGCGCGGTGCTGATCGCGGCCGACGCCGACGCCAAGTTGAGCGACTACTTCCCCGACCAGACCTCCGTCAGCGCTGGCCCGCGCCCGGCCCCGCCTGGCCGCCCCGATAACTGCTACGCCGGCGACCCGAATTTCCCGTTCCTGTTCCCGACGCCGAATCGCGATCAGCCGCCGTCGCTCGTCGCGCTTCTCAACGACCGGGACCGGGTGGCGATGAATCGCCCCGGCGCGCTGTTCCCCGTCAAGTTCGGACCGGCCATTCAGCATGTGGTCGCGAAGGCCCCGCTGGACACCCGAGGAAACGCCCACTACGCCGTCCTCGGCGGGGTCGGCGACCGGCGGAACCCGTTCCGCTCACTGGTGCTGGCCGACCAAGACATACTCTCGAATCAGATGCTGTACTCGTCCGGCCTGCCCGACCGCACCGGCAAACCGACCGACAACTGGGGGTTCGCCAACGCCCTCGTCAAGGACTTCCTGCTCGACCCGCAACCGCGGACCAAGTGCCTGTTCGTGGAGAACGGCGCGGTGCGGACGGACTTCGACCGGGTGGAACTGAAGTCGATCCAGCAGATGCCGTCGATGCCGCCGATCCCGCTGCCGGACCCGCTCGACCGGCGGGTGCAGGCGAAGCTGGCCGAGGTGATCGACGGCGGGCTGGCGACGCTGGAGGACCGCACCGTCGCCGACAACTTGCTGGCCGGCCCGCCGAACGACCCGTCGCCCCGGCGGTATCAGACGACGATGACGGTTCTGGCCACCGCCGCCGGGGTCGTGCTGGTCGTCCTCATGGCCCGCCGGCTGCTGACCGCTCGGCACCGCAAGAAGTTCGTCCCGGCCCCGTCCGACCCGCTGTTCCTCGGCGACGACACTGCCCTGGGGTCGTTCGGCCAGCGGCGGGCGGAACTGCTGCGCGGCACCGACTTCCGCGCGGCGGTGGCCTACGGTGTCCGCGCCCTGTTCGCCGCGCAGGGGCTGCCCGCCGGGTACGGCCGCCGCCGGCTGCCGCCGCTCGAGTACCGCGGCCGCTCCGACCGCGAGCGACTGGGCGGCGACATCCGCGACCTGTGGGACGCCGCCGCCCGCGACGAGGCGGTGTCGCTGTCGTATGCCGAGTGGAAGGATTTGGAACCGGTCCTGGCCGAGGTCCACGCCGCCGCCGCCGCCGACCGCTGGCGGTTCGCCCCGACATCCCCCCAAGGCTCCGCATGAGCACCCGCCCGGCCGTCGCCCTCGCCCCCGCCCACGACACCCCCGCCGACACCGGCCCGGCCCGCGAACTGGTCGCCCGCGCCGGCCAACTGTCCCGCGACGTGGCGGAGCAGGTGGCCACCGTCGTCGTCGGCGCGGACGCCGTCACCGAGCAGTTGCTGATCGCCCTGCTGGCCGGCGGACACGTCCTGCTGGAAGGCGTCCCCGGCGTCGCCAAGACGACCCTGTCGAAGGTGTTCGCCCGGCTGCTCGGGTGCGACTTCCAGCGGGTCCAGTTCACCCCCGACCTGCTGCCGTCGGACGTGACCGGCACGTCCATCCTGGACCGCTCGGCCAACGACTTCGTGCTGCGAAAGGGGCCGATCTTCTGCCAGGTGCTGCTGGCCGACGAGATCAACCGCGCCCCCGCCAAGACGCAGTCGGCGCTGCTCGAAGCCATGCAGGAGTACCAGGTGACGGTGGACGGCCAGACGATCCCGCTGCCCCGCCCGTTCATGGTGATGGCCACCCAGAACCCGGTCGAGCAGGAAGGCGTGTACCGCCTGCCGGAGGCGCAGCTCGACCGCTTCCTGCTCCGCATCGAGATGGGGTATCCGGGGTTCGACCACGAGGTGAACATGCTGAAGCTGCACAACCGGCCGGTGGCCGACCCGCGGCCGATGTTCACGCCGGAAACGATCCTGGCCCTGCAAGCCGGACTGCCCGCCGTGTACGGCCGCGACAGCCTGTACACGTACATCGTCGAGCTGGCCGAAGTGACCCGCGACCACCCGGACGTGGCGCTCGGGGCCAGCCCCCGCGCGTCGCTCTGCCTGCTCAAGTGCGCGCGGGCGCGGGCGGCCCTGCGGGGCCGGCACTTCTTCACACACGAGGACGTGCAGGCGGTGGCGTTCGGGGTGCTGGGCCACCGCCTCATCCTGCGGCCCGAAGCCGAGATCGAGGGCCGCGAGGTGGCCGACGTGGTGAAGGAGGCGCTGGCCGAGGTGCCGGTGTTGGAAACGGTGTGACCGGGGTGCTTTTTCCATGTCCGTCCTTGCCTTCGACGCCGTGTACGCCGAACTCCGCCGGCTGGCCGCCGCCAAGATGCGCGGCGAGCCGGACGGCCACACCCTCGACGCCACCGCCCTCGTCCACGAGGCGTACCTCAAACTCGGCGACGAGTCGTTCGGCTCCAAGAGCGAGTTCTTCCGCGCGGCGGCCGAGGCGATGCGGCGAATCCTGGTCGATCACGCGCGGGCGAAACGGGCCGACAAGCGCGGCGGCGGTCAACGGATCGATTGCGACTTTGATCGTCTGGCCCAACCCGAACGGGATGCCGAACTCGACGCGCTCGATGAATCCCTGGGCCGCTTGGCCCTCGTCCAACCCCGCGTCGCGGAGCTGGTGCAGGTGCGGTTTTTCGTCGGCCTGTCAATTCCCGAAGCCGCACTCGTGCTGGGCATTTCTCCCCGGACGGCCGACGCCTGGTGGGCGTATGCTCGGGGCTGGCTGGCCGAAGATTTGAAGAAATCCTGAAACGGCTCGAAATCGACTGCGCGATTCGAGGTGCGTTTCCGCCATTGAGGGTATCCCCGAGGATCTGCCGTGAACGAACTCGGCCTCTTCGTCGCTGCCATCGCCATCACCGATCCGGCGGAACGTGCCGCGTTCGTCGACCGCGAATGTCGCGGCAATCCCGCCCTGCGAGACCGCCTCGACGCGCTCGTCCTGGGCAACGAACAATCCCGCCACCCACTGGACTGTTCACCCGCCACACAAGTCGCCGACCGCCCCCACTCTGACGCGACGGCCACGTTCGGCACCGGCGACCCCGACCCCACCGCCGACTACCCCGGTGCCGGCGTTCACGCCGGGGCGGTGATCGCGGGCAAGTACACGCTGGTCGAAGTGGTCGGCGAGGGCGGCATGGGGTCGGTCTGGCGGGCCAAGCAGACTGAACCCGTGAAGCGTCACGTCGCCATCAAGCTGATCAAGGCGGGGATGGACTCGAAGCAGGTGCTGGCCCGGTTCAACGCCGAGCGGCAGGCGCTGGCGCTGATGGACCACCCGAACATCGCCAAGGTGCTCGACGGCGGGTTGCACGAACACCGGCCGTACTTCGTGATGGAACTGGTCAAGGGCGTGCCCATCACCGACTATTGCGACAAATGCAAGCTGACGCCGAAGGAGCGGTTGGAGCTGTTCGTGCCGGTGTGCCAGGCGATCCAGCACGCCCACCAGAAGGGCATCATCCACCGCGACATCAAGCCATCGAACGTGCTGATCGCCCTGTACGACGACAGGCCGGTGGTGAAGGTCATCGACTTCGGCGTGGCGAAGGCGACCGGCGGGGCGCTGACCGAGCACACCATCGACACCGGCTTCGGCGGGGTCGTCGGCACGCCGCAGTACATGTCGCCCGAACAGGCGACGTTCAACAACCTGGACATCGACACGCGGAGCGACGTATATGCGCTGGGCGTGCTGCTGTACGAACTGCTCGTCGGCTCGCCGCCGTTCTCGTCCAAGGAGTTGCAGAAGCGCGGGCTGCTGGAGATCCTGCGTGTAGTCCGTGAAGAAGAACCGCCGCGGCCGAGTACCAAGTTGAGTACCGCCGACGCCCTCCCCAGCCTGAGTGCGAACCGCGGCACCGAGCCGAAGAAGCTGACGGGCCTGTTG
>JAYTTN010000259.1:0-1918 GCA_043745295.1 Fimbriiglobus sp. | reverse complement strand
CGATCTCGAACTCCTTGTACTTCTGATCGGCCCCCGCCTTCGCCCGCGGCAACGGCCGACGCTTCGTGCCACACCGCTGTCGTTTCCCCTTGGTTTTCAAGCGTCGTTTCGCCTTCTCGGCGGCGGTCGCCGTCGGGGCCATCACCCCGTCGCACCCGAAGTACACCCGCGTCGGACTCCCTTCTTGGCCCGGTTCGGCCACGCATTCCTCGGCCGTCCAAGTGATCGGCGGCGTGCCCTCCCGAAAGGCGGTGAGCACCTGCCGGCCCTCGTCCTCGATCAGTTGCCGGAGCGTCTCGCCGCTGGCCCGCACGTGGGTGGCGTGGAACGGGTTGTCGGCGGCGACGTCGGCGTCGCGGTCGAATTCGGGCATCGGTTCCATGGGCGGCAACTCCGGACGGGGCGCGGGGATATCTCCAGTCTGACTCACCCGACCCCGAAGCGCCAGAAAGTTTTGCCAGACCCTCCAGTGGTGATATGCATTTCCGGCGTGCGTCGCTTGCGGTGTGTCTGGCAGTATATGTTGGTTCCGTTTTTGAAAAGTCAAATAAAGCGAACGGAATAACATAAATTAGTTGTCAGTTTTTCGGGCATCAAAGCTGATGACTATTTGATTAGTTTTACCGATACTACTCCCACACCTGGAGTTGCGCCGAATCGGGCCGATTTCGCCCCCGTTTCACTTCTCGAACTGGAACGACTCCACCATTACCTTCACCGGCTTGCCGGCTTGCGGGGCCTTGCCCGCGTGCAGCCACAGGTTGGCGATGGCTCGCTCCTTGCCGTCGGCGGGCGGGACGGCGGCACCGGGTTCGTCGCCGGTCTTGTAGCTCCACTTCCGCAGCTCCTTCCCGGCGGCATCGGTACAGACGGCCTCGACCACGCCCTTCGCCCAGACGTACTTCGCGGTCAGAGGCTGTTTCACGTCTGCCGGCACGGCGAAGCGGTCGATGTTCTTCTTCCCCGCCCCCAGGTACGGCTGCACCACGAACTGCCCCAACTCGTTCTTCGGGTCGCCCCAGCGGGACAGCTCGAAGTCGATTTCCTTATCCGGGATGCCCTGCTTGTTCGCGCCGTTTTGATAAGTGAACAGGCCCAGCACCGCCTGCGGGTCGAGCGTCGCGAGGTCGGTGCGGAACGTCCAGGTGTAGGTGCCGAAGCCGAGCGCGTCGTTGCACACCGCCTCCGTGCAGGCCCAGCCCTTGCCGGCCGGCACGATGCCCAGGTTCAGGTGCTTCTTCTCGTCGAGGAACACGGCGGCCTTGTCGTCCGTCCAGCGGTTCGGGCCGGGGCCGAGGTTGACGCCTTTCTTGAACGCCCAGGTGTGTCCGCCGAACGCGACCCGCTCGTCGCGGTAAACCGCAACGGGTTTGGACGCGGCCCACTTCGGCAGTTCCTTGAGTAACCCCGGCTTCACGTCCGTGGCGGCTTTCCGGTCGGGCGCGATCAGCGCGAAGAGTTCGTACCGCGTGCCCCGGCCGGTGTTGTCCTTGTCGCCGAAGTACGCCTCGCCGGTGAACGTGTTGACCCGCGCGGCGACGGGCGGCTGCGCGTAGACCTCGCCGGTCGGCGTGCGGACGACGATCACCGGCCACCCGCCGGCGAACGTGCCGCTGACGGCTTCCTTAACGCCGACGACGCCTTCAGGTTTGGGCGAGGTGACGGAGGGCGGTGGGGCCTCCGCGACGGCGACGGCGGGCAGCAAGGCGAGGAGGAGGGTGCGCATGGCGGAACTCATGTAATCTGGATTCGGGGAGGTTTCCGATGATGCTACGGTCGGCCCTCACCCCCGACCCCTCTCCCTCGGAAACCGCCGCGTTCCGCGCCGGCCGCGTCGGGGTCGCTCCGCCGACCCCGGCGGCGGCCGCCGTAGGTCGCGGTCGAGTTCCCCGCCGGGGAACGAGGCCCGACGGCCGGC
>JAYTTN010000258.1:0-1919 GCA_043745295.1 Fimbriiglobus sp. | reverse complement strand
TTTGAGACCCGGCCGTCCGGGTCTCAAAGTCTCACCCCCGCGGTCATTGGCATCTCGCGGTCGGCCCGGCGAGCGTGATCTCGAGGAAGTTGGAAACGCACGGGGCCTCCGTGGCGACTCCTTTTCGACGGTGCAACCGCCCACCACGATCCGGCCGATGACGGCCGGCCCGAGGAGTCGCGGGACGTGGAGACGCTGAGCGGACGCGCCACTCGCGGGCACCGAACCCGCACCGGGAGACCCACGCCCATGATCGACCCCGACACGCTCCAGACCGACCTGGATCGGCTCACCGACGACGGCAACCCCAACGAGAACGACGACTGAGCCCGGCAACGGGAACCGGAGCGAGAACACCCGTCCGCGACGGGTCCCTGCGCCGCCCGCGGTTGGAACCTCCCCGCCGGGGAGGGACCGCGAGTGGCCTCTCGAAACCTCAGACCAAGGAGGATGGCCATGTGGTTCGGCATCATGCTCGCCGAGTTGTTCGAGTACCTGTTCCGCGGCTTCGGCCGCAAGCGGTGACGAGTTCGGATCGGTGACGGGAATCGTTCGGAAGCCGCTCCCCGCCCGACTCGGTGGGGAGCGCATCCCACTCCGGTCCGGCTCGGCCGCCCGCCGAGCCGGAACCCACACTCCTTTATCCAGAGGCGCGGCATGATCCAGATTTTCACCCTGATCGGTCAACTCCTGTCGAACCCCCAGACCGCCCAACTGGTCCGCGCCAGCGGGCTCGCCGTGCGCCGGACGATCGACCGGCTGTCGCCGGAGACGAAGGCCAAGCTCGAGGGCGTCATCCGCTGGGGGGTGAAGCGGGCCGCCCACCACGCCCTCAAGACCGTCCTCGGCGACGTGGCCGGTCAGGTGTTCGGCCTGGTGCCCGACCGGGACGTCGCCGAGTTCGCCCAGAAGGTGGTCGAGCGGGGCGTCGTGGTCGGCGTCGACAAGGCCCTGCGGGAAGCCAACGTGACGTGATCCGCTCGGCGGTGTCAACCGGCCACGCCGGGGAGGACGCGCCCAACCGAGGTGCGTCCTCCTCCCCCTTCCCCGACCAAACCCAAGAGGACACGGCCATGCCGCATACGCAAATCACTCAGATGAATCCGCGGGACATCGTCGTCAACCCGCAAGTCCGCAAGTCGCACGACCCCAAGGCGCAGGCGGAACTCATCGCCTCCATCCAGGTACTCGGCATCCTCCAGCCGCTTCTCGCCCTGCCCTCCGGCGTCCTGCTGGCCGGCCACCGCCGCCTGGCCGCCGCCCTCGCCCTCGGCCTGGAGACCGTCCCGGTCATCGTCACCGACCGCCTCCTGTCCGACACCGAAATCCGACTGATCCAACTCGCGGAAAACCTCCAGCGATCGGAGTTAACCGACCCCGAAATCTTCACCGCGTGCGAGGAATTGATGGCCCTCAACCCCGGCTGGAAGAAATCCGACCTGGCGAGCTACCTGAACAAGGACGCCTCCATGGTGACGCGCATCCTGTCGGTCGCCGACCTCGTTCCCGAAGCGAAACAGGCGTTCCTGGACGGGAAGTTCCGGTTCGCGACGGCCTACGCGCTGAGCAAACTCCCGCCCGACCAGCAGGGCGGCATGCTCGCCTTCCAACTCGCCGGCACCGCCAGCCGGGACCAGATCGAGGCCGCCGGCCGACGCACCCGCACCCCCCAGAAGCCGGCGGTGAAGGCGAACCGGGTGAAGTGCGTGCTGCCGACCGGGTACACGGTGGTCGTGACCGGCGGGGCCGTCTCGTTGGAGGACGCGGCGGACGCCCTCGCCGACGCCATCAAGGAGATGAAACGCGCCCGCGAGATCGGCTACACGGCCAGGACGTTCGCCGCCGCCATGGCGGACAAGGCGAGGAAGCGGGGCTGAGTCGCGGTCGCCCACCTGGTAGGAGACCGCTCTCCAAGGAAC
>JAYTTN010000257.1:0-7000 GCA_043745295.1 Fimbriiglobus sp. | reverse complement strand
CCTCACCCGCCTCGTGCGTCGCACGAGGCGACCTCTCCCCAGTGGGGAGAGGTGGGGCGGGGTTGCCCGTTTCGCAACGGGTTTTCCTGGCATCCGTTGCCGCTCCCCGGCGGCACCCGCCGCCACCCCCGACTGCCTTGGCACGGGTCGGGGTCCATTTTCCCCTGGTCGTCGCCGACCACCGAGGACACCGCTATGCGCCACCGCCGTAAAGGCCGCAAGCTGAACCGCAACGCCAGCCACCGGCTGGCCCTCTTCCGCAACTTGAGCCGCGCGCTCATCACCCACGAGAGCATCCAGACGACGCTCCCGAAGGCGAAAGAGTTGCGGTCGTTCTTCGAGAAACTGGTGACGCTCGCCAAGAACGCCGCCGTGCTGGCCGACGAGGCCGCCGCCGCCACCGACGAGAAGGAAGTCAAACGGCTGAAGGCCCACGCCCTGCACCTCCGCCGCCTGGCGATGGCCCGTCTGGGGCCGATGCACGGCACCGGCGTGTACGACAAAGAGGGCAACCTTGCCGTCGGCGACGACACTGTGCTGAAAAAGCTGTTCAACCAGCTCGGACCGCGGTTCAAACTGCGGCCGGGTGGGTACACGCGAGTGCTGAAACTGCACTACCGCCGCCTCGGCGACGCCGGCGCGACGGGCATCATCGAGCTGATGAAGGAAGGCGAGAAGAAGGTGCAGGTGAAGGAGAAGAAGCCGCAGGTCGCCCCGGCCCCGGTGCCCGTGACCGCGTGACGAGATCGTTCTTGGCGAACCCGGCCCGCCGGGGCCGTGGGTGGGCTTTCGCTCCACCCACGGTCCTGGCGAGCCGGGTTCGCCCGTTCAATTCCCCTCTGGCATCCCGCTCCCATTCTCGGTATCCCGCCGGCCTCAACTGGTCGCGCGAGGGGTCCGCATGGAATGGGTCGAGGGAATCCTGGGGGTGTGGGCGACGGCCCTGTGCTGGTGGCTGGGCCTGTGCGCCGCGTTCCTCATCTTGACTCGATTCACGCCGTGCAATCCGGGCCGGAACTGGTGGGCGGATCGCCGGGCCGCGCTCACCGACCTCGTCTACTGGCTACTGTTGCCGTTCGTCACGTCCGTCGGCCGACTGGCGTTCCTGATCGTCGGCGTGCTGGTCCTCTACGGCCGCGAGCCGGCGGTCGAGGAGTTCGCCGCGCGCGGCTGGCCGCTCTGGTGTCAGTGCCTGGTCATCCTGCTGGTGCAGGACGTGCTGATGTACTGGATTCACCGCGTCTTCCACACGCGGACACTGTGGCGGTTCCACGCCGTCCACCACTCGCCGGAAGTCGTGGACTGGACCTCGGCCGCGCGGTTCCACCCCGTCAACGCCGTCGCCGAGTTCGCCCTGGCGGACGCGGTCATCCTGCTGATGGGCTTCTCGCCGCTGGCCCTGGTCGTCCTCGGCCCCGTCAACCTGATCCTGTCGGCGATGGTTCACGCCAACCTGAACTGGACGTTCGGCCCGTTCCGCTACCTGCTGGCCAGCCCGGTTTTCCACCGCTGGCACCACACGTCCGAAGCCGAGGGGCTGGACAAGAACTTCGCGCCGACGTTCCCGTTCCTGGACTGCCTATTCGGCACCTTCCACATGCCGCCGGGCCGGCTGCCGCAGGAGTACGGCACGGGCGACGAGGCGGTCCCGCGCGGCGTCCTCGGCCAGACGATCTATCCGACGCGCGGGGCGTGGACGTGGGCCAAACGGCGACCGGTCGCGGCGCTGGCGTCGGTGGCGATCACATGCGGATTCGGTTGGTTCGGCTGGCAACAGGTGGCGAAGTTCGACTCCGACCCAGGGCGTGAAGGCGCGGCCGCTTCGGCACCGCCCGAACCGCTGCGGCTGAGCTACGGCCGCGGCCCGGCGACCGCGACCGCCGTCGCGGTGAACGCCAACTCGGGCCGGCTGGTTCGCGGCCTGAGCGACGGCACGGTGCTGATCCTCGATGCGGCCGACAGCCGCGAAATCGCGCGGACTCATCACCGAATGCGGGTGAACGCCGTGGCGATCAGCCCGAACGGTTCGCTGGCCGCGTCCGCCAGCGGCGACGGCACCGTTCGCGTCTTCGACGCCGTGACCGGTGCCCCGGTACGCACCCTGAACTACGCCGGGCAGAACCCGATGTGCGTGGCCGTGAGCGACGACGGCTGGGTTGCCACCGGCGCGGCCGACGGGACCGCCCGGCTGAGGGACACGGCCGGCACGTTGACGAAACAGAAAGACTACGGCGCGGGGGCGATTCACGCCGTGGCGGTGAGCGACGGCGGCCGCGTTGTGGTGGCCGCGCGGCAATCGCAAGTTTCCGCATGGGAAACGGCGACGGACGCCGTGGCCGCCTACGACGGCCCGCGCGAACTGGTCTACTGCGTGGCGGTGCGGACGGACGGCGGGGCTATCGCGGCGGGCGACTACGGTGGGCGGGTGTACTTTTGGGATGGAACGCAAGCCGCGCCGACGCACGCCAGCGCCGGGCACACCGGGCCGGTATACTCCGTGGTCTACACACGCGACGGGCAGTCCGTCCTCACCGGCGGGGCGGACAAAGTCGTGAAGCGGTGGGACGCCGAACGCGGAACCGTTACGCGCCAGTACGACGGCTCAGCCGATCCGCTCTTCGCCGTGTCGGTGGACGACACCGGACACCGCGTCCTCGCGGCAGGCAAGGAGTCCCGACCGAAGGTGTGGGACACGCGGTCGGATCACGTCATTCCGGCATCCGCGACCGTGCCCGGCAAGTAGCGGTTTCCCGTTGCTCATCCGGCCGCGATCCCGCAAAATATCGATACCCACCCGCGCGTGTCCGCGCCCGATGAAGGTATCGACATGGCTCTCCCGCCTCGCCCGTTTCCCCGCCGGGGATGGATCGTCCGCATCGGCATCGCCTCCGGCTTGCTCGCCCTCGTGCTGAGCGGCGGCGGCACCGCACAGAAACCGGAGCCGGAACCCGCGAAGGCCGACTTCGACGCGGCGGTTCGCCCGCTGCTGACCAAGTACTGTCTCGATTGCCACTCGACGAAGGCGAAGAAGGGGAGCCTCGACCTGGAGCGGTTCGCCGGCGTCGCCGACATCCGCAAGGATTTGAAGCCGTGGCAGCAGTTGATCGAGCAGATCGAAGCCGGGGAGATGCCACCGAAGGAGAAGCCGCAGCCGACGGCCGACGAGCGTAAGCGGCTTCTGACGTGGACCCGCGACTTCCTGGACGCCGAGGCGAAAGCCCGCACCGGCGACCCCGGCTTCGTCCCGCTCCGCCGCCTCAGCAACGCCGAATACGACTATTCGATCCGCGACCTGACCGGCGTGGACCTGCGGCCGACGCGCGAGTTCCCGGCCGACGGGGCCGCCGGCGAAGGCTTCACCAACGCCGCCGAGGCGCTCACCGACATCTCCCCGGCCCTGCTGACGAAGTACCTGAACGCCGCGAAGGACATCGCCGACCACGCGGTGCTGATGCCCGACGGCCTCCGCTTCTCGCCGACCAAGACCCGCCGCGACTGGACCATCGAGGCGACCGACCGGCTCCGCAAGTTCTACGCGCAGTACGCAGTCGGTGACGGTCGGCTGTCAGTGACTCCGTACCTGACGGCGACCGTGCGGCACCGCGAGTCGATGGCAGCGGGCAAGGTTGTGGACATCGCGGCGAAGGAGAAGCTGAACGCGAACTACCTCGCGGCGGTGTGGGTCGCGCTGACGGACCCGAAGCCGTCGTACCCGCTCGACGCGATCCGGGTGAAGTGGAAGGTCGCGACGGAGAAAGATGTTGCCGCGCTCGCGGCCGACATCGCCGAGCGGCAGGCGGCACTGTGGAAGACGGTTCGCATCGGCAGTTATTCGCAGCCGGCCGGCAGCGGGTACGCCGAGAGTCCGAGCCGGCAAGTGGCCGTCGATCCGCCCGCGGTGGCGAGCGTGCCGCTGCGGGTGGCGGCGAAGCCCGTCCCCGGCGAACGCGAAGTCGTCGTCCGGCTAACAGCCGAGGAGTTGACGGCTGCGAAGGGCAACGTCATCTGGGAACGCCCGCGATTCGAGGCTCCCGGCAAATCGCCACTGCTGTTGAAGGATTACGAGACGTTCGGCGCGGCCTACGAACTGGACTACGCCACGGCGTTCGTCGGAGCGAAGAAGTACCTCGCCGCGGCGGTCGAACTGACCAATGACAAGGCACTGTCAGTATCGGACGCGGCGAAGAAAGGCGATCTCGACGCGGCCTTCCTGAAGCGGTGGGTCGAAGTGCTGGCCGTCGAACCGCGGACGCCCGAAGCCGGCCCGAAGACGACGCCGGCGGTCCCGCTCACGCTGCTGGAAGAACACACCCCAAAGAATGCACAGTGGCCGGCCATTTCCGGCTGGCGGAAGAAGGGCACCGACCTGCCGGTGGTGATTTCCAACAGTTCGGGCGCGACCCTTCAAATTCCCGGCCGGGTGGTGGCGCACGGCGTGTCCATGCACCCGCTGCCGAAGGAGTTCGTCGCCGTCGTGTGGAAGAGTCCGATGGCCGGCGAGGTGAAGGTGTCCGCGAAGATCGCGCACGCGCACCCGGCGTGCGGCAACGGCGTGGCGTGGTGGCTCGAACACCGCCGCGACGGCCGCGCGACCGCGCTCGGCGACGGCGGCGTGGACCTCGGCAAGGAGGCGAAGCCGGACGCGCGGACGGTGAAGGTGGAGAAGGGCGACGAGTTAGTGCTGGCCGTGGACGCCCGCGACGGCAACCACGTTTGCGACATGACTGAGATCGCCTTCACCATCGCCGACACCGCGAATGACGGCAAGTCGTGGGACGTGGCGGCGGACGTGGCCGACACCATCCAAGCCGGCAACCCGCACGCGGACAAGCTCGGCAACAAGGACGTGTGGGGCTTCGTTCGCGGCGCGACAAAGGGCAGCACACCGGCTTCGATCATCCCGCCGGGGTCGGTACTGGCGAAGTGGCGGGCCGCGGCCGGCGACCCGGCCAAGCAAGGGGAATTGCCGGCCCTTGCGGAGCAAGTCGAGCGGCTGCTCTCCGGCGCGCCGCCCTCGGCGGGCATCGACCGCACGCTGCACGACAAATTCGTGATCGCCGACGGCCTGCTGTTCACCGGCGTGGACCTGACGAAGTTCGCCACACGAATGAAAGGCCCGCCGTTCGGCATCCCGAAGACTCACTTCGACGGCATCAACCTGGAGACGAACACCGGTGCGACGGTGGCAATCCGCTTGCCGGCGGCGCTGCTCCAGAGCTACGAGTTCGCCGTCGATGCCAAGCTACCGGCCGGGGCTGACGAGAACCGCATCGTCCGCGTCCGCGCCGGCGGGTCGTGGAACCCGGCGGTTCTCGCCGCGCCCGCCGGCGTGGGCTTCAAGAAACTGCTGGAGGGCTACGCCGAGTTCCGCAAGGTCTTCCCGCTGTTCACCTGCTTCCCGAACGTCGTGCCCACCGACGAGGTGGTGTCGCTGAAGATGTTCCACCGCGAGGACGAGCCGCTCGAATGGCTGTTCCTCTCCGACGCCGAGAAGGCGAAGCTCGAACTCCTCTGGAGCGAACACCGTTTCGTCAGCCGACAGGCGGTGCTGGAGAACGACTACCTGCCGCAGTTCATCGGGTTCGTCACGCAGGACCAGCCGAAGGCGATGGAACTGTTCTTCCTGTCGCTGAAGCCGGCGTTCCAGAAGCGGGCCGACGACCTGCTGAGCGCCGAGTCCGCGGCGGAACCGAAGCACCTGGACGCGGTGCTGGCGTTCGCCGACCGCGCGTACCGCCGGCCGCTCGCGGACAAGGAGAAGGCGGAACTGCTGTCGCTGTACAAGGCGATCCGCGCGAAAGGGGCCGGGCACGACCAGGCGATTCGCGGAGTGCTGACGCGGGTGCTGATCGCGCCGGCGTTCCTGTTCCGCATTGAGGCCGCGCCGCCGGGCAAGGAACCGGGCGCGGTGAGCGACCACGAACTCGCCACGCGGCTCAGCTACTTCCTCTGGTCGAGCGCGCCGGATGGCGAGTTGCGTACCCTCGCGGCGGCGGGCAAGCTCCGCGACTCGAAGGTTCTCGCGGCGCAGGCTCAACGCATGATGAAGGACGACAAGCTCCGCGCCTTGGCCGTCGAGTTCGGCACGCAGTGGCTGCACGTCCGCGCGTTCGACGAGTTCAACGAGAAGAACGAGAAGCTGTTCCCGACGTTCGACCGGAAACTGCGGTCGGACATGAACGAGGAGGCCGTCCGCTTCTTCCAAGACATGTTCCAGAACGACCGGGCGGTGACGGCCGTCCTCGACGCGGACTATGCGTTCCTCAACGAATCGCTGGCGAAGCACTACGGCATCCCCGGCGTCGCCGGCCCGCAGTTCCGCAAGGTGGATGGCGTGCGGAAGCACGGGCGCGGCGGCATCCTCGGCTTCGCCAGCGTGCAGGCCAAGCAGTCCGGCGCGTCGCGGACGAGTCCGACGCTTCGCGGCAACTGGGTCGTCGAAACGCTGCTCGGCGAGAAGTTGCCTCGCCCGCCGAAGGACGTGCCGAAGCTGCCGGAGGAGGAAGGCGATGGCGGCCTCACCACCCGGCAGCAGGTGGAGCGCCACGCGAAGGACGCCTCGTGCGCGGCGTGCCACACCCGCATCGACCCGTTCGGCTTCGCGCTGGAGAAGTACGACGCCGTCGGCCGGTTGCGGACGAAGGATCTCGGCGGGCTGCCCGTGGACGCGACCGCGAAATTGAAGGACGGCACCTCCTTCGACGGCATCGACGGCCTCCGCGACTACCTGCTGACGAAGAAGAAGGATGTCATCGTGCGGCTGTTCTGCAAGCGGCTGCTCGGGTATGCTCTGGGTCGCAGCGTGACGCTCTCCGACACCGCGCTCCTCGACGAGATGGTGAGCGAGTTGAAGAAGAACGACGGCAAGGTCTCGGCGGCCGTGATGGCGATATTGCGAAGCCCGCAGTTCACGAAGACGCGGGGCAGCGAGGGAGGGGAGTGAGACATCTTCGCTTCCCCGCCCCGGAGGGGCCGTCGGCCGTAGCCAGGGGCGGAAGCC
>JAYTTN010000256.1:0-1922 GCA_043745295.1 Fimbriiglobus sp. | reverse complement strand
CCCCCTCACCCGCCGCGTGCTTCGCCCGCGACGACCTCTCCCCCACTTCGTGGGGCGAGAGGTGGAGGCACCACCCACCTTGGCGAGGTGGGTTTGGTGGAAATCGCCCCAAAGCGAACTCACCGCAGCAGTCGGCCGTTGCTCGGCGGGTGCTTCGCCATCTCGTCCCACTCCTCGCGGACCTTGTGCAGGCCGAGGGCGCAAAGCTCGAACTCGGCCCCCAGCCGACGCAACACCGCCGACTCCGGCTCGCACCGGCCGCACGCGCACTCGCCGGCGAGGCGGTACGACCGCTTGCCGAGCTTGGCGAAGCTGACGAGGTGATCCCGGCACGGCATCGCCTGCGACCGGTTCACCGCCTCCGGGAAGACGCCGGACCAGAACAGCGCGAAGTCGCCGATGTGCCGGTGGTACTCGCGGGCGGTGCGGCCGTCCGGCGGCAGCTTGTCCGCCTCGACCGCCATCTGGACGAGTTCCGTCATCGGCCGGCCGGCGGAGTCGCGCAGGCGGTAGACCGCATCGACGTGGAGGAACCGGGCCAGTAGGTCGGTGACGTAGTCGATGAGCGGCGGGTCGGCCACGCCGATCTCGGTGAGGAAGGCGTGTTCCGTCAGGCCCGCCATCATCCGCCGGAGCGGGTGGGCGTCGGGGGTCGTGGGGGTGGTCATCGCGTGCGTCCTCCGGGCGGGAGAGCGTGCGGAACGGGGCCGGACATTCGAGGGTACTGGAAGCGGATCGTGGTCTATCAGATTCTGCGCGGGGTTGTCAAGCGGCGCTACGACGCGCGTCAAGGTTACATCTTGACAAATCGGAAGAAATACTGCCTGCTACGTCGGGTTCTCCCCGTTGTTCCGCCGCGCGGTTTCGTACAATTTCAGCATGGTTAGCCGCCGCGCAACGTCGATCATCGCGCCCCCCACGATGTGGGGACGGGTGATCGTGTTGCCGGAGAATCGCTCGGCCGTTCGCGCCGCGCAACGGCTCGCCAACGGTCGCCTCTCGGCCGCGTCCCCCCTTCTGCTGCATGGCCCGCCGGGGGTGGGCAAGTCGGCTGTCGTCACTGCCCTCGTCTCGGCGTATTTGGACAACCCCGCCGGCCACACCGTCCGCCAGTTGATCGCCGCGGAACTCCCGCGCAAGTCGCGGACCACCCCCGACGGGGAGATGGCCGAGATCGCCGAGTGTGATCTCTTGATCGTGGAAGACCTGCAACACTTGCCAGCGCGCGACGTGCCTGCCCTCAGCCAGCTTCTCGACGACCGCCTGGCCCACCGCCGGCCGACCGTCCTCACGGCGTCGGCCGGCCCGGCCCGGCTGTCCGCGTTCCCCCGTCGATTCACGAACCGCCTCGCCGCCGGTCTGGTGGTTCGGATGGACGCGCCAGGAGTTGCCAGCCGACGCATCCTTATCGAAAATTTCGCGGCCACGCGAAACGTCCGACTAATGCCGGAGGCGATTGACTGGATGGCCCGCGCCGCCGACGGCGTCCGCCCGCTGATCGGCTTCGTCGAGAAACTGAAGCCGGTGATGAAGGGCTACCCGACGCCGCTGACGACCGCCCAGGTGCAGGAGTGGCTGATCGAACCGACCGTCGGCGAATCGAAGTCGCGGCTGCAACGGATCGTGTCGCGGGTGGCGGTGGCGTTCCAGGTGAAGCCGAAGGAAGTGGTCGGCCCGTCGCGGTTGCGGGCGGTCCTGCTGCCGCGCCAGGTGGCGATGACCCTGGCCCGCGACCTCACCCGGCTGCCGCTGGCCGACATCGGCCGGCACTTCGGCGGGCGGGATCATTCAACGGTGCTGCACGCCGTACGGAAGATCGCGGCCCTGGCGGTCGCGGACGAGACCTTGGCGGGACGGCTGCGGGAGCTGCGGGCGGAGCTGGAGTAGCCGTCTTGCGAGCCGCGACCGCGAGGGAGTGGCAT
>JAYTTN010000255.1:0-1927 GCA_043745295.1 Fimbriiglobus sp. | reverse complement strand
CACCCCTCGTGGGTGCCCGCCCTGGCGAGCCGGAAATTAACTGGCCTGGCCGGAGTGCGGGTCGCCGCCGATAGTACACCCGCCACAGACGCGCACCGCGACAGGATGTCGTTTCCCCAGTTTCGACCGACGGCGTGCCGCCGGCCGACCGCAAGGAACGGGAGGCTCCGGATGGACTTCAAGAACGACCCGATCATCAAGAAGTTGATCGAGAAGGGCAAGCAGACCGGCTCGCTCACCTACGACGAGGTGAACGAGGCGCTGCCGCCGATGTCCGACCCGGAACGGCTGGCCGAGATCCAGGAATTCCTGGAGTCGCACGGCATCACCTACGTCGATGCCGACGACGCGGAAGAGGTCGTACCGGTCGCCAAGGTGGAGGACGCCCTCGCCCCGGTGGAGGGCGATCCGGGGTTCGGGGACACCGACGGGGACGGCCGGCACATCGACGACCCGGTGCGGATGTACCTCACCCAGATGGGCGAAATCCCGCTGCTCGACCGCGAGCAGGAAGTGGCGCTGGCCCGCAAGATCGAAGTCACCCGCCGCCGCTTCCGCCGCAAGGTGCTGGAGTGCGACTACGCCCTCCGCACCGTGTTCGACACCCTCAAGCGGGTGCAGACCGGCGACCTGCCGTTCGACCGCACCATCAAGGTGTCCCAGACGGAATCGCTGGAGAAGACGCAGATCCTGATGCGGATGCCGCACAACCTCGCCACGCTCGAACCGCTCATGGAGCGGAACGTGGAGGAGTTCCACCTGCTGCTGGACGACCGCACCACCGACGACGAGAAGGAGGGCCTCCGCCTGCGGCTGAAGTCCCGCCGCCGCAAGACCGTCACCCTCGTCGAGGAGCTGTCCATCCGCACCCAGAAGGTGCAGCCGCTGATGAAGAAGCTGGAGCAGATCGGCCAGCGGATGGACGACCTGGAACGGCAGATCGCCGACCTCCGGGGGAACAAGGCGGCGAAGGAGGAGCGGGCGAACCTGCGGAAGGAACTGCTCGACCTGATGCTCATCACGCTGGAGGAGCCGGCCGGCCTGCGGAAGCGGGTGGCCATCATGAAGCTGCGGTTCACCGAGTACGAGCAGGCCAAGCGGGAACTGTCCGGCGGCAACCTGCGGCTGGTCGTGTCCATCGCCAAGAAGTACCGCAACCGGGGCTTGAGCTTCCTCGACCTGATTCAGGAAGGGAACACCGGCCTCATGCGGGCGGTGGACAAGTACGAGTACCGCCGCGGGTTCAAGTTCAGCACCTACGCGACGTGGTGGATTCGGCAGGCCATCACGCGGGCCATCGCCGACCAGGCGCGGACCATCCGCATCCCGGTCCACATGATCGAGACGATGAGCAAGTTGCGGAACGTGTCGAAGCAACTCCTCCAAGAGCTGGGCCGCGAGCCGACGCTGGAGGAGACCGCCGCGCGGGCCGGGTACACCCTGGAGGAGACCCGGCGGGTGCTGAAGATCAGCCGCCACCCGATCAGCCTGGACCGGCCCGTCGGCGAGAGCGAGGACAGCTACTTCGGCGACTTCATCGAAGACCCGTCGGTCGAGTCGCCGGTGTCCGCCGCGACGAACGAGATGCTGAAGGACAAGATCGAGAACGTGCTGAAGACGCTGACCTACCGCGAGCGGGAGATCATCAAGCTGCGGTACGGCCTGGGCGACGGGTACACGTACACGCTGGAAGAGGTCGGCCGCATCTTCAAGGTGACGCGGGAGCGGGTGCGGCAGATC
Organism: Fimbriiglobus sp.; assembly: GCA_043745295.1. Lineage (GTDB taxonomy): Bacteria > Planctomycetota > Planctomycetia > Gemmatales > Gemmataceae > JALHQU01. The sequence continues at coordinate 187 of JAYTTN010000255.1, read as the reverse complement.
GAGGCGAAGGCCGTCCGCAAGCTGCAACACCCCGTCCGCAGCCGGCAACTGGAAGGGTTCCTGGACGTGTGGGGGTCGCTCCGCAAGGGCCTCGCCGGCTCCGCCCCGCCGGCGAACGGGTGACTTAGAGGCCGGCGAACGGCGCGACGTGAGTCCGCCGGTTCCGGGCGACGCGATGCGATGCGAG
>JAYTTN010000254.1:0-1927 GCA_043745295.1 Fimbriiglobus sp. | reverse complement strand
GTGGTCGTGGAAGTGACCGATGACGCCCTTGTGAAGGGCCTGCAACTTCAGCCGCTCGCGCATCGGGATCGGCCGCAGGGGTTTCGGCGGGAACGGGTGCGCGGTGAGCGACGGGGCGTCGGGTCCGGTCCGAGCCGGAAGCGTGAGCGACGGTGCGTCGGGTCCGGTCGGAGCCGGAAGCGTCGGCGGCGGGGCGTCGGGTTCGGTCCGAGCCGGAAGCGTCAGCGACGGTGGCGGGGAAGAACCGTCGCTCACGCTTCCGGCTCGGATCGGCGCATCCGGCGGGGTGAGGTGTTCGCCCGTCGCTTCCGGCTCGGACTTCTTCAGCGCGAACTCGCGGTCGCTCTCGGTGTACACCGGCAGCGGCGACAGTCCGTCGGCCCAGTGACCACCGCCACTGACTTGCGTACCCGCCACCGGCTCCTTGTGGCGCAACCGGGTTTTCTCCAGGTCCAGGATCATCTGCAAGGCTTGGAAGGACTTCTCGTCGCGCGTGCTGGCCAGCCGGCGGCGCAGCTCGGCCACCGCCTCGGCGACGGTGTCTTCCCAGTACTGCTTGCGGCCGGCGGGGTCTCGCGGCGGATCGGGCACGTCCGCCTCGCAGCGGAAGCGGTCGGCCACGTCGGTGACGGGGGCGGTTTGGGTGGCGGTGGTCACGGCGGCACTCCGGAACGGGAAGTGTACACCAGTACCAATGCGCTCCGTTTTTGGGTTTGTCAAATTAAAGTGGCGAGATTGTCGGAAATAGTTTTCGCAGTCTCGGCGACGACTCGGCGCAAGTCGTTGTCACCCCTGCTTCTTCAGCACGAAGATGACTTCGTGCGCGTTCGCCCTCATCAAGGGGATGTCGAACCGGTCGCGGGGCCGCACCGCCAGCAGCAGCTCCAGCATCGCCGGCTGGTCCCAGACGTGGAAGTGGATGCTGTAGTCGGCCGCCTGGTAGTGGTCGGCGTGTTTGGCGATCTCGGCCGGGTCGGTCAGGTGGTGGACGGCCGTCACGAACTCCTCGAAGTGCCGGCGACGGGACCGCTGGGGGCCGTGGGTGTGGTCGTCCCACAGGTGTTGCAGCGGCGTGACGGCGCGGGGCGCGTCGAACGTGAACCGCTTGTCCGGCAGCGCCATGTACAGCACGCCGCCCGGCTTCAGCACCGCGAAGAAGCGGCCGAGCGTGCCGATGGGGTCTTGCGCGTGTTCGAGAAAGTGGTTGGCGATCAGGAAATCCTGCGAGGCGTCGGCGACGGTGCCCAGCGTCTCCCCGTCGTCGATCACGTCCACGTCCACCAGGTTCTTGTCGCCCAGGTCCGGATACTGTTTCAGCAGGTCCGGCTTGCTCATGCGGTCCACGTACTTCACGGCCGCCGCGCGGGGCACCGGCAGCGGGTTGTGCAGCGCGCCGACCTCCAGGCCGGAGCCGGCCAGGAACTCGCGGGCGATCCGCGCGTGCAGCCGCCTGGACGGGTCGCCGGCGAACGGCTTCCTCACCCGGTGCCAGGCGCGGCGGGCGACGGCGATCATGGTCCGGACTCCGAGGGGCGGGACGGGCGGATTGTGCCGCGCCCGTCGGGACGAGTGCAAGGCGAAGTGGCGGAAGCAGGGCTGCTCAGGCCCTTTGCGGTGAAATCCTCTTGCCTGGAATCTCGGAGTCGCCCCGGTCGTGGGGCGGATTTCGCTTGTCGAGAATCCGAGCGGCGGGTATCGGTCGGTGCCGCGACGAACTCCGCCGGCAACCGCTCCGAGGGCAACACCCGTGCGCCACCTCCGCCTGCTTCTCGCGCTCGCCGCCGTCGGCGGGCTGTTCGGCACCGGCTGCAAAGCGATGGAGAACGACCCGATCATGGGCAACAAGCCGTTCCAGCCGAACATGAGTTTGAACCAGGGCGGGTAGTCCGGAACGGTGTCGTCGCCGGGAGCGTGCGACCGGCCTTGG
>JAYTTN010000253.1:0-1928 GCA_043745295.1 Fimbriiglobus sp. | reverse complement strand
GCGATGCGGTGCGCTCACGTCGTCGTCGAGGCCGAGCTATCCGACGTGTACACCCGGCCGCCGCGGCACTCTCGGATGTGCCCGAAGACGATCGGCCGATCCGTCCTCGCGTGGGTCGAGCGATACCCAAGCGTTCACTGGCACTTCTGCCCCGGCCGCGCGTTCGCCGAGGCGTGGACCTTCCGCATTTTGCAGCGCTATTACACCGAAATTACTGAGGTGACAGAGTCATGACACTGACCGCGACCGAGGCACCGCCGAAGGGGCCGGAGGGCTACTACGCCGCCGCCCGGAGCGTCGCCAAGCGCTACCACAGCCCCGGCATCACGACCCTCAACGACCTGATTCAGATTTGCATGGTGTCGTTAGTCGAACACTGGCACAAGTGGGACGAACGCAAGGCGAACCGTCTGACGTGGGTACTTAAGCGGTGCGCGTGGACGCTGGGTCAGCACCGCACGCAGCGGCGAGACGACCGGCTCATCCGTGTGCCGCCGTGCGCGATCGAACGCGGCCACGCCCAGCCGTCGATGCTGTCGCTCTCGCGGCGTGACGACACGGGCCGCGTCGAGGCGGAACGCGACCCCGGAACGTGGACCTTCGACGCCGCGCCGGACGACCCGCGGGCCGTCCCGGTCGCCGCGATGCTGGCCAGCCTCGACGCCCGCAGCCGCGAGGTCATCACGCGGCGATTCGGGTTGGACGGCACCGAGGCGCAGACGCTCCAGCGGATCGGAGACGACCTCGGCATCGGCAAGGAGCGCGTCCGGCAGATCGAGCGGACGGCGCTGCGGCGGATGCACCTCACGTCGCTGCGGGGTGCCAAGAAGTGACGCACTACCTCAACGAGTTCGACCCCAAGGCCGCCGCGTGGCTGCGGGAACTGATGGCGAATGGCTTGATACCGACGGGAGTGGTCGATGAGCGGAGTATCACCGACGTGCCGGCAAATGACGTTCGCGGACCTGGACAGCGACACTTTTTCAGCGGCATCGGCGGCTGGTGCGAAGCCCTCAGACTCGCCGGGTGGCCCGCCGACCGTGACGTGTGGACCGGGTCGTGTCCGTGCCAGCCCTACTCGTCGGCGGGCAAGCGGAAGGGCTTCGCCGACGACCGCGACCTGTGGCCCGAGTTCTTCCGGCTCGTCCGCGAGTGCCGCCCTGGGTGCGTCGTTGGTGAGCAGGTTGAAGGCGCGATTCGGTTCGGGTGGCTCGACCGAGTACGCGACGACCTGGAGGCCGAAGGCTACGCCGTCGGGCACGCCGTACTGGGCGCATTCAGCGCGGGGGCACCCCACATCCGCCAGCGGCTCTACTGGGTCGCCAGCAAGCTGGCCGACCCCCAAGACGACGGAGCACCAGACGACGGCCGCGCGGGGGAACCTGACCCTCAACGGCACGGCGCAACTTGTGGGGTGGCCGACGCCGGACAGCAGCCACCACGGGCAGCTCTCGCCGGAGGCGGCGTTGGCGCGGGTGACCTCGCACCTGACCGGCGGGCCGAAGAGGTCGGCGAACCTGGACGACGTGGCGGCCCTGGCTTCTGGGACGCCTACGCCCTCGTCCCCTGCCGGGACGGCAAGCTCCGGCGAGTGCCGCCCGAAGCTCAATCCGGCGTTCTCACTCTGGCTGATGGGCTTCCCGCCGGAGTGGATGGAGTGCGGGCTGCTGGCCGCTGCCGCCATCCGCTCACGGCCGCGAAAATTGAAGGCCGCGCCGGCCTCCTGAAAGGGGCGGGCAACGCAATCTGCGTGCCCACCGCCGCCGCCTTCATTCGCGCCTTCCTCGACGCCGAAGCGGGGGTGACAGCGTGACCACACCCAAGGCCATGATTGCCGCGTGGCTGCCCCTGTTCTTCCGCCCCGACGACGTGTTCGAGGTCCGCGTGCTGGACGCCGACGGACGACGCGGCCAGGTCGTGGCCGGCTA
>JAYTTN010000252.1:0-26364 GCA_043745295.1 Fimbriiglobus sp. | reverse complement strand
CCGCCACGGTGGTGGGCGGCTCGGCGGGAGCCTCGCCCTCCCGAATCCTCACCCCATCCGCGCCTTCAACTCGGCGTCGGCGGCATCGAGGTACTCGTCGGTGGTCAGGTACGGGGCGTCGGGGCGGATGAGGATGGCCAAGTCCTTGGTCATCTTGCCGCTTTCCACCAGATCGACGCAAACCTTTTCCAGCGTCTCGGCGAACTGCACCACGTCCGAAGTGCCGTCCATCCGCCCGCGGTAGATCAGCCCGCGCGTCCAGGCGTAAATGCTGGCGATCGGGTTGGTGCTGGTCTTCTTCCCCTTCTGGTACTCGCGGTAGTGGCGGGTGACGGTGCCGTGCGCCGCCTCCGCCTCCACCGTCTTGCCGTCCGGGGTGGTGAGGACGCTGGTCATCAGCCCGAGGCTGCCGTACCCCTGGGCGACGGTGTCGGACTGCACGTCGCCGTCGTAGTTTTTGCACGCCCACAAGTATCCGCCCGTCCACTTCATATTGGCCGCCACCATGTCGTCGATCAGGCGGTGTTCGTAGGTCAGCTTCTTGGCGTCGAACTTCGCCTTGAACTCGGCGTCGAACACCTCCTGGAACAGGTTCTTGAACCGCCCGTCGTACACCTTCAGGATGGTGTTCTTGGTGGACAGGTAGACCGGGAAGTCGCGGGACAGGCCGTAGTTCAGGCACGCCCGCGCGAACCCGCGGATGCTGTCGTCCAGGTTGTACATGGCGAGCGTGACGCCGCCGCCGGGGGCCTTGAAGACTTCCTTCTCGATCGCCGGCCCGCCGTCCGCCGGGGTGAACGTCAGCCGCACCGTGCCCGGCCGGTCGAACAGGATCTCGCTCGCCTTGTACTGGTCGCCGAACCCGTGGCGGGCGACGACGACGGGTTTGTCCCAGTGGCCGACCAACCGCGGCACGTTGCGGCAGACGATCGGCTCGCGGAAGATGGTGCCGTCGAGGATGTTCCGGATGGTGCCGTTCGGCGACGGGTACATCCGCTTCAGGCCGAACTCCTTCACGCGGGCCTCGTCCGGCGTGATGGTGGCGCACTTCACGGCCACCCCGTACTTCTTCGTCGCCTCGGCGGACTCGAACGTCACCTTGTCGTCCGTCGCGTCGCGGTGTTCGATGCCCAGGTCGAAGTACTTCAGGTCGATGTCGAGGTACGGGAGGATCAGTTTCTCGCGGATCTTCTGCCAGATGATGCGGGTCATCTCGTCGCCGTCCATCTCGACGACCGGGTTCGTCACCTTGATCTTGGCCATTGTCTTATCCGCGGGACTGGGGAAGAAATTGGTACTATAGGCGAGCCATTGGAGGCGAACAGCGGCACCTCTTCGCGGCGACTTCAGGAGCCGCAGGCCAAGCGGGAGGAACACCGATGCCGATTGAAAGCGAAGTCGATTGGCTGGTGTGCGTCGAACCGCATGACTTCGCGCAGTTCTGCCGGGGGCGAATCCCGGCCGAGCGGTTCCATCCACTGAACGTGCGGTGGGGATCGCGACTCCAACACCTCTTGGGATCAATTGGGCGGGGCGTTTTCGACGCCTACGCGGGGTGGGTCGCGGTCGGATGCGTTGGACCTTGCCGCTTTCCGGAGACTGATTTTGAAGTAATGTGGCGGTACGCTGGAGCGGTTCAGGACGCGGAAGCATTCGCCTCTTCGCTCCGGTACGGCGACTGGCTGCGCGCGGCGGCCAACGCCGCGGAAGCCGTGAGTGGGGACTTCCCCTTTCCTGGCGACACTCCGTCCGATCCCGCTCACTCTCACAAGAAGAAGTCGAAGAAGGCGAAGGCGGAAATTGCGGCCGCCCAGAACCAGGCCCGCGAGCGATATGACCAGGAACGCAAGACTCACCGCGAACGGACACTGTGGCAGTTCGCCAACGAGTTCCGCGATGTGGCCGGCAACCCCTTCCGCCCCGTCACGTTCGATCCCGTGTGGCAAACGGAAGCCGTCGTCGGACTCGCGGCCGGCATCGACGAGTCCGGCGCTTACGAGCGCCTGCCGATCCTGGCCGACGCGCTGCAAGAGGCCGGCTGCGAGGACGAGCAAGTCCTGGCGCACGCGCGCGGCCCCGGCCCGCACGTCCGCGGTTGCTGGCTCATCGACATGGTGCTGGAGCGGTTCGCCTGACCCGGCCGGTCACTTCGGCGGGCGAACGAATCCTCACCCCGGCATCACCCGCGACAGCACCCGCTCGCGGCCGAGGCGAGCGGTCAGTTCCTCCGCCTGCCCCCGGCTCAGGCCGGTCGCCAGTTGGAACGCGCCGGACTTCAACTTCTCCTGGGCTTCTTCCTGACTGCAGCCGGTGACGGTGCGGACGAGCGGCAGCAGCTCGCCGATGGCGGTCAGCGGCACGGTGTCCACGAACACCGCCCACTTCTTCAGCGGCGTCTCGCGGCGGACGAGGCGGGGCAGGTCGGCCAGGTCCATCGCCACCGTCAGTTTGTCGCCGGTCTTCAGCCGGTGGCCGGTGGCGATGCCGGCTTCGGCGAACGGCGGCAGCCCGCTGACGCCGAGCGGCAGGAACCGGTAATCGACCATCAGCTCGTGAATCGTCCGGTCGATGACGGCGACCTCCTCCGGCTCGATGACGACATCGACGACGGCCACCGTGCGCGGGCCGACGCGGGCCAGTGACAATACCCTGTCACCATACACGGCGGCGGCGAACACCGGCGCGGCCAACTGCGGCGGGGAGACGGCGTACCGCAGGTCGGCGGCCTCGCGGGCGGCCTGGGCGAAATCCGGGTCGGTCAGCCGCACCACCACCCGTTGCGCCGGGTTCAGTTCGCGGACCAGCAGGGCGATCTCCAAATTCGCCAGCTCGCTCGACGTGACCGCCAGCACCGCCCGCGCGGTATTCGCCCGCGCCTGGGCCAGCACTTCCGTGATGGTGGCGTCGCCGACGATGACGGCCGCGCCCATCCGCCGCACGGTGTCGGCGAACGGCGTGTTCGCCTCCTTGTCGATGGCCACCACCTTGTGGCCGAGGCGGAGCAGCTCCTGCACGCAGCGGAAGCCGATGTTGCCCAGGCCGCACACCAAGACGTGCCCGCCGTCGGGAATCTTCCGCGACTCCAGCACGCCGCCGAGCTTGGCCCGGATGAGGTAGTTCGTGAACACGGCGGTGAACCCGGCCAGCATGACCGCGCCGGCCAACTTCAGCCCGCCGAGGAACCCCCGCACCCAGTCCGGCTTGTCCTCGCCGTGCAGGTCGCTGCCGGTCGCCATGATCGAAACGCTCTGGTAAAAGCCATCGAACCAGGTGGTGCCGACGCCGTAGCGGAACACGGCGGAGCTGCCGACCAGCACCACCAGCAGCGCGGTCGCGGCGATCTTCAGCGGCAGGTCGATGGACGCCACCGCCTGCCGAACGGTGCGGAACAGCCGGCGAAGTCCGCCGGCCCACCGGACCGCGGCCGGCCGGTCGGCGTGCGTCAGCAGTTCCACGGCGGCCGGCGGGCCGCACACGTACAGCCGGTCGCCGACTTCGAGGACGGCGTTCCCGTCCACGGCGGACAGCAACCGGGGCGGCTCCCCGGCCGGCCGGTGTGCGATCACGAGCAGCCGGCGACCGGACGCGACCGCCGACACCCGTTCGCCCAGGATCGGCGAGTCCTCCGCGACGGTCAGTTCGAGCAGTTGCTGGGGGACGCCGGACAGGTCGAACGCGGCCAGCGAGTCGCCGCTGACGGCGGTCAGGGCCATGAGCGGCGCGGTGAGGGCCGAGACGCTGAGGGCGACGGCGTTCTTGAGGGCCGAGCCGAGGCGGGAGATGAGGTTCTGGTTGAACATCCGCACGGCGATGCGGCAGGTCGGGTTCAGCTTCCGCGCCAGCATGGCGGTGGACACGTTGCACAGGTCGTCGCTGGTGACGATGACGACCGCGCCGGCCTCGCGGACGCCGGCCCGCTCCAGCACGTCGGCCTGCTTGCAGTCGCCGGTGACGACGGTCACCCCGGCGTACCGGGGGTCATCCGGCTTGGCGTGCCAGTCCACCACCGTCACCGTCGCGCCGAGCGCCTGGAGGGACTCCAGCACGCGGCCGCCGACCCGCCCCAACCCGCACAGCAGAACCGGACGATCCACGGTATCCCCCTTGAAGTGGCGGTGCCGCAAGTGGGAAGATGAGTGGGTTCCCACCACCAGACTATTCGCCGGAGCCGCGATGGAATTGGACGACCCCGTTTGCCTGTGCTTCCGCGTGAGCAAACGGAAACTGATCAACTTCGCCGCGCGGACATCGCCGGCGGTGGCCAGCCAGCTCTCGCAGTGCGGCGGGGCGGGTACCGGCTGCGGGTGGTGCGTGCCGTTCCTGCGCCTCTTGTTCCGCCAGCATGTGGAGGCGAAGGAGGGCGGCGCGCTGGACGCGCTTTCCGCCGCCGAGTACGCCGCCCGCCGCGCCGACTACGTGAAGGCCGGCAAGGGCACCCCGCCGCCCGGCGCGGAGCCGACGGGGCCAGCTTAGGCAGTGGCGGGAAATGGCCGACCGGAAAGCCGGGTGCCCACAACCTCTCGCCCCACGAGAGTGGGGGCGAGGTTCAGCAGCGGCCCACTCCGCAGCGCATTCCACCGCCGGGAGTCTTCCATCCCGCCAATGCCCGAATGGGAACTTGAGCGAATCCGGACGAAAACCCGGCGTGGCGGTCGGCGGATACCCACTCGCCGCATCCGTCGCTCTTTTCGCCATCCTCAGTACATTCGCGCCCCCTCCCCGTCCGATACAACCCTGCCAACTGACCACTCCCATTCCCGGACACAGTTCGGAGGTGCCCGCGATGAGACGATACTTCCCTGCCCTTGCCACCGCCCTCCTGACGGCGGTCGCCGCTCTCGGCCAATCGCCCGCGCGACCGCTCCTCTCGACCAACGTCGGCGACCCGGACGCCGGGGCGGGCGAGTCGCCGACGGTCACATCCGGCCTGGACCCCGCCATCCATCCGCGCGTGTGGGTGACGGGCGAATACCTGCTGGGCTACACCCGCCCGCAAGGGGTGCCGACGCTGATCGGGTCGGTGCCGGACGCGCCCGCCACGACCGGGACGAACGGCCAGTTGCCCGCCGGCACGCCGGTCACGGAACTGTTCCCCCGCTCGGGGAAGTTGCGGTACGGCTCCCAGCCGGGGGTGCGCGCGCGGGTCGGGGCCGCCGTGACGGACGGGTTCGGCGCGGACGTCGGCGGGTTCTACCTGTCGAGCGGGTCGGACGAGGCGACGGCCACCTCGCCCGGCTCGCCGGTCCTGTTCCGCGGGTACACTCGCGCGCTCGACGGGAGCGCGGTGTACCTGTTCGCGTCGATCCCCGGCCGGTACTCCGGGTCGGTCGCGGCGGCCGCCGACACGCGGGCGTGGGGGATCGACGCGAACGCCCGGTTCGGCGGGTTCAGCCTGTACTCCGACGTCAACGACGTGCTGTTCGGCGTCCGCTACCTGAACCTGCAAGAGAGCCTGACCGTCGGCATCCGCTCCGAGTTCGCCGGCGGGAATGTGGGCACGATCTCGGACACCTTCCGCACGAGCAACCACGTCTACGTCGGGCAGGCGGGGTTCAACTCCCGGGTGTTCATGGGTCGGTTCACCCTGGACCTCGTGGACAAGTTCGGCGTCGGCGGGGCGGCCCAGCGGGTGGAGGTGTCCGGCCGGAACACGCTCACGGGATTGCCCGACCAGAACTCCGGCCTGTACGCCCAGCCGGGGCTGAACGGCGTGTACGAGCGGAACAAATTCGTCGCCGCGAACGAGTTCGGCGTCTCCCTCGGCTTCAGCCCGGTCCCGCGGGTGAGCCTCAGCGTCGGGTACAACATCCTGTGGGTGAGCAGCGTGGCACGGCCGGGGCCGGCCATCGACCGGGTGATCAACGACAGCCAAATCCGCTACCTGTCCGACCCGCCGGCCGACCCGAACAGCCGACGGCCGGCGTTCGACTGGAACCGGGCCACGACCGACGCCTGGATTCAGGGGCTGACCCTGGGCGTGAACGTCGGGTTCTGACCCGACCGGACCCTCGGCGTATCATGACCTCCGGTTCCGCACCGGGGGGTTTTCCATGTCCGCGACGATCGACGACACCTACGCCGAGGCGTTCCGCAGCATCTACTCCGAGGTGCTGGTGACGGCCCGCGACCGGAAGTGGCTGGACACCGCCGCCGCCGCCGCCACCGGGAACGCCAGCAGTTCCATCCTGTGCGACTGCGAGGCCGGGCTGAGCCGGTACGTCGAACCGGCCGACACGCCCGACGGCCGCCTCGGCGCGGTGCTCCAGTTCCACGTCCCCCGGTTCTGGAAGGACCGCGAGCAGAAACTCGAACGGGCACTCTTGGTGCGGGTGTCGCAGAACGTGCTGACGTGCCCGACGACGGCCGCGTTCAACACGCTGTCGGTCGGCGAGAAGTGGTTCGCCCTCGGCCGCAAGGTGGCGTACTTCGGCGACGGCCATCAGTTCAAGGCCGAGCGGTTCGGGCGGGGCGTGCGGGTGATCCCGATCCTCAGCGGCGAGTTCGTCATCGAGCGGAAGTGGGGCTGGGCCGACGGGCTGATGGGCGGCAACCTGTGGTTCTTCGGCGCGACTCCGGACGCGGCCATCGACGCGGCCGAACGGGCGGTGACGGGCGCGATGACGGTGCCCGGCATTTGCATGCCGTTCCCCGGCGGGGTGGCCAGCAGCGGCAGCAAGGCCGGCAGCAAGTACAAGTTCAGCATCGCCAGCACCTACGCCGAGTACTGCCCGACGCTGCGGGGCAAGCCGGGCGTGGAGACGAAGCTGCCGGACGGCGTGGCGAGCGTGCAGGAGGTCATCATCAACGGCCCGGACTTGAAGACGCTCATCGCCGCCACGCAGGCCGCCATCGCCGCCTGCCAGGATACCCCGGACCTGCTCCGCATCTCGGCCGGGAACTACGGCGGACGCCTCGGCAAGAGCTTCGTCTACCTACACCCGGACAAGCAGCCGGCGTAAGATGACGGTACCCCACGGAGTGACCCGTCATGGCGTTCAGCGACTTCAAGTATCCGGCCGTGCTGGCCGACCTGGGCCTGACCGAGACGAGCGTGTCGAACCTGTTCGGAAACGTCCCGCCGATTCCGCCCTCGCGTCGGCTCGCGGAAACGCTCCCCATCAACCTGCCACTGGCGAGCGGCGCGCACACGGAATTCTCCCGGTCGGTGTGGCTCGTCGGACCGGTGCTGAGCGACGTCTGGGGACGGTACGACGGCCGCATCTGCCTGATCGGGGAAGCGGAGTTCACGGCGGACGCGGCGGCGGAGTTGACCGGCTTCTGCGACTTCCTATTCGGCCGCTACCCGCAGGTGTCGCACGTGAAAGCCCCGGCGATCGTGCTGTTCGAGGCGAAGCGGGACAGCATCCCGGACGGACTGGGCCAGTGCATCGCGGCGATGGTCGGGGCGCAGCGGTTCAGCCGCAACGACGGGCACCCCGTCGAGACGGTGTACGGGTGCGTCACCACCGGCATCAACTGGAAGTTCCTCACCCTCGCCGGGACGACGGTCACCCTGGACTTGACCGAGTACCACATTCACGAGGTGGACCGCCTCCTCGGCATCCTGGTCCACATGATCGGCCCCATCCCGGAGTGACCCGTCATGGCGTTCAGCGACTTCAAGTACCCGGCCGTGCTGGGCGACCTCGGCCTGACGGAGACGACGGTCCCCAACTTGTTCGGACACGTTCCGCCACTGCCTCCGTCCGCGCGGTTGACCGAAACGCTCGCCGCCGACCTGCCTCTGGCCAGCGCGGGGGCGAGCGAGGCGGCGCGTTCGACGTGGCTCGTCGGCCCGATCCTGAGCGACGTGTGGCGACGGTACGGCGGGCGGATCAGCCTGATGGCCGGGGTGGAATTCGACGCGGACCCGGCCAACAAGTTGAACGGCCTGTGCGACTTCGTCATCGGCCGATACCCGCAGGTGGCTTACGTCAAGGCTCCGACGGTGGTGCTGTTCGAGGCGAAACGGGACGCCCTGTCCGACGGGCTAGGGCAGTGCATCTCGGCGACGGTCGGCGCTCAGCGGTTCAACCGGCAGGCCGGGTCACCGCTCGACACCGTGTACGGGTGCGTCACCACCGGTACCAACTGGCGGTTCCTTTCCCTGACGGGCACGACGGTCGCGCTCGACCAGATCGAGTACGTCGTCACCCAGGCCGACCGCATCCTCGGCATCCTCGTCCACATGATCGGCCCCGTCCCCGCGTGACCGCCTGGAGGAGTAGCGATGGCGTTCGGCGACTTCAAATACCCGGCGGTGCTGACCGACTTGGGCCTCACCTACGCCTCGGCCCCCGACCTGTTCGGCCACGTGCCGCCGGTAGCGCCGAGCCGCGGGCTGGAGTTGACGCTCCCGACCATGATCCGACTGGGCACCATGAACAGCACCGAGAAGGCCCGGTCCGAGTGGCTCATCGCCCCGCTGCTGGCCGACTTTTGGGGGCGGTATCGGGGTCAGATCGGGGTGTATTCCGGCGTCACCTTCTCGGCCGACCCGGACGCCGACCTGAACGGGCTGTGCGACTTCCTCATCAGCCGCGCGCCGCAGCAGACGAGCGTGACGCCGCCGGCGGTGGTGATTATCGAGGCGAAGAACGAGAACATCGCCGGCGGCCTCGGTCAGTGCGTGTCGGCGATGGTCGGTGCGCAGCGGTGGAACCGCCGCGCCGGAACGCCCGTGGACGTCGTCTACGGCTGCTCGACGACCGGCACGGCCTGGCGGTTCCTGCAACTGGCCGGCACCACCCTGACGGCCGACCTGACCGAGTACACGAGCCGCGACGTGGACCGCATCCTCGGCATCCTGGTCCACATGATCGGCCCAATCCCGGCGTAGTCCGGCCGTCAGTTGCGGTCCCAAAGCTCGTCGGTGGTGCCGATGTCGTAGACGTTCTCCTCGTTCATCAGCGGCAGCGCGGCGGCGGGCCAGCCGGAGGGAAGCGGATTCCGCGTCGTCTGCGTCCACGCCTCGACGTGGCCGTCGGCGAACAGCACGTTGCAGATGCGGCCGTGCAGCCGGAAGTGACAGCTCGGGTTGCCCGCCGACGGCGGGTCGGCCAGCGGCGTCTCGTACATGAATGGCACCGGCCGCGACCAGTAGTCGACGTTCACCGCGTTCAGGAAACAGATCGTCTGGCTGGTGCTGGCGACGTGGTACAACTTCACCGGCGTCCACGTCGGCGTGGTGGCGATGTTCAGGGTGTTCGTCAGATACCGCCAGTTGTACCCGTACCCGCCGGACCCGCCCTCGTACCGCAGCTGCACCTTGCCGGGGGCCTGCGCCGGCGCTTGCAGGGCGCGGCTGTTGTTCTCCAGGTACGGCATCAGGTGGCCGCGCGGGAAGTCGAGGGCCTTCGTGACCGGGTCGAGTTCGCCGAACCACCAGCGGTACTTGCCGTTCTCCCACGTCACCGCCGGCGGGAAGCTGTCGGCGTTCGCGCTCGCGTAGTTGTGGACGGCGAGGCCGAGTTGCTTGAGGTTGTTCTGGTCGGCCGTGCGGCGGGCGGCGGCGCGGACTTTCTGCACGGCCGGCAACAGCAGCCCGATGAGAATGGCGATGATCGCCATCACCACCAGCAGTTCGACCAGCGTGAACGCGCGGCGGGAGGGGGAATGGGACACGGCGTGATCCTGCGCGGCGAAGAGGGCGAACGGAGAAGCCGCCCACCGATGGTAAACCGCCGGCCGCGCGGGGCAACGGGAATTCGGCGCGCCGTCATTCTCGTCCTCTCTTCCGGCATCCCGCGGATCACACGAATCCTTCCGCCCGTCACACTCCGCGAAACTTGCGTGAAGGTGGTCGCCGCGCCGTTCCCCCGGCGCGGTCGGGCGGGTACTCTCACCCCGTCGCTCCCTCTTCCTCGCGGAGTCCGCCATGAACCGGATCGTGTTGGCCACCGGCGTCGTCGCCGTGCTGGCCGTGGCCGTTCTCCTGTCGCAGTCGCGGCCGACCGTCGCCGACCAGGCCAAGGACGCCGGCGGCATCCGGGCCAAGGTCGAAGCGCAGAACCCGTGGACGAACCTGAAGGTGAACACCAGCCCGGAGCAGTTCCAGTTCGCCATCGTCTCGGACCGCACCGGCGGGCACCGGGCGAAAATCTTCAGCCAGGCCGTCCAGCGGCTGAACCTGCTCCAGCCGGAGTTCGTGCTGAGCGTCGGCGACCTGATCGAGGGGTACACGACCAAGGACGAGACGATTCAGAAGGAGTGGAAGGAGTTCACCGACATCACGGCCAAGTTCGAGATGCCGTTCTTCTACGTGCCGGGCAACCACGACCTCGTGAGCAAGGAACTGAACGCCGAGTGGGAGAAGCGATTCGGCCGCAAGTACTACCACTTCGTCTACAAGAACACGCTGTTCCTGGCGGCGAGTAGCGAGGAGACCGACACCACCGGCAAGACGCCGAGGTACGCCGCGTCGTACATCTCGGCCGAGCAGACGGCCTACTTCAAGAAGGTGCTGGAGGAGAATAAGGACGTGAAGTGGACGATGGTGTTCCTGCACAAGCCGCTCTGGATCGACAAGGACCTGGAGAAGAACGGGTGGGCGGCGTTCGAGAAACTGCTGGACGGGCGGAAGGTGACGGCCTTCTGCGGGCATGTCCACCGGTACCAGAAGTTCACCCGCAACGGGAACGCCTACTACCAGCTCGCCACCACCGGCGGCGGCAGCCGGATGCGGGGGGTCGAGTACGGCGAGTTCGATCACATCGCCTGGGTCACCATGAAGGCGGACGGCCCGCGCATCGCCAACGTCATGCTCGACGGCATCCTGCCGGAAGACCTGAAGGTGCCGGAGTCGGAGGAGCCGGGGGTGACGCGGAAGCTGCCCAAGGTGCTGGCCGCGAAGGGGACGATCACGATGGACGGCAAGCCGGTGGCCGGCGCGACGGTGACGTTCTGGCGGAAGCAGACGATGCCGATGGAGCGGTGGCAGCCGGTGGCCGACGCCTGGGCCGACAAGGACGGCAAGTTCGTGCCCAGCACCGCCGCCGGGTTCGACGGGCTGCCGGAGGGCGAGTACGCCGTCACCGTGTTCCTGACCAAGAGCGGCAAGTACTACGACGGCGAGATTGCCGAGAAGAGCCTGCTGCCGGCCAAGTACGCCGACGCCAAGACGACGCCGTTGAAGATCGCCTTCGACGGCAAGGGCGACATCCTCATCGACGTGAAGGAGTGAGGCGGTTCGGAACGGGAGTACCCCGCGGGACACCGGTGTCCCGCGGGGTACTCCCGTTTTCACGACACGACTTACGCGGCGGCAGTCGCCTTGCGTCGGCGGTAGCCGAGGGCACCGGCCAGCACGATCCCGCCGAACACCGCCAGCGTCGCCGGCTCGGGCATCGCCACCACCTGCGCCGTCAGGTGCCCCGTGTACGTCCCCGACACCGGGCCGACGGTCACGGAGCTTTGCCCCAACAGCGTCACCTGCACCTGACCGCCGCCGGGCAGGCTGAACACGGCCGGCGTGCCGGTCAGCAGCGTCAGCGTGTCTGAGTAGCTGATGTCCAGCATGAACGGCTGGGACAGCACCCCCGACACGCCGTTGATGGTGAACGGCACATTGAGCGTGTACATGTAGCCCGCCTGGGGGACGTTCGCGTTGATGCCGACGATGAAGTCGAACTCGCTCAGCGTGACCGCCGTCGGGACGCCGTGTGGGATGTCGAAGGTGGCCGGCCCGAAGACGTGGACGTTCAGGTGGTCGAACTGCGAGCCGATGGCGTCCCCGAGCTGGCTCATGTTCACCGCCGAGCCGGTGAACGTGATCGGGGCCGCCGACGCGGAGCCGACGCCGATGACCAGGGCCAGCACCGCCAGGGTTCGCGCAACTGGGTTCATGACCATGCCCTTCCCGTGGACGGCGGTATTGCCGTCGGGTCTTCAACGCCGTATGCGGAAGAATCGTTCCGGGGAATCAGTCGGTTTGGCGAAGAGCGGCGCGGGGCGTCGATCTGCCCGACGGTGCTGTTCGCAATGGGAATCAGTCGTGGCGGCACCTGAAACGCAACGAGCCCCGGCGGTTGCCGGGGTTCGCGGGAGTTGTCCGAGCCGGAGCGTCAGCGACGGACACACTCACACGCTCGCGGTGGCCTTCCGCCGGCGGTAGCCGAACACCCCCGCCAGCGCGATCCCGCCGAACACCGCCAGCGTCGCCGGCTCGGGAACGGCGGTGACTTCAAATTGGAAATTCCCACCGAAGTAGCCGGTCGTGCCACTTCCCGCGAGGCCGGGGAACACGAGCGTTCCAGTATAAAACTGGAACTGACGGGAGACGTAACTGATTTGCGGCGCGGCCACGAGCGTTGAAGGATCCTGCAACCACTGGTCGCCGTCGCTGGTCAGTTTGGTGGCCCCGACAAAATAAGTCTGCCCAACGGTCAACGGGACACCGGTGATACTGGTGAAGCGATAGCTCGAATCAAGCGTCGCCCCCGTCCCGGAGGGCACTACGGCGGAGGCGAGCAGCGTACCGCTACTGTTCCACAGGCCGACGGTATGAGAACCAGTAAGCCCGTTGGCTTGGTGATCGTAGACACCGAGGGAGACCACGCTGATGGCGGAGTTCACCTGGAAGGAGTACCCGAGTACCCAGTCGCCGTTGTTGGCCACCGTGCTGCCAGGAGTTGTTGTCAGCCCGATGATCGGCGCGGCGTTCGCCGTCATCGTGGCGACCAGCGCGGCGACGAAGGCGAGAGTGTAGCGAAGCATGACCTTCCTCCTCTTGGTGGCGGTGTCGTCCGCGTGCGGGACCGGTCTACCCCTAGCCCGGTGTCCGCTGCGTTTGGTGTGACGACTCGCCGGTGGTGGCCTGCGGTAGTTGGACCGCGATGGCCGGATTTGCCGCCTTCATGAAGAAGGCAGCGGTGAGTTCAGATATGAAACCGCGCCGGAGGATTCGCGTCAAGCAGAAAATCGTTTTCGGACAGGATTTTTTCCGACACCGCCCGAAAACGCGACTGAGGTGTTGGCCGGACGAAAGACTCCCAGCGGTGGAGAAAGCCACAGAATGGACCACCGCGTTCGACCTCTCCCCCACGGCGTGGGGCGAGAGGTGGGGCGGGGTGGGGGCATTCCACCAACGCGACGGGGTCAGCCACCCCAACACCTCTCCTCCCACGCCAGTGGGGGAGAGGTCGGTTCGAGCGGAGCGAGAACCGGGTGAGGGGGCGCAACCGGGGGAAGAAAAAGCCCCCTCACCCGAACGGCTGCTGCGCACCGCGTTCGACCTCTCCCCCACGGCGTGGGGCGAGAGGTGGAGACACCCGACATTCCGGTACGCCATATCCACGCCACAGCGTGGGCCTCTCGTTTCGTCTCACTTCTTCTCCGGGAACGTGATCGCCTTGAGCAGGTCTTCCTCGCGGGCGGCGAGTGCCGCCGCCTTGTCCGGGGAGGACATCACGGCCACGCTCAATTGTCGGCCGTTGGCCCCCGCCAGCAGGTAGAAGGTCTGCACCACCGGCGTGCCGTCCTGTTTCCCGACGGCCGAGACGCGGTACAGCCAGCGGCCGGCGTCCAGCGGCACCTCCTTGTCGGCCGTCACCCGCTCCGGCTCCCAGTTCGGCAGCTTCGCCAGCCGGTCCTTGAACTCGTCCGGCGTCGAGTGCTTGCCGGCGTCCGCCGCCTTCCAGTTCGTCATCGTTACCTGGGCGACGAACTGCCCTTTGTCGAGCAGACGCAACACGAGGTGGTCCTTGGTCTGGCCGACGATGACCCACTCGCGCGGGTAGGTGAAGGCGAACGTGCCGTCGGCGCTGGTCAACCGCAGGCGGGTGAGGCCGGCGACGGCGGCCTCGGCCGGCACCTTCGCCCGCGCCTCGGCGTTCAGTTCCTTCGGCTCGTCGCAGGCGGCGCGAGCCAGCACCACTTTGGCCTTTACCTCGACGGCCGGGGTCGCCGGGCCTTGCGTGCGGTCGTCCTCCTGCTCCCACGTCAACGAGGTGATGCGGCCGGCGGCGGTGTCGAACTGGCCGGTGGCGGTCACCACCACGACGGCCTTCGCGCCGAGTTCGGTGCCCTCGGCGATGCCGCTCAGGCTGAACTCGGCGACGCCGTTCTCCACCTTCACCAGCGTGCCCTTCAGGTCGTGCTTCAGCACCCCGTCGAACAGCAGCGCGTGCTGGACGGCGTCGGCCGGCACGGCCCAGGTGTCGCCCACCTTCACTTCCTTGCCGGGCAGCAGCGCGGGCAGGCACATCGTGTCGAAGTGTTCGCCCACCAGGTCCAGTTCGTCGCGGGTGAGCGGGCCGTCGGGCGACAGGTGCAGCGTCTTCGTGGCGGTGCGGGAGGCGACGGTGAACCGCCGGTCGGCGGGCAGTTCCCGCGTACTCTTGTCGGACCCGACCCGCGATTTGGAAGTCGCCACGGTGTAGTGCCGCAGCACCTTCCCGGCCCCGCCGCCGGCGTCCGCGCTCTCGATCCGCTCGACGAACTGGTGCGTCGCCTCGGCCTCGATGGGGAGCGGGTCGGGCTTGCCGTCGCGCTCCACCTTCATCCGCCCGGTGACGGTCAGCTTCAGGTCGTATTTGAAGTGGTCGCCGGGCTTCAGCTCCTCGGCCAGTTTCACGGTCTGGGCGTGGGCGAACGGGGCGACGGCGAGGATCGCGGCGGCGATTGCGGGCCAGCGGAACGACATGGGCGAACCCTCCGGGTGTGACGAACCGGTCGCCGCATACCGTGGGCAGGCTGGGGAATCAAGGCGGGCACAATTCGTCGTGCGCCGGCGGAATTAGGCGGATCGACGTTCGGCCTCTCCGGTGAACTTCGCTCGCCACCTTCTGCCCGTGTTCCCGCGCCGCGAACCGTCCGAGGGAGAGGGGGCGAGGGGGTGCGGCAATTGTTGTTGGCGAGCGGGGGGCGTCAGCCCCCTGTCGTGTTCGACATCCCCACGGAAACAGGGGGCTGACGCCCCCCGCTCGCCTGAACCTGCCAAAATCAATTGCCGCACCCTCCCGGGGCGAGGTGAGGGCTTGCGATTCGATGGCGTGAAGCGTATGCCAAACCTCGCCCCTTTTCGAGGTGCCCCATGCCTCGCCCGTCCCGCCGCGACGTGTTGAGAGTCGGAAGCCTGTCCGCGCTCGGCCTGACGCTGCCGGGACTGCTCCGCGCCGAGATGCCGGCCCGCCGGCCGAAGTCCTGCATCGTCATCTACCAGTACGGCGGCCTTAGCCAGCTCGACTCGTGGGATCCGAAGCCGGACGCGCCCGCCGAGCTGCGCGGCCCGTACAAGCCCATCGCCACCCGCACGCCGGGGTTCCGCGTCGGCGAACTGATGCCGAAGCTGGCGGCGCGATCCGACAAGTACGCCGTCATCCGGTCGATGACGCACGCGCAGCCGCTGCACCACTTCGCCAACGCCATGCTGCTGGCCGGCACCGCGAAGCCGGACGCCGACGCGCCGTCGTTCGGGGCGGTAGTGTCGAAGCTGAAACCGAGCGGCGGGAACCTGCCGTCGAACGTGTGGCTCCAGAAGTTCGGCGGCGGCGCGGCACCGCCCGACCCGACGTACCTGACCGGCGGGCACCTCGGCAGCTCACATGCCCCGCTGCTGCTCGGCGTCAGCCACGACGACAACCCGGCGAACCCGGCCCACAAGCTCCGCGTGTTCGAGACTGACACCACGGTGTCAGCCGAGCGGACGGCCGGGCGGAAGGGGCTGCTGGCGAAGCTCGACGCCGGCCCGCCGCACCTCGGCCCGAACACCGACACCTTCCGGGAAAAGGCGTTCGACCTGCTCACCGGCCCGAACGCCCGCCGCGCGTTCGACATCGACAAGGAGCCGCCGGCGCTGCGGGACCGGTACGGCCGCGACCCGCTCGGCCAGAACCTGATCCTCGCCCGCCGGCTGGTGGAGGCCGGCGTCCGGCTGGTGTCGGTGGTGGCCTGGACGGGGATGAAGCCGGGCGAAAAATTCCTGAGCGTCGAGACGTGGGACATGCACGGGAACGCCGGCGTCGGCATCTTCGAGGACGGCTGGAACGGCCTCGGCTTCGCCCTGCCACGGTGCGACCAAGCGGTGTCCGCTCTGCTCGACGACCTGGATGATCGCGGCCTGCTTGACGACACGCTGGTGGTGCTGGTCGGAGAGTTCGGCCGCACCCCGCGCATCAGCAAGGGCGGGTCGGCGATGGGCCGCGACCACTGGCCGCACTGCTACTCGGCGATGCTGGCCGGCGGCGGGGTCCGCGGCGGGGCGGTGTACGGGGCCAGCGACAAGACCGCCGCGTATGTGAAGGACGACCCGGTCACGCTGGAAGACTTCTCGGCCACGCTGTACCACGCGCTGGGCATCGACCCGGCCACCCGCCTCAGCCCGGACGGGTTCACCAAACCGGCCAGCACCGGCAAGGCGATCGAGGCGCTGGTGTAAGGGGTGGCTCAGGGTTGGGAGAAGTTCGCGCCGGGTGCCACGTTCGGCTACTTCACCCAGCCGATCAGCCCGTCCGCCCATCCGTCCAGCGTCTGCCACTCGCCGGTGGCCGCCGACCACACCCGCACCGCGTCGGTCGGGATCGCCTTCCCCGCCTGTCGGACCCGTTCGACGAGCGCGAGATGGCCTTCGGTCGCCACGACCCGCGGCGTCTCGGGCGTGCCGAACCACAGGCTCTCGCTCGTGCCGATCACCTTGCCTTTGTGCCGGAGTGTCACCGTCACGGTCTTGCTGTCCCGATCCGCACCCGCGATCGCGTCCGGCAGGGCCGAGGACTCGAACCCGTGCCCGAGCGGTCGCCACTCGGCCTTCTCCCAGGTCTTCTTGGCCGCGTCGATGAAGTAAACGATGTCCGCTTCGTACATCACCCGGCCGTCGGCCATTTTCGAGAACCGCGGCTGCTGGAGGCCGAGGGGGGTGAACCCGATCTTTCCGGCCGCCTCCCACGCCTTCTCGCCGGGCTTGTGCGTCGGCGGGATCTCCATCAACTTGATCCGCTCGTTCTTGACCGTATCGAGGACGACGAGTTTGCCCAGCGTGGTCTGCGTGAGGAACCGGTCGTCGTCGAGCCAGACGCCGGGCGGGGCATCCGGCGTGAACCCCGAGCCGGTCATCCCGCACGTCGCCGCGAACTCGCCGAGTTTCTGGCGGGGTTTGCCGACGCGGTCGAGGGCGATGCCGAACGGCATCTCCTGGCCTTCCAGGACCGCCACGTTCTCGACTTCCCGCATGATCGCCTTGGTGCCGTCCGGCGAGACGGCCCCGCGGAGGCCCCACCGCCCCGCGCCGGGGTCCGCCACCTTTTCCCGCTTCCCGGTCGCCGTGTCGAAGCGGAAGACGCCCGGTTCGCCGTCCACTTTCAGCGTGAAGAAGTAGACCCGCGTGCCTTCGACCGCGAGGATCCGGCCGCCGGCCAGGGAGTGGATCACCTTCTTCGCGGCCAGGTCGAACACCGTCGCGGAGTGGAACACGACGTGGCG
Organism: Fimbriiglobus sp.; assembly: GCA_043745295.1. GTDB lineage: Bacteria > Planctomycetota > Planctomycetia > Gemmatales > Gemmataceae > JALHQU01. Next base: position 8,949 of record JAYTTN010000252.1, on the reverse strand, counting down.
GTTGCCGATCACGCGGTACGGCGAGTGGTGCCCGAACTCGGACAGGTCGCCGGTGTAGAGTTCCTCGCGGTCGGTCAACTTGCCGGCGCGGAACTTGGCGCGGACGAGCCGAACCGTGCGCGAACCGGTCTCCCCTGGCAACAACACCATCTCGGTGAACAGGAGGCTCGGCTCCGCGGCGACCGGCCGGGGAACGGGGGCGACCGGGCGGCGCACCGGTGCGGGTTCCGGCATCGGCTGCGGCTTCTCGAAGCCCCAGATGCTGGCCGCGGTGACGGCGAGGGCGAGAACGGCCGTGGCGGCGACGGCGGTCGCGGTGGCGTGGGTCATGGGGCGTCCGAGTTGGTTCGCCAGCCGGGCAATGGCGGGCGGAGGCGTGAACGTGGCGAGGCCGCAGGAAACCGCGGCGGACCGAACCGAAGGCGGGACGGCCAGCGTGAAGGTCAGACCGGCCACCGCGCCGGGGTCGAACCCGAGCCGCGCGAGGCGGGCGCGCAACCGACGGCGGGCCGCGTGCAACCGGGAATCGACCGTGCCGACCGGGCAGCCGAGTTCGCGGGCCGCATCGGCGTTCGTCTTCCCTTCCAGGCAGCAGAGGACGAACGCCGCCCGGTAGCGCTCCGGCAGCCGCGCCAATTCCCGGTCGATGACCGCCGCGACTTCCCGATCCGCCGGGTCCGCGTCGAACTCGGTCGGCCCGTCGGCGGGCAACGCGGCGGTCGGCCGGCGGCGGGCGCACACCTTGATGGCCGCGTTCGTCGAAACGCGGTGCAACCACGCGGCCACCGACCGCCACCCGGCCACCGCCCGCGCGGAGCGGGCGAGCGCGAGGAAGGTGGCCTGGAAGGCGTCTTCGGCGTCTTGCCGGTGCCGGAGGATGCGGCGGCAGGTGCCCCACACCAGCGGGCCGTGTCGCCAGACCAGCACCTCGAACGCGGCCTCGTCGCCGGCGTCGGCGTACCGGCGGACGAGCTCCGCGTCGGGCAGCCCGGCGGACGAGTTCGCAGCCAGTGCGAGCGCCCGGAGTTGGGTGGCCGGCGGTTTCGGGGGCGGTGTCATACCGGATAGGATCCGCCGCGAATGGCTTTCCTTCGCGCTTTCTACGGGAAGGGGGAATTTCGCCGAATGCCTTACTTCTTCAGCTCGTAGGCCTTGATCTTGCGGTCCAGGGTGGACCGCTCGATGCCGAGGAGTTCGGCCGCCTTGGACTTGTTCCAGGCGGTGTGTTCGAGCGTCCGCCCGATGTGCCGTCGCTCCATCTCCTCCAGCGACAGCGGCTCGAACTTGGCCGCCGCGCCGCCGCCCTCGCGCTCCAGCGGGGAGAGCCAAATGTCCGCCTCGTCCAGCGTCGTGGCGGTGGCCAGCGCGACGGCCCGCTCGATCGCGTTCCGCAGCTCCCGCACGTTCCCCGGCCAGTGATACGCTTGCAGCTTCCGCACCGCCGCCGGCGTGAACCCCTTGATCTTCCGGCCGGTCTCGCGGGTGAACCGCTTGAGGAAGTGGTCGGCCAGCACCGGCACGTCGTCGGCGCGGTCCCGCAGCGGCGGCACGTCGATCTGCACCACCTGCAATCGGAAGTACAAGTCCCGGCGGAAGGTGCCGTCGCGGACGCCGTCTTCGAGTGGCCGGTTGGTGGCCGCCACGACCCGCACGTCCACGCGGATGGGCACGTTCCCGCCGACGCGCTCGAACGGCTGCCCCTCCAGCACCCGCAGCAGTTTGGCCTGCGTGTTCGGGGCCATCTCGCCGATCTCGTCGAGGAAGATCGTGCCCTGGTCGGCCGACTCGAACTTGCCCCGCATCCGCTCGGTGGCCCCGGTGAACGCCCCCTTCTCGTGGCCGAACAACTCGGATTCGAGCAGCGATTCGGTGAGGGCGGCGCAGTTCAGGCAGACGAACGGGCGGTCCTTCCGCGGGCTGTTGAAGTGCAGCGCGCGGGCGACCAGCTCCTTGCCGACGCCGCTCTCGCCACGGATCAGCACCGTCGTCTTCGTCTCGGCGACGCGGGCGATCTGCTTCTCGATGGCCTTCAGCGGGCCGCTGCCGCCGACCAGTTCGGACTCGATCCGCAGTTGATCCTTCAGGACTTCGACCTCGACCGTCAGCCCGGACTGGCGGAGCAGCGACTGCCACACCACCCCCAGTTGCCGGGCGGCGGCGAGCGTGAACTCCAAGTCGTCGGGCGACAGCCGGCCCCGCTCGCCGGTGGAGTACAGGTGCAGCAGGCCCAGCACCCGGCCGTCGGCCGACACCGGCGCGCAAATCAGGCTGGTGGCGCGGAGGTCGGTGATGCTGTCGCGGTTCTTCAGGTGCTGCACCGCCCCCACGTCCTCGGCCAGCACCGCCTGCCCGGTGGCCAGCACCTCGTGGCTGACCAGCGACGACACCTTGTGGTAGGTACTCGGCCCGGTCGGGCGGATGCGGTGGGCGGTCAGGTCGAGGTCGCCGCCGTCCCGCACCGTCAGCACCGCCGACGCTTCCGCCGGCGTCGCGCGGGTCACGGCGTCGAGGACCAACTCGGCCAGCGCCGCGATGTCGGCGGCGGCCGCCATGTCTACCGCGAGGCGATACAGGACGGCCACGCCGTCGCCCAGAGGCAGCCGGGGGAGTACCGTCTCGCCGCCGAGTGCGGGCAGGGTTTGCGTCGGGTCGAGCGACGGCACGGGGGACGGGAGGTAGCGGGTCTGGGTCTGCCGGCGGGTGATGGACAGCCCGTCGTCGTCCCCGTGCAAGGTGCCGGCGTCCGGCAGGGCGGGCAGTTCCGTCAGGGTTCGGACGAACAGGAATTGCGAGCGGCCGAACCGCACCTCGTCGCCGGGCACCAGGCGGTGCGACTTCTTCACGCGGGCGTCGTTCACGAACGACCCGTTCAGGCTGCCGCCGTCCAGGACCGTCCACCCGACCGACCCGTGAGCCAGCTCGGCGTGCTTGCGGCTGCCCAGGTCGTCGCGGAGGACGATGTCGCAATCGGTGGCGCGGCCGACGACGTAGCGGCGGGCGGGCAGCAGCGGGAACACGTCGCCGAACCCGTCCGGGCGGCGGGTGACGAGGAATCCGTTCGCGTCCGCGTCGGGCATCTGGGCAGGCTCCGGGGCGGGCGGGGCGAATCGGGGTGGACACGGCGGGCTGTCTGGGGGTTCGCTCGCGGAGGGAGGTCATTTTCGAGCCGCGCCAGTTCCCCCTTCCGCCAGGATGATAACGCCGGCCGGTCGGGTTCGTGAGCGGCGGGCGTACAGTATAGTTCCCGCCACCCTCCGGCTTGCGCGACCGAATCCGGGAAAAAAGCCCGACCGCGTCGGCGAACGACCCAGACAAGACGACGAACGGCGGGCGAATTTCCGACAGCAGACTTCAACCGCTCGTTAGCCCGCCGCGCGAGCAAGGGCCAAGACACCGTGGCGGGCCATCGTGGACCGGGGCACCGCGTCGGCCAACAGCCCTTGCTCGCGCGGCGGGCTAACAAGACCGAGCCGTCCGTTTCAACACCCGCTCGCGGCCAACACTTCCGCGACCGTCACGGCCCCGCGCGCCCGCCACGCGCCGCCGGGCGACACCCCGGCGTCCAGGATCGCGAACACCGGGTCGAGGTACGACCCCTCGCCGTCGGCGTGCAACCCGCCCCTGGCAATCGTCGCCAGTTCCGTCGCCCAATCGCGGACGGTTCGCCCGCCGAAACTCGCTGCCAGTCCGTCCCGCGCTGCGGCCTCGAAGAGCGCCGCCAGCTCCGCCGGCGGGAACCGTTTCGCCACCGCCTCGGCCGCTGACAACGCCATGTCATTGTACAGAAGCCCCTTCCAGAACGCCGGCACCGCAAGGGCCAGCGCCGGCGGGTTGGCGTCCGCGCCGCGCACTTCCAGGAACTGCTTCAGCCGCACTTCGGGGAAGACGGTGGAGATGTGCAACTCCCAGTCGGACCGCGTCGGGAACTCGCCGTCGATGCCGTGCGCCAGGAAGTCGCGGAAAGTGCGGCCGCCGGCCGAGGTGTACGCGCCATCGCGGCAGCGGAAAAACATCGGCACGTCGAGCAGGTAGTCCGTCCAGGCGCGGAACGAGACGCCCCGCGCCAGCAGATCTGGCAGCAGCCCGCTCCGGTCGGGGTCCATGCCCAGCCACACCTGCCCGCGCCGCGACGCCCACTCGCACCCCGTGCCGCCGGTCACGCCGCCGTTGCCCCAGATGGCATTCACGACCGGGCTGAGCGCGAGCGCCACGGCCATCTTCCGCGCGGCGTCGGATTCGTCCGAGTAGTCGAACGTGACTTGCGTGCTGGCCGTCGCTTTCATCATCTGGTGGGCGGTGCGGCACCGCTGCGGCAGGTATTCGGCCATGATGAGGTGGCGCGGGCGCGGGCCGAACGGGATGTCGTTCACCAGACTGAACGGCGTGACGCCGAGCGCGGCGACGGCGACGTTCGGGGCCACCACGGCCCGGAGTTCGTCGCGGTGGCGGAGCAGTTCCGTGGCCAGGTCCGCCAGCGATTTCAGCGGGGGCGTGGAGAATTCGATCTGCCCGCCGGGTTCGACCGACACCGTGGCCCCGTCCCGGCTGAGCGCGACCAGGTGTTCGCCGTCGAAGTGCGTGTCCCATCCGAACCGCGCGGCCAACTCCGGCAGCACGTCCGCCGCGCCACCCGGCTGCGCGAAGCCGATCTGCCGGCCGGTGTCGCGGTCCAGCAAGAACTTCTCGAACTCCGCGCCGATCTTCCATTCGCCGCGCGGCTTGGCCCCGGCCTCGAAGTAGCCGACTAGCGCGGCGTCCGTGACCGGCTCGGCGGCGGCGGCGTCACTGCCGCCCAAGTGGGTACTCACGACCGAACTCCGACGGGCAAGAATGTGGGCGAACGCGGCGGGAGGGTGCCGGTACGCTACGCACCCGCTACGGATCAGCAAGGCGTGGGTCGTGCCTACTCCGTCGGGTCGGCCGCCCCCTTCCGCGAATCGCCCGCGGCTGGTAGCATTCTCTCACCATGAGCAAGCCCGCCCAAAAGTCCGACCGGCACGACCCGCTGGCCGAGGACACCATCTGCCAGAACCGCCGCGCGCGGCACGACTACACCATCCTCGACACCATCGAGTGCGGCATCGTGCTGGTCGGCACCGAGGTGAAGTCCCTCCGCGACCGGCACGCCAACCTGGAGGACGCCTTCGCCCGCGTGGAGAACGAGGAGGTGTTCCTGCACGGGTGCGAAATCCCCGAGTACGCGGCCGGCAACCGCATGAACCACGAGCCGAAGCGGACGCGGAAGCTGCTGCTGCGGCGGCGGGAGATCGTCAAGTTCGCCGAGAAGGCGAGCGGCAAGGGGTTCACCCTGATCCCGCTGCGGCTGTACTTTCGCGGCGGCCGGTGCAAAGTGGAACTGGCCGTCGGCCAGGGCAAGCAGACGTTCGACAAACGGCAGTCGCTGAAGACCGCCGAACACAAGCGGGAGATGGACCGCGCCGTCGCCCAGCGGCGGAAGCGGTGACGGGTCGTCTCACTCATCGCGGAAGAGCGCGATCACCCCGTCCCATCCGAGCGACTCGGCCAGTTGCCGCGGCGTCATCCCGTGGTCGGTGACGGCGTTCGGGTCGGCTCCCGCTTCCAGCAGAATCTTCACGCTGGCGGCGTTTCCCGCCAGAGCGTCCTGGTGTAGGAGCGTCCAACCGTTGTCGCTCGTGGTGGACACGAGGTCGGGTTTCCTCGCCAAATGCTCCCGAAGCGATTCGGCGAAGGCATCGCTCACGGCTCGGACTTCTCGCTCCGACACCAGCCGTACCTTCAGCGGGTCGCCGAAGTTCAACCGCCAAGCGTCGTCGTGTTCCTTGAGTTCCCGCACCCCCATTCGGGACCGCAGCAGGTTGACAGTGTACGCGCCGTAGACGATACCACTGATGGCGAACATCCAATCACTGATCTCGCCGAGTGCGAGCCCGACGGCGTCCCCTTGCTCGACCGACTTCAACCGATTCGGGCGGTTCAGCAACACGCCGGTGATGACGCGGCCGTCGAAATCGACCTCGTCCAACCACATGTGTTCCACCTTCGGGGCGGTGGTGCGGGAGTTCTCCGACTCGCCGTCGGAGAATGGGGCCTTCACGCAGGCGAGGCCCAGCGCGGGGATGATCCGCCGTCGATCCGCCGCGACCTCCCGCCAGAAGTAGCGGAAGTTGGCGCGAGCGGTCTCGCAGGCCTGGTGCATCTCCGGATCGTCGCCGTCGGCCAGGAACACTTTCGATTTGGCTTTGCTCAAGGGCGGAAGTCCTCCGTCGGGTGGAAACAGGCATAGTCGCCATCGAGCGACGCGAAGGCAAGCGGTAAAAGGCGTCCGGAGACGAGAGGCCCGCAATTCACCCGTTCGGCTACAATGGTCGGGGTCGATTCTTGTCCCCCGTTCCGGAGTTACCCCGATGCTGCCGCCGACCGACCGTCGCTCGTTCCTCCGCACCGCCGCCGGTGCCGCCGCGCTGGCCGTCGCCCCAACCCTCCGCGCCACCGAGGGGAAAGGGCCGCTGTTCAAGATCTCCCTCGCCCAGTGGTCGCTGCACCGGGCGTTCTTCGGCACCACCAAGCCGGCGCTCGACCCGCTCCAGTTCGCCGCCATCGCCAAGAAGGACTACGACATCCACGCCGTCGAGTACGTCAACCAGTTCTACAAGGCCAAGAAGAAGGACGAGGGGTACCTGAAGGACTTGAAGAAGGTGGCCGACGACAACGGCGTGGTCAGCGTCCTCATCATGTGCGACGGGGAAGGGGCGCTCGGCGACGCGGACGAGAAGAAGCGGACGACGGCCGTCGAGAACCACTACCGCTGGGTGGAGTGGGCGAAGGCGCTGGGGTGCCACAGCGTCCGGGTGAACGCGCAGAGCAGCGGCAGCTACGAGGAGCAGGTCGGCCGCGCCGCCGACGGGCTGGCCAAGCTGACCGAGTTCGCCGCGAAGATGGGCATCAACGTGATCGTCGAGAACCACGGCGGGCTGAGCAGCAACGGCGAGTGGCTGGCGGCGGTGATGAAGAAGGTGGACATGAAGACGTGCGGCACGCTGCCCGACTTCGGCAACTTCGGGCTGGGCGACGGCAAGACCTACGACCGGTACAAGGGCGTGACCGAGATGATGCCGTTCGCCAAGGGGGTGAGCGCGAAGTCGCACGACTTCGACGACAAGGGGAACGAGACGCACACCGACTACCGCAAGATGATGGACATCGTCGTCAAGAAGTTCAAGTACGCCGGCTTCGTCGGCGTCGAGTACGAGGGCGGCAAGCTGAGCGAGCCGGACGGCATCCGGGCCACCAAGAAGCTGCTGGAAGTGGTGCGGGACGAGATGGCGAAGGGGTAAGATGGAGTTGCGAGCCGCGACCGCAAGGGAGCGGCATCTTCCCGGCTGAGGAACCACATGCCACTTTACGAATACGAAATCGTGCTGCCGGACGGGTCCGGCGGGGACCGGTTCGAGACCATGCAGCGGATGGCCGACGCGCCGCTGACGGCGCACCCGGAGACCGGCCGACCGTGCCGGCGGGTGCTGTCCGCGCCGAACGCGCCGCGGACGTGGACCGACGCGCACGCCAAGGCCGCCACCAGCGACTCCAGCCTGGAGCGGAAGGGGTTCACCAAGTACGTGAAGGGCGAGGGCGGGAAGTACAAGAAGCTGTTCGGCGGCGGCCCGGACGCCATCTCCAAGCCGCCGGGAAGTTGAGCGAACTGTTCGGGCGAGCGGGGGGCGTCAGCCCCCTGTTGGTCTTGAAGAAACAGTGGGCTGACGCCTCCCCGCTCGCCGGGACTTGCCTCACTCCTCGATCGGCTCCTTCACCAGTTGCACGTAGAAGGTCGTCTTCTTCTCCTCGACCTTGGCGGCCACCAGTTCCTGGGCGTCCTTCTTCTGGGCGAAGGGGAATACGCCGACCCGCTTGCCGCCGTTGTCGAACACCACCCACATCGCCTTCTGGCGGACTTCCTTGACCGTCCGGGTCCGCTTCTTGGCCGGCGCTTTCGCCTTCGGCTTGGCCTTCACCTTGGCCTTCGCCTTGGACTTCTTCTTCGGCGCGTCCTCGTCGTCCGGATCGCCGGCATCCTCGTCGGCTTCGGCCTCGGCGTCGGCCACCTCCTCGGCCTCCGCTTCCTCGGCTTCGTCCTCGTCCTCGTCGTCCGCGTCCTCGTCCTCCGCGTCCTCGTCCTTGACGACCTCTTCGGTTTCTCGCGCCTCGACCGCCTCGGCCTCCCGCCGAAGGTCCATTCGGCTCTTTCCGCCACCGCCACGACGACCGGCCATACCCCCTCCTCGCCGAAAACCCGGCGCAATCGGAACGACAGTTCGGATGCCGTAACTTAGGTCTCGCCGCCGCGACCGACAAGGGCAGCGGCCACTCGGCCGGCGTAGGCCGGCATCGACAGCAGTTCCGCGACCGCCCGTCGGCCGCGCGCGGCGACGGCCCGCGCTTCCTCGCGGCGGTCGTACACCCGCCGCATCTGTTCGGCCGCGTGTGCCAGGTCCGGGTCGGCCCAGACCGCTCCGGCAGGGTACGGGCCGGTCGCCGTCTCGCACCCCACCCGCCGACAGCGGACGAGGTAGCTCGTCTCCGGGGTGGTGAAGTCGCGGTTGCCGGAGTAGTCGGTGGCGATCGCCGGTTTGCCCAGCAGCATGGCCTCGGCCATCCCCAGCCCGAACCCCTCGGCGCGGTGCAGCGAGATGTAGCAGTCGCACGCGGCGAACAGCGCCAGCACCTCGGCGCGAGGCAGCGTCTCGTTCAGCAGGATCACGCCGGCCTCGGTGCACGCTTCCCGTAGTCGGGTCAAGGAAGTCGGGTCCGATTCGCCCCGCGACACCTTCACCACCAGATCGACCGGTTCGTCCGTGGCGAACGCCGCACGGAACGCCGCGATCAGGCCGAGCGGGTTCTTCCGCTCCATCGTGCTGTTCATGTCGAAGGTGAACAGGAAGGCGAAGCGGTCGTCGCGCAGCCCGAACCGCG
>JAYTTN010000251.1:0-7077 GCA_043745295.1 Fimbriiglobus sp. | reverse complement strand
AGCCCGACGTGTCTTCTTCGAACGAGACACGTCGGGCTGACGCCTCGACGCTCGCCGTTGCTCGGCAGGTAGCGGTTGTTGTCGGGGAGTCCGCGCCCCACTCCGAAGCGTCGCGTCGCGGCGAAACGGGTTTGCTTCGCGCATTTCACGCCGCCCCCGCCCGTTGTTCCCGCTACTATAATGAGGGAGTGATTCGCCCACGCTGACTGAGCGCGAGAGGCCGGCATGCATTTTCAATTCGTCGTCGCCCCGCCCAGCGCGGCCTTCCCGGCCCCGCCGGCCCCGCCGGCGCCCCACGACGCGACCGCCGACTTGCTGCGGGAACTGATCGACGTGTCCAAGGAACAACTGGCGTACCAGCGCGCCTCCCACGAGGCCGCCAACAACAACGCCCGGTGGCAGGCGTTCCTCGCCCGGTGGGCCGAGGAGTTCCCGGAGGTCGGCGGGTTCTGCCAGCAGTCGATGCCGCTGATCGAGCGGGCCTTCCTGCGCCTGCTCGACGACGTCACGCGCCGCCTGACGGACGAGGACGCCGGCGGCATCGACGACGAGTTCTCCCTGTCTGAATTCCTGGACCGCTACGGCATGCGCCTGGGCCAACTCGGCCAGTTGCTCAACACGCTCGGCCCCATCGCCGACGCCGCCCGCCAGATGGGCGACCGCACCCCGTGACGGCTTACTTCACACTCCCGTTGGTTGACGCATGGACATAGCCCCCGCGGACTTGGCCCCCATCCGCGAGCTGTACGGCCGCGGGCTGTACGTGCAGGCCCTGCGGCTGGCGGAGCGGTTCGGCCCCCTCACCGAATGGACCAACACCCCGGCCCGGCTGCTCGGCGGCCGGCTCGCCATCCAACTCGGCTCCGCGCGCCTCGGCCGCTACATGCACTTGCGCGCCTACCGCGACACGCCGGCCCACCCGGAGGCGATTTACTACCACGCCCGCTACCGGCTGGAGAAGTTCGGCCCGCACGCCGCGTGGCGGTTCCTGCGCAGCCACCCCGACCAAGACTGGAACGACGCCGCCCCGGAAATCCGGGCCGACTGGTACGGCCTGCACGCCTTCGTGTGCGGCCGGATGCGCGACATCGACCGGGCCGAGCGCTGGCTGGCCAAGGCGGAAGCGCTGGCCCACGACCGGGCGTGGCTGTGCGTGGAGAAGGCCGCCGTCCACGAGTTCGCCGACCGGCACGCCGAGGCCCTCGCCGCCGCCGAGCGGTCTTTGGAACTCGTCCCGCACTTCCGGCCCGGCGTGCAGGCGAAGGCCCACATCCTGCAACTCCTCGGCCGCGAACGCGAGGCCCTCGCCTGCCTGACGGAGGGGTGCGACTATCTGGAAAGCGGCATCGTCGCCGCCCACCTCGCGGCCGTCCAGATGGACCTGCGGCTGTACGCCGAGGCCCGCAAAACTTACGAGCGGTACGCCGAACTCTCGCCGCTGATGGACGAGGAGACGGCGAAGTGGCTGGCGGCCCGCCGGGCGGACACGGCCTACTACGTCGGCGACTTCGCCGCCGCCAAGGACCACGCCCGCAAGGCCGCCGACGAGTTTTACACCGCCTTCGCGGACAAACTGGACGCCACGCCCGAGCCGGCCCCCGGCGTCCGGCTCGACCTGCCGCCGAAGGGGCCGGCGGTGAAGTCCGCGTTCGAGTGGGTCGCCAAGTGGTGGAAGGTGCCCGCCCCGCCGTACGCCGGCGAGTCGCCGCCGATGGACGGCCTGCCGGACCCGCGCGAGCGCCAGTGGGCCGAGCAGAACGGCTTCGCCGTCGCCGAGTTCACCTCCACGGAAGAGGCCGCCCACCGCATTTTGGCCCGCGGCTGGCCGTGCGTCCTAACGCTGGTGGACGCCGGGTTCGGCCACTCGCAAGTCGTGTGCGGCGGGGACCCCGTCCGGCGGACACTGTGGGTCGCGGACGTGGGCGAGCCGCGCGTCAACGAGGCGCCGTTGAAGGTGATCTCGGAGCGGTACGGCACGTACGGGCCGCGCGGCTTCCTGATGGTTCCGATCGAGTTCGCCGTCGAACTGAGCGCCTTCGCCCTGCCGGACTCGGCCCGCTACGACCGGCTCCACCGCGTGCAGGCCGCGCTGTTGAAGCACGACCGGCCGGCGGCCCAAGCGGTGTACGAAGCCATGCGGGCCGACGAACCGGGCCACCGGCTCACTCGCTTCGCCCGCCTCGCCGTCGCCCGGTACGACGCCAACCCGACGCTGCTGCTGAACGCCGTCGACTCGCTGCTCGCCCTCGCCCCGGAGGACAGCACCGCCCTCCTGGCCAAGCTGAACGTGCTGCGCGACTTGAACCGCCGCGACGAGCGCGTCGAACTGGCCCGCCGGCAGACCGTGCGCAAGGACGCGGACCCGCTGTTCGCCCACCACCACGCGCAGAACCTGCTGCAAGACCCCGACCGCCTGGAGGAGGCCCGCCGCGTCATCAAGAAGGCGGTCCGGCAGCGGCCGCACGCCCCGGGGGGGTACTACATCCTCGGCAGCATCCTGTGGGAGATGCGGAACTTTCAGGAGGCCGCGGACGCCTACCGCTTCGCCGCCGCGCTGGAGGACCGGGACGAGCAGTTCGCCGAGGCGTACTTCCGGGCGGCCCGCTCGCTGGAGCAGACGCCCGAGGCGATGCGGTTCCTCAAGTCCCGCTTTGATCGCTTGAAGGGGAAGGCCGCCGGCCCGGCGCGGGCAATGTTTTACGTGTTGAGCGACCAAGAGGAGATGGATGCCGCCTTCGACCTGCTGACGGACGCGGCCGCCGACGGCCCGGCGGCCGTGCCCGCCGAGCGCGGGGACGCGCTGCTGTTCGCCGCCGAGATGCGCAGCAACTACGACGAGCCGGCCATCGGGCTGGAATTGTTGGAGCAGGCGAAGCCGCTGGCGAACACGGCGAACTGGCGCCGGACGGCCGCCCGCATCGCGCTGGTGCGGGCCGACCTGCGCGACGCCCGCCAACACTGGGAGGCGCTGCTGGCCGACGAGCCGCTGTCGGCCGACCTGCACCGCAACGTCTCGCGGGCCGTCGCCGACCTGGAGGGCCGGGCCGCCGCCGTCGCGTGGGTCCGGAGTCTGTGCGACCGCTTCCCGCACCACTACCCGCTGTGGCAACTGCTGATCGACTGGCTGCGCTCCGAGCAAGTGGGCGACGGCCAGCGCCCGCCCGCCGAGCCGGCCCTGCGGCACCTGCTCGACCTGTGCCCCGACGACGCGAACGCCCGCCGCGAGTTGGCGATGCACCTCTCCAACCACGGCCACGCGGCCGAGGCGCTCGCCGAACTGGAGACCGCGAAGGCCGCCGAGCCGGACCACCTGTCGTACTTCTTCACCCTCGGCCACGCCAGCCGCCGGGCCGACCGGCCGGACGAGGCGCGCGAGGCGTACGAGGAAGCCATTCGCCGGTCCGCGGACAACGAGGGGGCCATCTCGGAACTCTTGAACCTCGCCAAGACGGACGAGGACAAGAAGGAAGCCATCGAGTTCCTCGCGGACGAGTTCCGCCGACAACACCTGATCGGCGACGGCCTGCTCACCTTCCGCGAGCAGGCGATGCAGGCCCACGACGCCATCGAGCCGGACGACCTGCTGCGGCTGCTGCAAGACATCGCGGACGAGCACCCGGACATCTGGCAGGCGACCTCCGCGCTGGTGCAACAACTCACGATCTGCGGCCGCATCGAGGAGGCCCGCGAGTTGGCCCGCGACGCCGTCGAGCGCTGGCCGCTGCTGGCCCGCCTGTGGGTGGACCTCGCCGAGGTGGCCCAGGCGCAAGAGGACCGCGAGCCGCAAATCGCCGCGCTGCGGCGGGCCGTGGAAATGTCCCCCGGCTGGAGCTACCCGGCCCGCGAACTGGCCGACGCGCTGGAAGCCAACGACCAGGCCGACGACGCCCGCGTGGTTCTGGAACAGGCCGTCGCCCGCGCGCCGCTCGACCCGGTCAACCACGGCTACCTCGCCGACAACTTGTGGAACGCCGAGGAGGGGACGGAGGCCCTGCGCCGCGTCGGCATCGCCCTGCGCATCGACCCCGGCTACGACTGGGCGTGGCGGCACCTCGCCGTGTGGGCCGAGCGGTTGGAAGAAGGGGACAACGCCGCCCAAGTGGCCCGCGACGTGTGCCAACTCCGCCCCGGCGACCCGCGCGGCTGGCTGGCCCTCGCCCGCCTGTTACAAGGGCCGAAGAACAACGACGAAGTGCTGAGCGCCTTGGACAAGGCCATCGCCGCCCACCCGCGCGGGCTGGAAGCCTACGACCTGAAGGCCGAGCGGCTGGCCGAGATGGGCCGGTTCGACGAGGCCAAGGCCGCCGCCACGCCGGCCGTGTTCGAGCACGACCCGCCGCTGATCCTGCAAGGCCGGGCCGCGTGGGTGGAGGCGAAGCGCGGCAACATCCCGCTGGCCTGCCGCGAGATGCAGGCGCTGGTGGCCGTCGAGTCGACGTATTACTGGGGCTGGCAGCAACTGGCCGAGTGGTACAACGAGACCGGCCGCAAGGAAGACTTCCTCGACGCCGCCGACAAGCTGGTGGACCTGCGGCCGGACAACCCGATGGCCCTCGCCATGCGCGGCGAGGCCAAACTTCAGAATGATGACCGCGAGGGGGCGAAGGCCGATTTGAAGGAAGCCCAGCAGGCCGAGCCGGGCTACTTCTACGCCGGCATGTTGCTGTTCGACGCCCACCTGCACGACGCCGAGTACCCGCAGGCCCGCGCCGCCTTGGCCGTGTTGGAAGAACACGTCTCCGACGGCGGCCGGCCGCACCTGTTGAGCCGGTACATCCAACTGGCGACGCGGACCAAAGACAAGGAGGCCGCCGGCGACGCCTTCCGCGAACTGCTGACGCTGCCCTCCGACACGCCGTGGCTGATCGGGGCGGCGGCCAACGAGCTGCGCCAAGCCGACTGGGGCGACCTGACCGACACGGTGTTGCGCGAGACGCTGGAAGAGGCCGACGACTACCACCCGTGGGTGCTGATGACGTGGCTGGACACCGAGGACAGCCAGGAGGCCGACCCGGAGGACAAGCTGCGCGTCGTCAACCGCGTGATCGAGACGCACCCGCGCTACCCGCTGGCCTACGACGTGAAGGCCGAGATCCTGACGCGCATGGGCCGGTACGACGACGCGGTCGCCGCCTGCCACCCGAAGGCGTGGGGCGACACGCCGCCGCAAATCCTGCGCGGCCGGCTGGCGTGGATCACTGCCCAGCGCGGCGACCGCCCCGCCGCCATCGCCGCCATGCGGGCGCTGCTGACCGCCGACCCCGAGTACGCCTGGGGCTGGCGGCAACTGGCCGAGTGGTACGACGAGGAGGACGCCCACCCGGAGTTCCTCGACGCGGCCGAGCAACTGGTGCGCCTCAGCGCGACCGACCCGTCCGCCTACGTCGCGCGCGGCGACGCCCGCCAGGCGATGGCCGACCGCCGCGGCGCCAAGGCCGACTACCAAGAAGCCCTGCGCATGGACCCGGCCTACGGCATCGCCGGGCTGCACCTGTTCGAGTTGGAACTCGGCGACGGCGAACTCGACGCCGCCCGCCGCACGCTGGCCATCTTGGAAGAACACGCCGGCGGCCCGCAAGTGGCCCTGGCCGCCGTCCGCTTGCACGCCCGGAGCGAGGACGCCGAGGCCGCCCGCTTGGCGCTGTTGCAACTGTTGCCGATGGAGGAGGCCCCGTACTTCCTCGTCTCCCGCGGCGTCGAGACGCTGGTGGCCGCCGGCATGGGCGCCGTCGCCGACCGGGCGTTGGACCAGTTGATGGCCGGCGAGGAGCCGAGTTCCACGACGGTCCGTCTCTGGGTGGAGCGGGCCGTCGCCCGCGCCGACTGGGCCTTCCTCGACCGCCTGCCGGCGTTCGTGCAAGCCGGGGACAACGGCCTCGAAGCGCTGTACGCCGCCGTGGACGCCCTCGGCGAGCCGCCGCACCGCCAGCGCCTGCACGAGGTGATCCAAAAGTTCGGCGACGCCCTCAAAGCCACCGACCGCGGCTGGGCCAAGGTGACGGCCGCCCTGATGACCGTGACCGACTACCAGACGGCCGCGACGTGGGGCGCCGACTGGAAGACCCGCGACATCGACGAGCCGTGGATGCTGCACCCGCTGGTGGTGTGCCACCGCCAACTCGGCCAGTACGCCGAGGCGAAGGCGATCTGCGAAGCCGCCCTCAAGATCGCCGACGAGGACGCCACCACCGGCGACTTCGCCGCCTGGCTGGCCTTCGAAGAAGCCCTCGACGGCAACCACGACCGGGCCAGAAGTCTCTTCCCCGCCATCGACCCCGAAGAACTCGACGGCCTGCCGCTGATCCTGCACACCCTGACGGAAGGCCTTCTGCTCACCCGCACCGGCGGCAAAACCGCCTTCGAGACCGCCAAGGAAAAGGCCAAGAAGGCCATCGACGCCCACAAGGCCGCGGCCCCCCAACCCGACCTGGCCGTCAGCTACCAGCGCTGGACCGCGAGACTCGCCAAAGAAGCCGGCGGCGTCGGCGCCTGGCTGTGGGCCAAGATGAACGGCCGCAAGCTGCCGTGAGTTGATGGGCGATGACTCACCCTCAACACCCACTTCTCTCCTCTACCGCCGCAAGGCGGTCCCGTTGGAGTCCCGCTTTTAAGCGGTCTTGGAACACTCACCCACAAGGCCCATGAGGAGCGGAGTCTTCGACGCTCCGACCCCTTGGGCGAACGACGCTCGCCCGGCAGGAGGCCGTTTGCCTTACCTCCCGGCCCTCGTGGGTGATAACTGCTTGCCCGCAGGGTCGGACCCTCGAAGACTCGGTCCTCCTGCCTCTTGCGGCGGGGAGGTCACAGACCGCTTAAAAGCGGGACTCCAACACGACCGCCGCCCGGCGGTGGCAACGAGAGATGCGTATAACGACAAACGCAAAGCCGTGGGCTTGACACCCGAGCGGTGATCGCCCGCCTGGTGAGCCGCGACGCGGAGGCTTTGCGGAGAGGAGCGCGTCCGGCGACCGCCACCGGTATCCGCGATCATCTTGTAAGCCGCGACGCGGAGGCTTTGCGGAGAGGAGCGCGTCCCGCGACTGGGACTGAAGTGCGTGGGTCGCGGATACCGGTGAC
>JAYTTN010000250.1:0-1950 GCA_043745295.1 Fimbriiglobus sp. | reverse complement strand
CCATGTCCCGCCGTCGGAAGGATCCGCTCCGCTCGCTGACCGATGACGAGCGTCAGGAGTTGACCCACCTGAGCCGCTCGCACGCCGCCCCGGCGGTGCGCGTCGCCCGCGCTGTCATGCTCCTGGCCGTCGCCGACGGTTCCGACTACCAACAGGCGGCTCGCGCCGCCGGGCGCAAGAGCGGTGACGCCGTCTCTCACTTGGCCGCTCGGTTCAACCGCGAGGGGTTGGCGGCCCTCGACCCGCGGCACGGCGGGGGACACCAGCCGACCTGCGACGCCGCCGCAAGGGACCGCATCCTTCGCGCGGCCGCGCGCGTACCGACACCGGAAGCGGACGGCACCGCCACCTGGTCGCTGTCGATCCTGCGCCGCGTCCTGCGCGCCGCTCCCGACGGGTTGCCCGAGGTCTCGACGTTCACCATTTGGCAGGTGCTCCACGGGGCGGGGTACACGTTCCAGCGGACCCGCACCTGGTGCCCGACGGGATCCGCCCTCCGCACGCGTAAGACCGGTGTCGCGACCGTCACCGACCCCGACGCGGGTGCCAAAAAAAGTTGATCGAGGACGCGTACACGCTCGGCGCCTCGCTCGGGTTGGCCGTGTGGTGCGAGGACGAAGCCGGTCCGTTCCAGACGGTGCCGAACCCCGGAACGTCCCGGCAACCGGAGGGACGCCCGGTCCGCCAACCGCACGAGTACATCCGCAACGGTACGGCCAAGGTACTCACCCTGTTCGGTCCGGCCGACGGACGCGTGCGCGTCGAGGGCGCGACCTCGGTCACCAACGCGGTTCTCCACCCGTGGGTCGAGCGCGAGTTGAGTGCCATCTTGGCCGCGTTACCCGCTCCGCCCCCGACGGCCGATGCGTCACGGGCGGCGTGGGAGCGGTGGCAGATCGGGCTCACCGCGCCGATCACATTGCCGGAGGAACGGCCCACGCTGCGGGTGCTATTGGTGTTGGACAACTTGGCCGGTCACAAGACACCGGCGTTCGTGTTGTGGCTGTTCGCGCATGGGGTGATGCCCTTGTACACGCCGGTGAGCGGGTCGTGGTTGAACATGGCCGAGAGCATCCAACGGGTGCTCAAGCGGCGAGCGTTGGACGGAGAACATCCGGCCAACCCCGGTGACATCATCGCCCGGTTCGAGTCGGTCGCGCGGCACGGGAACGCGGCCCCGACGCCGTTCGTGTGGGGCGGCAAGCGAGCCGCTCGGAGGAAGAGGGAACGAGAGCGACGGCATGCCGTGGGCGGGTCTGGAGCATGCACCCGGCGACCGATCCGACAGCGTTATGGCCACGGGCGAGGCAAGTGACCCACTAGCCGCGACGACGCGGGCAACGGACGCGGGCGGGGTGGGTGCCGTACTCATCGCGCTCCTACGTCGGACCCGCGACATGCGACCCCGGTCAAGTGCGGTGCGGGTTAGGCGCTCCGCTTCCGGGCGATGAGGGCACGAACCTCGTCTGCCAACTCGTCCGGTACGGCAATCATCGTTGTCCCCTTGGCGTCCAGCGCCGCCTCGATCTCATCGGCCTGATCGTCCTCGGACTGGCCCTCGTAGTGGGCCAGAACGTCCCGGACCCGGGACTCGTCCCAACCGGACGGGAACTTTTGCGGCTCGCTCATTGACCCCTCCTCCGGCGCCGTCGCCGGTACGCTTGCTTGGCCTTCCCCTGCAACTCGTAGGCGGTGACTACGAACGCACTCTGCGGATCGTCGTCGGGCACGTAGATCACCTGGAGATACCGACCGGCGTCCGTCTGCCCCAGTTTCATCCGCGAATCGCGAGTGCCGGGGAGATCCTCCCCGGAGTTGCGCAGGACTTGTTCCACCTCGGCTTCGGTCACCCCGTGCCCGTAGATGTGCGGCAGTTGTGTGTCCGGGTCGAGGTAGAAGTGGATATCCATCGTCGCCCCGCGCGGCGGTCGAGCCCGACGCTAGTGTATC
>JAYTTN010000249.1:0-7108 GCA_043745295.1 Fimbriiglobus sp. | reverse complement strand
CGCTCAGCCCGGAGGATTCCCATGCGTCTGCCGCTCGCCGTTTCCGCCCTCGCGGTGGCCCTGTTCGCCGCCCCCGCGCCGGCGGTCATCAAAGTCCTGACGCCGCTCGGCCGAGTGGTGAAGGACATGCCGTCCATTTTCGTCGCGGAGGTGGACAAGGTCGAGCCGGACAAGCCGGGCGTGGTGTTCAAGTTCGTCGAGGATTTGAAGGGGAAGGCCCCGGCCGAGCGGTTCGCGGTGAACCTGACGGGCGACACCTTCGCCAAGAAGGACGACCACACGACGGTGATGCTGGACCGCCTCGCCCCCGGCCGCAAGCTGGTCGTGTTCACGCTGCCGAAGGACGGCAAACACCTGACGTTCGGGTATCTCGAAGGGACGTGGTTCCAGTTGCAGGGCACCACCGACCCGGACACGAAGGCGATCCGCTGGGCGTTCCTGCACTGCGAGCCGTACTTCCGCCGCACGTTCAAGGGGACGACGGCCGAACTGCGGGCGGTGGTGGCCGACGCCGTGGCCGGCAAGAAAGACCCGCCGGAGCCGGACGAGAAGGAGCCGCACGGGTATGGCCCCGTGGCCGAGAAGAAGGACGAGCCGAAGAAGGAGAGGGAGCTGCCGGAGCAACCTGCCCCGCTCCCTGCGGCCGCGGCGACGACGGGTCTGGTCCCCTTCGCCGCCATCCCGTTCCACCTGGAACCGCTGTTCGGCGTCATCCCGTCGTCGATCCTGCTGGGGCCGCTGGCCATTCTCGCGGCGGTCTTCCCCGCGACGTTCGGGGGCCTCATGTCCGGCATGGCCCGGTGGCGGGCGCTGCTCGTCGTCGTCAGCGCGAACAGCCTGCTCGCCACTCTGTACTTCTTCCCGGCCAAGTACAAACTGCTCCCCGACCCGGTGCCGTGGTGGTGCGGCGAGCCTCTTCTGATGGGGGTGTTGCTGACGAACATCGCCATTGGAATTGTCTGGGCCGGGCGGCGGTATCGCGTCGCGGCGGTGGAAGACCCGACGGTCACGGCCGTCCCCACGCAATCGGATTTCCACGGCCTCGCCGGGTTCGCCGTCGTCCTGGGGCTGATGATTCTGGGTCTCGGTTGGTGGTTCGGTTGGGCGGAACTGCTGAACAATCCCGGCCGCGAGTTCACCGCCGCGTTCGTCGGGTTGGCCGCCGCCGCCGCCTACTCCGCGTACCGCATGGCCACTCACTCCCTCGACGAGGACAGCGGCGAGCAGCCGACGGCCCGAATGAGTGCGCCCGGTGAAGCGGTCGCATTGTCGGCCATGCTGCTGTTCGGTGCGGTACTGCTGACGACGAAACTCGGGGCCGTCGCGGGCGGCGGGACCGTCACCACCGAGGCCGGCACCGCCGTGCCGAGCGTGACCGCGCCGAAGTTGCAGGACTTCGAGCTGTGGTACGAGACGCGGGAACTGGACAAGGCGATGTCGGCCGCGTGCGTGACGGAGAAGTTCGTCTACCTCGGCGGCTACCGGCAGACGGCGTTCAGCCTGGATGGGGTGCTGGCGTGCGTCAACCGCGCCACCGGCAAAGACGAATGGGTGTTCGACTCGTCGAAGATTCCGGCCGCGTGGAAGACGGACAACGGCAACGGACTGCGGACGGTCTACTCGACCCCGGCGGTGGCGAACGGCAAGCTGTACTTCGGCGAAGGGCTGCACACCGACGCCGACTGCCGGCTGTTCTGCCTGGACGCGACCACGGGCCAGCCGCTGTGGAAGTTCGAGACCAAGAGCCACACCGAGGGCGCGCCGGTCGTCGTCGGGGGCCAGGTCTACTTCTCGGCGGGTGACGACGGCCTGTACTGCGCCGACGCCGAGACCGGCAAGGAAGTCTGGCGGTATCAGTCCGACAAGCAGCCGTTGCACATCGACACGCCGGTGACGGTGGCGAACGGGCGGGTGTACGCCGGCAGCGGCTATCAGACGTTCGCGGCGTTCGCGCTGGACGCCAGCACCGGCAAGGAGAGTTGGAAGAAGGAGCTGCCGCTGCGGTCGTTCGGCACGCCGTTGGTGAGCGGGGCGGACGTGTTCTACGGCCTCGGCACCGGCAACCTGACGGAAGACCTCTCGACCGAGAAGGAGCCGGGCCGGGAGAAGGAAACCGCTGCCGCCGGAATGCTCGTCTGCTTCGACGCGGAGAAGGGCACCGAGCGGTGGCGCGTGCCGCTGCCGGCGTCCGTTCACACCACCCTCGCGGTGGACGGCCGGCACCTGTACGCGGCGTGCCGCGACGGCTGGATGTACGCCCGCGACCGCACCGACGGCAAGTTGCTCTGGCGGGCGTCGTCCGGGCTGCCCATCGTGTCCGGGCCGGTGGTGGCCGCCGACGCGACGGGCCGCTTCCCGCTGGCGGTCTACCTCGCCGGGCCGAGCGGTCAAGTGACGTGCCACGACCCGATCACCGGGGCGACGTACTGGGGGCGAAGCGTCCCGGAGTTGGTGGGCCGGCGGACGGAGGTGCAGTCGCAGCCGACGCTGCTGTGGCTCGGGCCGGACAAGCGCGAGGTGTTCGTGCCGGTCACGCTGACGAACAAGAACAACGCCGAGACGAAGGCCGGGATCGTGCGGTTCACCGACAGCGACGAGCTGTTCCCGCTGCTGGTGAAGGGCCTGGAGCGGTACGAGAAGGCGGGGTTCGTGAAGCCGTGAGGTATATCCGAGCCGGAAGCGCGAGCGACGGTTCTCATCGGGAACCCGTCGCTCGCGCTTTCGGCTCGGATCGACATGCCGCTCACGCGGTCAGCGCGCCGGCGTGGATGTTCTTCGCCCGCAGCGCCTCGCCGAGGGTGAACAGCGCCCGGCTGAGTAGCCGGGAGATGCGGGACTCGGACAGGTTCATCACCTTGGCCATCTCCCGCAGCCGCAGGTCTTCGCGGTAGTACAGGGTGACGGCCAGCCGCTCGCGCTCCGGCAGGCTCTCGACCGCGTCCGTGAGTTGCCGGATGGTCTCCCACCGCTCCACTTCGGCGTGCGGCGGCTCGACCATTTCCATCGGCGTCAGGCCGCCGGGCTGGGCGGTCTGCTCCCACGACACCATGCGGGCGAACCGTTCGGCGGCGAGGGCGTCAGACACTTCGTCGGTGGTCAGGCCGGTGGCTTCGACGAGTGCTTCCACCGTGACGGGGGCGGGCAAAACGCGGTACGCCTTGCGGATGCGGGACACCCGTTCGAGCATGTGCTGCGGGAGCGGGCTGGCGCGGCGGAGTTCGTCCAGGATGGCCCCGCGAATGCGGAGGAAGGCGAACGTCTTGAACTGGGCGTTGCGGGTGGGGTCGAACTTGCCGGCCGACTCGACCAGGCCGAGGACGCCGGCCGACTCCAGATTCTCCACGTCCACGCCGGGCGGCAGCTCGCCGATCAGACGGCCGAGGACGTGCTTCACCAGCGGCAGGTGCGAGACGATCAACTCGTCCCGCCGCTGCTGGTCCGCGACCCGCTGGTACGTCTGGATGGCCTCGCTGTTGCTGCTCACGGCGTCACTCGAGGTGTGAAGAATCCATCGCGATTGCTCCCCTCTCCCCTGGGGGAGAGGGGTTGGGGGTGAGGGGGACTCTTGGGAACCGAATCCCGATTCCCCCTCACCCCTGCCCCCTGCCCCTCTCCCCCAGGGGAGAGGGGTTCAAATGCGTCACCCGAACATCTTCGCCACCGTGCCCGGCCCGCCTTGCAGGTCTTCCGGGCGGAGGATGGCGACCGGCTCGATCAGCACGTCCGCCGGCATCTCCTGGTAAGCTAGCACGGCCAGGTCGCCGATGGCGCGGGAGAGGACGTACCGCACCGCCCGTCTCATGCTGGTGTCGCACAGCAGCGCCACCTCGTACCCCCGCTGCGAGGCCGTCCGCAGTTCCGTCACCAGCCGCATCACCAGCGCCTCCTGCTGGCCGGCGTCCAGGTTCAGCTTGTTGTTCTGCGTGTTCCGCCGCAGCTCCATCTCGACGCGGGGGTCGAAGATGACGGCGCGGAGGCGGCCGGTGGCGTCGCGGAACCGCTCGCAGATGGCGCGGCCCAGGTCGCCCCGCACCCGCTCGGCCAACTCGGACGGATCCTTCGTCGCGGCCACGTTCGCCGACAGGCTCTCCAGGATGCGCGTGACGTTCGTGATCGGCACCCGCTCCTCCAGCAGCAGCATCATCACCCGGTGCAGCGCGCCCATCGACAGGCCGAGCGGGATGAGGTCGTCCACCAGCGGGGCGGACGTGGCCCGCACGCGGTCGATGAGCTCCTTCAGGTCGTCGCGGCCGAGCAACTCGTGGGCGTACTTGCGGGCCACCTCGCCGAGGTGCGTGACGAGGACGCTGGGGGCGTCCACCACCGTGTACCCGGCCATCACCGCCCGCTGGCGGTCGGCCTCCGGGATCCACCGCGCGGGCAGGCCGAACGCCGGCTCGCGGGCGTCCTCGCCCTCGATCTGCACGGTGCCGCCGGCCGGGTCGATGGCCAGCCACAGGTCGGGCCGAATCTGCCCCTTGGCCACCTCCCGCCCGCCGATCAGCACGCGGTACGCCTGCGATTCCAGGTCGCGGTTGTCCCGCACCCGCACCGTCGGCATCCACAGCCCGCTCGTCTTGGCCACGTCGCGGCGGAGGCTGCCGATGCGGTCCAGCAGGCTCGGCCCGCGCCGCGCGCTGACCAGCGGGATCAGGTCGTTGCCGATCTCCAGCCCGAGCCGGTCGGTCTGGAGGAAGTCGTCCAGGTAGCCTTCCATCGGCGACCGGGGCGGGGCCTGACCGGCGGCGTCGGCGGCGAGTCCGGCGGCCCCGGCCGGCTTCGCCTCCTCGGTGCCCGCCGCGGGGGTCATGGCCTGCCGGGAGAGGAAGAACAGGGCGGCGGCGAGCGCGAAGAACGGCAGCTTCGGCAGGCCGGGCACCAGCGCCAGGCCGAGCATGACCAGCGCCCCCAGCCGCATGGCCGCCGACGACGTGCGGAACTGTCCGCCGATCTCCACCCCCAGGCTTCGGCCGGTCGTCGCCTTCGTCACCAGGATGCCGGACGCGGTGGCCGTGATGAGCGCCGGGATCTGCGCGAGCAGCCCCTCGCCGATGGTCAGGATGGAGTACGTCTTCACCGCCGCGCCGGTGGACAGCCCCTTCGAGATGCCGATGGCGATGCCGCCGAGCAGGTTCACGCCGGTGATGATGAGGGCGGCGATGGCGTCGCCGCGGACGAACCGGCTGGCCCCGTCCATCGTCCCGTAGAACTCGGCCTCCCGCATGAGGGCGGCCCGCCGCTTCCGCGCCTCCGCCTCGTCGATCAGCCCGGCGTTCATCTCGGCGTCGATGGCGAGCTGCTTGCCCGGCATGGCGTCCAGGGTGAACCGCGCGGCCACCTCCGACACCCGCCCGGCCCCCTTCGTGATGACGATGAACTGGATGAGGATGAGGATGAAGAAGATCACCATCCCGACGATCAGATTCCCGCCGACCACGAACTGCCCGAACGCCTGCACGATCTCGCCGGCGTTGCCGTTCAGCAGGATCAGCCGCGTGGTGGCCACGTTCAGCGCGAGGCGGAACAGGGTGAGTAGCAAAAGCAGCGACGGGAACGTCGAAAAGTCCAGTGGCTGCTTCACCGTCAGCGTCACCAGTAGCACCAGGATGGTGGCCGCCAGGTTCAGCGACAGCAGGATGTCCAGCACGAACGTCGGCAGCGGCACCAGGAAGACGATGAGCAGGCCGAAGAGCGACGCCGACAGAATCAGCTCGCTCCGCTGGAGGCCGGGTCGGGTGGGGGTGATTGGCTCGGTCGCCATCGCGGGTCGTCCGTGGGTCCGCCTTCAGGCGGCGTGGATATTTAGGTCACCGCGTTCGCAAACGGGGCGATTCCGTCCGGATTTCAAGCAGTCCGGCCTCCGGATTTCGTCCCCGGCCGACAGTTTCGCGCCGTCCCACAGCGGGCGGGCGTCCGTTTCCCGCCGACACCCGAATTCGTCTCCGGCTCCGGTCAGCGGGTGATTCCCTTCAGCTTGTACAGGAAGGCGATCACCTCCGCGACCGCCGCGAACAGTTCCTGCGGCACCCCCTGGCCCTCCCGCACGCCGGCGTACAGCGCCCGCGCCAGCGGCGGCCGTTCCAGCACCGGCACCTCGGCCCCGCGCGCGGCGGCCACCACCCGCGCGGCGAACGCCCCCTTCGCCCGCGCCACCACCACCGGCGCGAGATCCTTCCCGGCGACGTACCGCAGCGCCACGGCGTACTCGGTCGGGTTCGTCACCACCACCGTCGCCGTCGGCACCTCGGCCAGCATCTTCTGCCGCCGCATCCGCTCGCGGGCCATCTGCCGCATGCGGTGCTTCACCTGCGGGTCGCCGTCGTCCTGCTTCATCTCCCGCTTCAGTTCCTCCTTGGTCATCATCAGCCCGCGCTCGAACCGCCGCCGCTGGTACACGTAATCGAGCGCCGCCACCACCGCGACCGCCAGCGTCAGGTACAGCCCCAGCCGGATGATGAGCGCCCACGAGGACGCCACCGCGCCGCCCAAGTGGTCGCGGTCGAGGGTGGCGATGACGCCCGCGCGGCCTTCCACGAGGAAGTAGGCGACGGCGGCGATGGCCGCCACCTTCAGCACCGCCAGCAGCCCGCGCACGACGGCCGCCACCGAGAACAGCCGACCGAACCCGCTCGCCGGGTTCAGCTTGTCGAACTTCAACTCCAGCCGCTCCGGGGTGATCTGGAACCCGGCCTGGATGACGCTGGCGACCACGCCGACGGCCACCATGAGGGCGAACAGCGGGGCCAGCGCGAGCATCAGGTTCAGCATCGCCCCGCCGATCATCTGCTGCGCCGCCGCCGGCGTCAGTT
The DNA here is from genome assembly GCA_043745295.1 of Fimbriiglobus sp. Taxonomy (GTDB): domain Bacteria; phylum Planctomycetota; class Planctomycetia; order Gemmatales; family Gemmataceae; genus JALHQU01. The sequence continues at coordinate 299 of JAYTTN010000249.1, read as the reverse complement.
CGGCCCGGAACAGGTGCGGCAGGTCCGACCGGAACACGTCCAGCATGGTGCCGCCAATGGCCCGCCCGAACGAGTTCAGGCCGACGATCCCGGCGAGCGTGACGGCCGCGCCGACCAGCTCGTTGCTGAACGGCACTTGGCCCTGCTTGCGGGCCTCCTCCCGCCGCCGCGGCGTCGGGTCTTCGGTCTTCGATTCCGGGTCGGTCTCCTCGGCCACCGGCGAATCCTCCGAGATTAATCCTGCGAGCCGCGACCGCCAGGGAGTGGCATCTTCCAGTCGGTCCGAGCCGGAAGCGTGA
>JAYTTN010000248.1:0-7111 GCA_043745295.1 Fimbriiglobus sp. | reverse complement strand
GTTTCGATGCTGACCGTGTTCCGCCTCCTCAGCCTGCGCTACCTCCGCCAGCGGTGGACCCGCTCGGCGCTCATCGTGGCCAGCATCGCCCTGGGGGTGGCCACGCTCGTCAGCACGCGCGTCCTGAACCGCTGCATCGAGACGGCCGCCACCGAGACGACGACCCCGCTGGGCATGGGCGACCTGTTCGTCAGCAACGGCGAACTGAACGTGGACCACGGCCTGGCCGGCGAAATCCGCGCGGCCGACATCCCCGGCGTGAAGTCCGTCCAGCCGCTCACCATCGAGCGGATGTCGGTGCCGCCGTACAAGAAGCAGCCGCCCACCGACCCGCCGCGCGAGAACCGGGGGGCCGTGCTGCTGGGCGTCGAGCTGGCGTCCCACCAGCTCTCCGGCAACGACCCGTTTGCCACGCTGGACGGCGAGAACGCCTACAAGGTGAAGGCCATCCGGGTGAAGCACTCGGCGGCGACGCTGTTCACCGCCCTGAACCGCCGGGTGATCGCCCTGAGCCGAGCCCTGTTCGACGAGTGGGAGCAGTGGCGGGACGACGAGTCGTCGCCGTTCGTCGTCCAGGCCGGCGGCCGGCGGATCGACTGTCTGCCGCTGTGGGTGATCGACTACGACGCCGACTCGCCGCTGATGGGCATCGGGCCGAACGTCGTCGGCATGGAGATCGGCCAGGCGGCCGAGTTCCTGCAGCCGCAGACCGCCCCGGCCGCGCCGGTCGCCGCCGCCGCCGGGCCGCTGGCCGCCAAGCCGGTCTGGTCCGCCGCCAACCCGCTCCGGGTGAACCGCGTGGACATCATGCTCCACCCCGGCACCGACGCGGCGGTGGTGAAGGACACCCTCGTCGCCCTCGTCGGCGAGCGGGCGGTGGTGAACACCCCCGACGACCAGGGGAAGTCCACCCGCGAGATCGTCGGCGGCATCCAGATCGGGTTCACCATGTGCGCCCTCGGCGCGATGGTGGTCGGCCTGTTCCTGGTGTACAACGCGCTGGCCGTCACCGTCGCCGAGCGGCGGCACGACATCGGCACCCTGCGGTCCCTGGGCTGCACGCGGCCGCAGGTGGTCGCCATCTTCCTCGTGGCGGCGGCCGTGCTGGGGCTGATCGGCGCGGCGGTCGGCATCCCGCTGGGCATCGGCCTGTCGCGGTTCGCCCTCTGGCTCATCCGCGAAGACCTCGGCAGCATCTTCCTGAACCCCGCGGCCGACCCGTCGTGGCCTACGGGCGGGACGCTGCTGCTGGCCGTCGGCGCGGGCCTGATTACCGCCGTCGTGGCGGCGCTCATTCCCGCCCTGCAAGCCGCCTCGCAAGACCCGGCCGACGCCGTGCGGCGGGTGCCCGGCGGGGTCGGCGGCGCGTGGCGACTGGCCCACCGGGCCGTGTGCGCCACGCTGGTCGCCGGCGGGGTGGCCATGATCCTGACGCGGCACGACCTGCCCCCGCGCGTCGGCGCGTTCGGCGGGCTGGTGTCGGCGCTGGTCGGGCTGTTGCTGGCCGCGCCCATCCTCGTCGCCGTCATCGTGCAGCTCCTGCAACCGATCCTCCGCCGCACGCTGCCCATCGAGGCGCGGCTGGCCTCGGACAACCTGATCCGCTCGCCCGGCCGCACCGGGCTAGTCATCGGTGCGCTGGCGGCCGGCGTCGCGGTGATGATCCAGACCGCCGGCGTCGGCAAGAGCAACGAGGAACCCGTCACCCGCTGGCTGGACGAAGTCATTCAGGCCGACCTGTTCGTCTCCGGCGGCAGCGTCACCGAGGCCATCAGTTCGCAGATGTCGGCGGCGGTGGACCCGGAGAAGATGCGGAAACTGAAGGCCGTGCCGGGCGTGGAGCACGTCGCCGGCCTCCGCTATCTGCGGCCGGACTACAACGGCACCGTCATCTTCATGACCGCCATCGACGTGGACGAGTTCGTGGACCCCAGCCAGGCGCGGGGGCCGACCGGCCTGCCGCAACTGGACCCGTTCCGCCGGCTGGCCGGCACCGACGGCGTCATCATGTCGGACAACTTCGCCGTCCGCCACGGCGTCCGCGTCGGCGATGTCGTCACCCTGCCCGGCCCGCACCGCCCGGTGAAGCTGACCGTCCTCGGCACCATCGTCGATTACTCGTGGAGCAAGGGCACGCTGTTCATCGACCGCGGCGTGTACGCCCGCCTGTTCGCCGACAGCCGCATCGACCTCTGCCACGTGTTCGTCACGCAGAAGTCCGCCGAGGAGACGGCGGCCGCCCGCGCGCGGGTGACGCGGTTCGCCGCCGACCACGGGTATCTGGCCGCCGACCGCTCGGCCCTGCGGAAGATGCTCGGCGACCTGATCGACCGCATGTATCTGCTCGTCAACTTGCAGCAGATCGTCGTCGGCGTGGTGGCCGCGCTCGGCGTGGTGACGAGCCTGCTCATCTCGGTGTTGCAGCGGAAGCGGGAACTGGGCCTCCTGCTGGCCGTCGGCGCGACCCCGGCGCAGATCGTGAAGACGGTGCTGTACGAGGCGGTGCTGATGGGGCTGCTGGGCACCGTCCTCGGCTTCCTCATCGGCGTGCCGCTGGAGTGGTACGTCCTGAAGGTGGTGCTGTTCGAGGAGTCTGGGTTCTCATTTGACTTGTTGCTGCCGTGGAAACAGGCCATCGGCATCGCCGTCGGCGGCGTGGCCATCGCCACCCTCGCCGGCCTGCTCCCGGCGCTGCGGGCGGTGAAGACCCGCATCCCCGACGCCATCGCCTACGAGTGACCGGCTCACGAGCCGCGACTGCCAGGGAGTGTTTGGCCGGTCTCCTCGCACCGGAGGTGCGGTTGCCGGTAGCCAGGGGTGACGGAGCGCGGCGACGGAACCCCTGAAACCGATGAAGAAAACCAACGAGTCCAGGAGGGACGACGGACACTGTTTTTGCCTTGATTCCCAGGGGTTCTGCGAGCTGCGTTCCACCCCTGGCTACCGGCAATCACCGCACCGCGGTGGGCAAACCTCGGATACGAGTGAGAAGTCAACTCTCAGGAGTGATGTCAGCAGGTGGGGCGGGCGCTTCGGCTCGGACCACTTCCTTCACGCGGAACAGTAGGCGGTTGCGGCCGTACCGCCGCACGTCCCACAGCTCCGGGTCCGGCAGGTCGTCGAGGGGGAAGCCGTCCTCGACTTGCAGCACCAGGACCGACTCGTCCGGCGCTTTCGCCAGCAGTTGGGCGACCATCTTGGCGAACTCGAACACCTTCACGCCTTGCAGGTCCGGGAACGGCGGGCTGAGGTACAGGTTGACCGGCTGGCCGGCCGGCGGCACCCACCGCTCGGCCCACCGGTAGGCGTCGGCCCGCAGCACCTGCACGCGGTCGGCCACGGCGAACCGGTCGATGTACTTCTGGATCGCGTTGGCGTGCTTGGGGTCGCGCTCGATCAGTCGGCCACCGCTCGCGCCGCGGCTCACGGCCTCCAGGCCGACCACGCCGGACCCGCTGAACACGTCGTAGAAGACGCGGCCGGGCACGGCGTTGCCGAGGATGCTGAACAGCGCCTCCCGCACCGACTGCGGGGTCGGCCGCATGCCCGGATGGATCTCGCACTCGACCTTGCGGCCCTTCAGCGTGCCGGAGACGATTCGCAGTTCGGTTTTTTCCATGAGGCGATTATACCGCCGCCGCGCCCGGTCGCGGTTGATTCCGCCGCCGAGAGTCGCTATCCGGTCACGACTCGCCCGCTACCTCTCGCCCGCCCAGGCAGGACGCCGCATGTCCGGACTGCTCGCCGCCCTCCGCTACGCCCGCTGGCCGTTCCTGTTCCTGACCGTCGCCCTCGGAGCCGGCTGCGCCGTCGCCCGCCTCGCCCGCTGGCCGCTGATGCTGTTTGCCATCGCCTCCATCATGGGGTGCGGCACCGTCCGCGACCACGAGCAGTGCGAGGACGACTACGACGACTACCAGGCCAACGGCTATCGGCGCGGCGGGAGCGTGTCGCCCGGCCACCTGAACGCGCGGCCGGGCTACCTGAACGGGTGAGTTGGCTTACCGGTCGCCGAGAAGTTTACCGTCTTACGAAGGCGGGGCGAGTGTCGGGTCGGGGTTCGCCTGCCAAAGGCAGTCGAATTCGTCCAGCATGGCCCGGTAGAACGACGTGTCCTCGCTGCACTCGACGAGCGGCGAGCGGTTGGTCGCCTCCGAGTACATCACCAGGGACGCGAGCATCTTGGCGTCCGCCCGAAGGATCTGCTGATGATGCGCGCCGGTTCGGATCCGGCGGACCTCGACGCCGGCGTGATCCGCCGCCAACTCGGCGAAGAACGCCGTGGCCGCCTCGATCTCGGACACGGCCGTGCCGACCGTCAGCTTCAGCCGCGGGTTCATGTACTGGAAGAACGCCGGGTTGTCGGGGTGCATGAGCATCACCCGGACCCGGCACCCGGCCTTCGCCCGCTCGGTCAGCAGGGACCGGAACGCCGGGATGCGGGTCCAGTACCGCAACGAGATGCCCGACAGGTCGATGACCCGCGCGGCCCCGGCGATGAGCGCCAGCCAGTCGTCCGACGGGCCGTAGGCGTCCACCCGGTCGAGGAGGCGGACGGCGGCGGCCGTGCCGCCGAGCGGGGACAGGTGCGGGCCGAACGGCACGGGCACCTTCCACCCCTGGGCTTCCAGGTTCCGCACCATGTCCACGATCTGCCGCACGTACACCTTCTCCATGATCGAGTGCGGGCGGAAGTCGTACTCGATGACGCGCAGGTCGCTGATGTCGAACGGGAGCGGCGTGCCCCGCTGGCTGAGGATCACCACCGGCCGTGCCGCCGCCTGCGCGACTGCCAGTTCGTAGAAGACGTTCGGGTTCTGGAAGGTGAGGACGGCGATGCAGAAGTCGTCCGCCAAGATCGACCGGAACATCTGCTCGCTGATCCGCCCGACCTGGTTGTCGTGGTCGGCCCGGTGCGGCGCGAACCCCAACTCGTCCATCGCCGGCTGGATGACGTAGCGGAACAGGTCGTCGACGTGGTCGCGGACCTCGGACCCCGGCTGGCCGATGGGGCTGATGACGAAGCAGCGGCGGGTCAGCATTCGGGTCACCCCTGGCGGGCGGGCAGCTTCTGGGCGCTGTTGGCGGTGGCGTCGTACGTCCTCGCCTCGGTCTCGTCCGTCACCATCTCCAGCACATCGGCGAAGTCGCGGATGTCGTACCACGCGCCGTCGGCGAAATCGACCACCGCCCGGCCGGAGTAGTTGACCGTCACCACCCGCCCGACGCGGCCGGCGAACCGGGCCAAGTCCGGCCGCGCGTCGGCCGTCACGCGGACCCGCTTGTCGGTCCACGTCCGCTTCAGGTCGTCCACGGCGGCTTTCGAGGGGAACGGCATGGGGTCACTTGGCGACTGCACCGCCGTCGGCGGGCTTCGGCTTCGAGAGGCGGATCATCGGCTTCCAAACGGGCTGACTGCCGCGAGGATCAACGGGTTTGAGACCGCCGGTGCGCACGGCGGGGATCTTCCCCGCACGGCCCCCGCGGTAACTGACCGAGACCGTGTACATCGGGGTTGGGAGTTCAGGTCTCATCGGGTGTCTCCGGTTCGGGTGAAGATTGGTCGCCAATGATGAACAGCCGCCGCTGAATGACGACGCGATCATACCCATCGACCAATTGTACCATGTAGACTCCGTGTTCCGGAAATCCCAGGTTCACGACGCCCCATTGGACCGTCGCCCTCACGAGGGGTGTGTCCGCGACGACCTCCGCCCACTCGGTCTCCCAGATCGGTTCTGCCTCCGGGTCGGTGGTGGCGAAGCGGATCCGAAGACGAACCGCGTCCCGGCACTCCGTCACCTCGGCGAACATCCACACCACCGGAATCACTGCCGGGAGGGTCGGCGAATAGAACTCGTCGAACTCACCGAGGAGCGTTCGCCGATCCGTGTAGGGGTCGGTGTGGATGCCGTCGCAGATGAGCAAGGAAACCGGAAACGGCGGGGGTACGAGTTCGGGCATCGGATCACCAACTGGCTTCGGGATGGTTGAGTATAGCAGGACTCTTCTCACCCCCGGAACAGTTGCGGCCCCCTGGCCGGCGGGTCGAAGTCGAGCCGCTTGAGGAACTGGAGCGCGTCGGCCGCGCCGAAGTCGCGGTCCAGGCCGGCGTCGTGCCAGTCCACCGACAGCGGGCCGTCGTACCCGATCTCGTTCAGCACCCGCAGGATCGAGTCCCAGTCCACCCCGCCGCGACCCGGCGAGCGGAACTGCCAGCCGCGGCGCGGGTCGCCGCTCGGCCAGTACCCGGCCAGCACCCCCGTGCGGCCGGTCAGATTCAGCACCGCGTCCTTGACGTGGACGTGGTAGATGCGGTCCGCGAACCGGCGGAGGAATTCGGCCGCCTCCACCCCCTGCCAGAGGAAGTGACTGGGGTCGAAGGTGAAGCCGAACTCCTCGCGGCCGTTCAGCGCGTCGAGGACGACTTCGGACGAGTACAGGTCGTAGGCGAGCTGGCCGGGATGCACCTCGCAGGCGAACCGCACGCCGCAGTCGCGGGCGGCGTCGAGGATCGGCGTCCACTGTTTGGCGAACTGCTTGAGCGCGTCGGCGATGACGCCCGGCTTCGGGGCCGGGTAGCCGCCGACGTAGCTCCAGATGGGCGAGCCGGTGAACCCGCTGACGACGCCCGCGCCGAGCTTCTCGGCCAGCCGGAACGTCGCCACCATCTCCTCGGCGGCCCGCTGCCGCACCTTCGCCGGCGTGCCGTCGCCCCAGACGTAATCGGGCAGCAGCCCCTGGTGCCGGTCGTCGATGGCGTCGCACACCGCCTGCCCGACCTTGTGCGCGGCCACCACCGGGGCGTGCAGGTCGTACCGGGCGAGCAGGTCCAGCCGGCCGGCGGCGTAGGACTCGTCGGCCAGCCCGCGCTGCACTTCCAGATGGTCGCCCCAGCAGCAGAGTTCGACGCCCTGGTAGCCCCACTCGGAGGCCTTCGAGCCGAGGACATCCAGCGGCACGTCGGCGAACGGCCCGGTGAACAGGATGATCGGGCGGGGCATGTCCGTTCCCCTGGATGAAATGCCGGGAGGGCGAGGCTCCCGCCGAGCCAGACTTCACGATCCGAGCCGGAAGCGTGAGCGACGGTCTTGTTTGGAGACCGTCGCTC
>JAYTTN010000247.1:0-7119 GCA_043745295.1 Fimbriiglobus sp. | reverse complement strand
CCCGATCGCCGCTGCGGCGTCGAGTAGCGCTATCACTGCCGCGCGGAGGGGGGCGGGCAACCCAGGCCACGCGGCGGCGACTCGCGTTAGGTCGAGGTGGGCACCTGAGCGGGCTGTGCAACTGGCGTGCAACTGGTCGCGCAAGCCTGGCGTCGAACCCATGTTTCCGGGGACATCGCTTGGGGGGTGCGCCGGACTGTCGATCCGGAGGTTGCGGGTTCGAGTCCCGTCATCCTCGCTGAATCGGAACCCCCGCAAGGATAGTGACTTGCGGGGGTTTTTCGTTCCCCATTGCCCCGCCCTTTTCGACACCTCCGCGGCCCAGTTGTCCCCAAAGTTGTCCCCGGTCCGCGTCCGGGGTCGTCCTGCCCCGGCAGCCCGCGTCCAGTTGTCCCCGGTTGTTGCCGAGAGTTGGCCGCGTCGCCCCGCGGGCGGGGCCGGGGTGTTTCGACCGCGGGGCGGTGTCGTCCACTGGTGTGCCGCTTGTGGCAGACCCGCCACGCCGCACGCTGCTCCGTGGCCGCGGTCAATACTCGCCCGGCGTAGTCAGGCAGGTCGAGGCCCGCACGCCGTCGAGTACGAAACCGAGTAGCGGTTCGCGGACATCCACGCCTTCCGCACCACCGGGCAAATCTCCCTGAAGTCGAGCGGCGTGGCACTGCTGCACGAGCGGCAGAGGTACTTGAGGCACGCGGCGACCAACATCACCAAGAGGCACTACGACCCGGAGAACAAGCGGACGGCCACGACGGAGCAGCCGGTGCGAGACCTCTTGACACGACTGGACGCGGAGGTCACAAGCTGCCCGACGTGATTGCATTCGAGAGAAAGACCTCGGCTCCCGCACCCGTGGCCCCCGACCCGCACCGCGAGTTCGTTGGGGGAACGACTCGACGCCGGCGAAGGCCGTCAGCCCCATCATCCCCTCACTGCCGGTGGCCGCACCGTCCCCCATCCTCGTCACGGCCGAAACGAAGCCGCCGGTGGGGGAGTAAACGGAGTCGATGGGCAGCGGGCTTTGTAGAGAACCTGCCTTACGGGCAGGGTGGCGGATTGCAGGCGGGGGTCAAGACGCTGGTCGTCGGCGGGCGGGCCAGCAGGCGGTTGGCGGGGTCGGCATGGCGTTCACTCCTTGCCTTTGGAGATCGTCGTCTCCGGGTACTCCGCCGCCCAGGCGAACCACTTCACCTGGGTGCCGTCCAGCCACTCCAGCGTCCACCCCTTGAGGTCGCCCGCGACGGCCCGGCCCGCGATGTCCCACCGGGAGCCGGTTTCCTTGTCGATGAACGCGGCGTCGGCCCCCGTGCCGGTCACTGACAGGGTGACGGTCCGAGGCGGCCCGGCGTCCTTCTTCGGGGGCGAGGCGACGGGCCGGTAGGCGGCTGCCGTCCTCGTCGGGCCGTACCACAGGACCACCCGGTCCTGGCCGTCCACGGCCTCGCGGATCAGCCCGGCTTTCGCCAACTCGTCCAGCGGGTACGCCCGACTGCCCTTCGCGGCGGACACGCCCAGGACGGGGGTGTCGCCCGGCAACCGGTCGTCCGCCCGGCCCCGGCTCTTGAGGGCGTCGGCGTTCGCGGCGGCCGGCGACTCGACCGGCTGGTACTTCTCGAACATCTTGTACGCCACCCCGCCCGGATACCGCCTGAGCCAGTCCCCCCACTCCGTCGCCAGGGTCGGCACCGGCTTGAGCCGCTCCCCCTTCCTCGGGCCGTCGAACGCCACCCCGGTCAGGCACGAGTACAGCGTCCCGTCCTTGTGCCGCATCGCCATGACCCCGTTCCGCCAGCCGTGGAAGGCGAAGTCGTAGGACGGCTCGAACCCGCGGGCGAACCCGGCGTCCGGGTCGTACACGAAGACGCCGTAGCTATCGCTGATGACGCGGTGCGGGCCAAGGAAGAAGCGGATCGGGATGGCCCCGCCGTCGGAGTAGCCGCGGACCCAGGCCAGCACCCGGTCGTCGCCCCTCAACTCCCCGGCCCGCCGCCTGGCCTCGTCGCGGCAGTGCGAGCACTCCGGGTTGACGAGCGTCTTGAACGCCTCGGGCCGGGCGACGACCGGCGGCCCCCCCTTGGGTGCGGCGGGCGGGTCGGCGGGACTCGCGGGGCCGACCGCGACGAGCAGCATCGGCAGCAAGGCGGCGAATCGGCAGACGGACATGGCCTCACTCCAGTGGCGGACGGGGTAATCTCGCGGCCAGCTCTCGAACCGCGGCGGGGCGGGGTCATCGTAGTCTTCGGGGCTGACGCCGGAGCGTGCTTCCTGTCCCGCCCCCTCGACACCACGCCGAGGAAGGTGTAGGCCGTCGTCATCCTGGCGAACAGCAGGTTTCCCACCGTCACAGCCGGCGTGGCCCCGGCTTGCGGGCCGTGACCAGCCCTCCCTGCGTGGCGGAGGACGTGACGTAACCCGTCCAGCCGTGGAACGCGGCGTCGGTGAACCCGGCGTCGGTGAGCATCCGAAGGAGCGACCGCCCCTTGACCGCACCGCCAATTCAGGCCGACCACGCCCCCTTCGTCTGCACCCGTTCGTCCGTCACCGCCTCGCCCAAGAGGATGTCGGCCATCTGCAACCGGCCACCGGGTCGGAGGACCCGGAAGGCCTCGGCCAGCACCTTCGGCTTGTCGAGGCACAGGTTGAACACCCCGTTCGAGATCACCACGTCCGCCGCACCGTCGCCCACCGGCAGGCGGTCGGCCTCGCCCTGGTGGAACTCGACGTTGGGGACCGCCGCGGCCGCGGCGTTGGCGGTGGCCTTCGTCACCATCTCCAGCGTCATGTCCACGCCCACGACCCGACCGGACGGCCCGACCCTCCGGGCGGCGAGGATGCTGTCCACCCCGGCCCCGCAGCCGATGTCCAGCACCGCGTCACCGGGGAGGAGTTCGCTCAGCCCGAGCGGGTTCCCGACCCCGGCGAACGACTCGGTGACCGCGGCGGGAAGTCCGTCAATCTCGGCGGGGTCGTAGCCGAGCTTCTTCGCACTGGACGGGCCGGTCGGGTGCCGCTGCGGGGCGGTGGGGTCGGTGGCGACCTTGACGAACCGCCGCCTGATCTCGTCCTTGATCTCGTTCACGCTCTCCACGGCGGCGACCTCACTTCTTGTCGGACTTCTTGGGGACGGGTTCGGGCCACACCTTCTTCGCCGGGTTGATCGGCGGCGGGTCGGCCAGTACCGGCAGAAGGGCCACGGCCCCCGACGACGACCGCCAACGCCCGCGTGGCGGCCCTTCAGAGAACTACGAGCCGCTCGCACAGTAGCGGTTCGGCTCCGGGGGCGTTACGGACGATGGGTGATACCCCCGAGCGGGGCCATAAGCCGTGCTTATGGGTCGAGATCGGGGAGGGGATTGGCGTCGAGGAAGTTCAAGAACAACCGGGCGGTGAGGGGCGGCACCCGCCTCCGGTCCTGCACCACGAACATCTCCCGGTCGCAGCGGATGCCCTCGACTTCGAGGGCATGCAGGCTGCCGGACTCGATCTCCTTCTGGACGGCGAGGACGGACAGCACCGCCACCCCGACGCCCCGGTGGACGGCCTCCTTGATCGCCCCGTTGCTGCCGAGTTCGAGGGCGACCCGGAGTTCGGTCAGTGACCGCCCGGCCCGGTCCAGCGACTTCTCGAAGCAGTGCCGCAGCCCGGACCCGGCTTCCCGCAAGACGAGGGGGTGGGCGGCGAGTTCGTCCACCGTGACCGCCTTCGCTCGGCTCAAGGCGTGGCCGGCCGGGGCCACCAAAACCATGCGGTCGCCGGCGAGGAACTTGAACTCGAAGTTCGGGTTCTCGGCCTTCCGCCCGACCAGCCCGACGCTGACCTCGCCCCGCCCCACCTGCCCCATCACCGCCACGCTGTCGCTGACGGCGGCACGGACCCGGACGTGCGGGTACTTCTGGCCGAACGCGAACAGCAGGGCCGGGAGCAGGTGTTCGCCGGGGACGGAACTGGCGGCGATCGCCAGTTCCCCGCCGACCGGGGGTTCGTGGCCGGTGAGTTCCCGGCGGGCCTCCCGGTGCAGGTCGATGATCCGCTGGGCGTGGGCGTAGAGCTTCCGCCCGGCCTCGGTCACCAGGACCCGCCCGCCCCTCCGGTCGAACAGGCTCTTGCCGAGGGCCTTTTCGAGGGCCTGGATGCGTTGGCTGACCGCCGCCTGCGTCAAGCCGAGTGCCTTCGCCGCCGCCGTGAAGCTGCTCAACTCCGCGGCCTTCGAGAAGGTTTCCAGGTGGGGCAGTTGAACGCCCTCGGAGTTCACGGCGTCACCGCCATCCACGACTGCCTGCTGCTGTGCGAGACGGTATTGTAGATGGCGAGCGGGTCGTTGTCGGTGGAGTGGAGACGGTCATGCGACTTCTGGTGATCGAGGACGAGGCGAAGACTGCCGCCTTCCTTCGGAAAGGTCTGGAGGAGAACGGTTTCGTGGTCGATGTCGCCACGCGGGGCGACGACGGCCTGCACCTGGCCCGCACCGTCGCCTACGACGCGGTGGTCCTCGACGTGATGCTGCCCGGCCTCGACGGGTGGGCGGTCGTCGCGGCGATCCGGCAGCAGAGCCGGCAGACGCCGGTGCTGTTCCTGACCGCCAGGGACGCCGTAGACGACCGCGTCAAGGGGCTGGAACTCGGGGCCGACGACTACCTGGTGAAGCCGTTCGCCTTCTCCGAACTGCTGGCCCGCGTCCGGTCGCTCCTCCGCCGCGGCCCGGCCCGCCAGCCGGAGACGGTCCGGGTGGCCGACCTCGAACTGGACGCGGTTCGCCACCGGGCCAGCCGGGGCGGGCGGCGGCTCGACCTGACCCCGAAGGAGTTCGCCCTGCTGTCCCTGCTGGCCCGCCGGGCCGGGGAGGTCCTGACCCGGACGCTGATCGCCGAGCAGGTGTGGGACGTGAACTTCGAGAGCGACACCAACGTGGTGGACGTTCATGTGCGGCGGCTCCGGGCGAAGGCCGACGAACCGTTCGACAGGAAGTTGATCCACACCGTCCGGGGGGTCGGGTATGTCCTCGAAGACCGCCCCTGACGGCCCCGCCCCCCGCCGCGTGTCGCCGCCGTGGTCGCTCGCCGCCCGGCTGACCGCCTGGAACGCCGGGTCCGCCTTCGCCCTGATCCTCGCCGCCACCGGGTCCTTGTACTGGGCGTTGGGCCGCAGCCTCGACCAGGAGGACGACAACCAACTCGCCGACCAGGTGCGGGTGCTGCGGGACTTGCTCGCGGACCGCCCCGGCGACCTGGAGGCCGTGCGGCAGGAGGCGGAGCAGGAGTTCCTGAGCCGCCAGCACACGCAGGTGTACGTCCGCCTGATGGACGCGGCCGGCGGGGTCCTCGTCGAGACGCCGGGGCTGGGGCGGCTCTTGCCCCCGACCGCCTTCCCGACGCCCGCGACCGACCCCGGACGCGGGGACCACCGCCTGTCCGACGACGGCACGCCCCTGCGGGTGATGGCGGTCCGCGTGCCTGCCGGCCCGGCGGGGGGGTCGGGGTTCGTCATCCAGGCGGCGATGGACCGCCGCAGCGAGGTCGAACTGCTGGCCGACTACCGGCAGAACCTGATGTTTGTGCTGGTGGCGGCGTTGGTGTCGTGCGTCGGCGTCGGCCACCACATCGCCCGCCGGGGGCTGCGGCCCGTCCGCGTCGTGACGGACACGGCCCGCCGCATCGACCCGGCCCACCTGGGGGAGCGGATCGACCCGGACGGCCTGCCCGCCGAACTGCTCGCCCTGGCCGACACCTTCAACCGGATGCTCGACCGGCTCGAAGGGTCGTTCACGCGGCTGGCCCGGTTCTCGGCGGACATCGCCCACGAACTCCGCACCCCGCTGAACAACCTGCGGGGCGAGGTCGAGGTGGCCCTCGGCAAGCCCCGCACCCCGGACGAGTACCGAAACGTTCTGGCGTCGAACCTCGAAGAGTGCGGGCGGCTGGCCCGGCTGGTCGAGAGCCTGCTGTTCCTGGCGAGGGCCGAGAACCCGCAGACGCAAGTCGCCAAGGACCGGGTGGATGTCGGGGCGGAACTGGCGACCGTGTGCGAGTTCTACGAGGCGGTGGCGGGCGAGAAGGGCGTCCGGCTGGTCGTCGTCGTGGCGGGCGGCGTCCACGCCGACCTGAACCGCCCGCTGTTCCAGCGGGCGGTGGGCAACCTGGTCGAGAACGCCCTGGCCCACACCCCGCCGGGCGGGGCCGTCACGCTGACCGCCGCGACGACCGAGGCGGCGACTACCGTGGTCGTCGCCGACACCGGCGGCGGCGTCCCCGCCGCCCACCTGCCGCACGTCTTCGACCGCTTCTACCGGGCGGACCCGTCCCGGCCCTCGTCCGCCGGGAACGTCGGCCTCGGCCTCGCCATCGTGAAGTCCGTCGTGGAACTGCACGGCGGGGCGGTCGAGATCGCCGACCGGGACGGGGGCGGCACCCGCGTCGCCATGACCTTCCCGCGGAAGATGACGGAACCGTAACCCGGTCGTCACCCTCCCGTCACACTGCCCAGCTACAATCGGGAAATGAGGGCGAGGCGGCCGACCCCATCGAAGGCCGGAGTCCCCCGTGACACTCAGTAAAAACCGACGGCGAGTGGTTGTCGGGCTGATTGCCGGGGCGGCCTTGATCCTGCTCACCTGGGAGGTGTACATGCTCTCCCCCGCCGCCCGCCGGTCCGCCGTCGGGCCGTTCGAGCGACTTGAGGCCGACGGCCTTTTGGCCGGCCTCTTGGAGGACCGGGACATGGATGTCCGCACCGCGGCCCGCGACGCCCTGATGCGGCGTAGCCCTCACCCGGTGGCGACCCTGACCCGTCGGCTCGGGGACGGTAACCCTTCGACGCGGGCGACCGCGGCCACGGCCCTCGGGTCGTTCGGCCCGCCGGCCCTGGCCTCGCTGCCCGAGCTCCGTCGCCTCCTCGCGTCCGACCCCGACGACCGTGTGCGTGAGGCCGCCGCCGTCGCCGCCGGCCAGGTGGCGGCGGGGGACCACGCCACGACCGCCGGACTGTTGGCACTGTTCGACTCCGAGTCCGCCGCCGAGCGGGTCGGGGCCGCCCGAGCCTCGCCGAAGCTGGCCGAGGCCGACCAGGGCCGGGCCGCCTCCGGGCTGGCCCGGTTGCTCGCCCACGCCGACCCCCGCGTCCGGGAGG
>JAYTTN010000246.1:0-1957 GCA_043745295.1 Fimbriiglobus sp. | reverse complement strand
CCATCTGCCGCCTGGTCGCGGCCGTCGGGTTGGCCCTCACCGGCATCGTCCGCATCCCCGAGCGGAAGGTGCGGATCGGCGAGGACGAGTTGCGGGCGACGTCCGTGGACGCCACCGAACGGCCGACGAACCGACCGTCGAAGAAGCAGCGGCGGCATGACGCGGGCGAGAAGAAGCGGCACGCGATCAAGCACCGAGTGGTGGTGGTGCGGAAGTCGAAGGACGGGCCGGGGAAGCAGAAGGTGCGGGCGGCGTTCGCGGGAAGGCACTCGCGGCCCGTGCTGTTGCCGACGGGTGGTGCCGGGCAACGCAAGCCGACGAAAGAACGGACTGGCTTTCTCAATCGGAAATGACGGCGGCCCGCCGTGCCGACTCCCCGTACGGGAGGCGGTGCGGCGGGCCGGTTCCTTGGTCGGACTCGGGGCGACTGGCCCGTGTTGAGCCAAAAGGTTGAACACGTTCCAGGGACGAATCGGCGGTGAACGCCCGAGGTACGCCTCGAATCCCACTCACTGCAGGAAGGTTCGGCGAAGCGGAACGCCCATAAATTGGGCGGCAGCAACCTGGAAGCTAGCGCCTTTGGTTTGGGCGACGGCTTCCGGGCACGCACGCCACTTCGGAGGGTTCGGGTTCCCAGGAACAACGGCCTCGGGGGTTGCGTCGACTGAAGCAACCCCGTCTTCGGGCCGGAGGGGGAGATGGCCGACTACGACTACCGCTCCGAGACGACCTCGCCCGAGGGGTTCGTCCAGCACGTCGCGTGCAACCTGCTGCCGCACGGGTATCACTTTTTCATCTCCGGCCGGGTGCCGGACCGGAAAGACCCGCTCGCGGTGGACCGGAAACTCCTCGCCAAGTACCGGATCGACGTGTCGCCGAAAACCCGGCACCGGCGGAGCTGGCCGGGGAAGCCTACGTCTCTTCGTCCTGGCGACCCACGGGCACCACGACTTCTTCGCCGACGAGGCGGGCCAAATCAGGGACGTGCGGCTTCCCGACGCAGCGTGAGACGCAATAATCGGAATTCGAGCGAGTCCTGAAACGCGCCCGCTTACCGCGGGACCGCCGGTTGCCGCAACCGGTGGACCGAAAGCGGGTTGGGGAATCGGACGCGGACCGGCACACCGCAACGTCCCGGTCCGCGCATGAAATGTTCCGGGGAATTCCGAAGGCCCGTCGGAAGGCATTTACGGGCGGGGAATGCGGGCGGGCGGAAAGGCGGGGGTGCGGGGAGGGGACGAACGTGGGCCGTCGGATCGAGCGTGGAGGAGCTTTCCACAATCGCGGAGGGGCATTCCCACAAATGCCCGGAGCGGTTGTGGGAAGGTCCGGGTGTCGGGTCGGGCGGTGCCCGAAAGTCTCCCCCGACTTTCCCCTATCCCCGTCGCCGTCGGTCGCCGTCGCGGTGCTCACCCGTGCCGGCACCGCGACGGCGCCCGCCGGCGACGGGGATGGGGGAAGCTTTACCCCTCATCCTTCGAGCCGGAGGGAGTCCCGAGCGGTGCTTTCGGCTCGGCGGGAGGGTGTGGGAACCGGCGGTTCCCGCAAAAGGCGGATCGACTTCGCTTTGACGGCCCGACAGACGGAGTGACATTCCAGGAGGATGCGGACGGAGGAAGACATTCGAGGACGCGCCATGCCTCAGATCATCGACGTGACCGGACTACCGCCCGAAGCGGTTCGGGCCGTGGAATCGCTCGTCGGCATCCTGCGGGCGAAATCGACCACGCCGCCGACTGCCTCGCCGTCGGTGTTCGACCTGTTCGGGAAAGCGTCCCACCTGCGGACGGGTGACGAGATCGCCCGACAAATCCAAGACGAGCGGAACACCTGGGACGACTCGTGCTCTATACTTTATGCGGTCAGGAGTGACACATCGCCCCACGTCTGGAAGTTGTGGGTCATCGGGGTCGCCAGCTCGTCGCGGTGCTTCGCCGGCAGGTCGGTCAGGCACCCG
>JAYTTN010000245.1:0-7128 GCA_043745295.1 Fimbriiglobus sp. | reverse complement strand
CGCGCGGGTCGTTCCGCTCGTCCAGCCAGTCGGCGTACACCAGCCGCGTGAGCTGATCCGTCGGGTTCGCGGCCACCGCCGCCAGGAAGTCGACATCGCCGTGCACGGGTTACGCCGTCTGGAGTTTCTTGGCTTTCTGCGTTCGGCGAGCCGGGCGCAGTTCCTGAATCAGAACCTCGACCGGGATGCCGAGTTCGCCGTTCAGCGCGCGAATCATCGGCAGCGTCAGTTTCCGCCTGCCCGCCAACACGTCCCGCACCGCCCGCTCGCTACCCAAGTATCGGGCCATATCCGCCGACGACAAGCTCTGCTGTTCCATGCGGAAGCGGATGGCGGTGAGCGGGTCGGGTAAGCCGATGGGGTAGGCGGTTTCCTCGTACTTCTCCACGAGCAGCACGAGCAATTCCAGTTCGTCGCCCTGGGGCGTTCCGGGCTTCGCGTCGAACAGCGCGGACACGCGGGCCAGTGCCGCTTCGCAGTCGGCCTCCGCCTCGATGACTTTCGGGGAGGGGCCGGCCTGCTCAGATTGTTTGTGCGTCGGTGTCATCGTACTCTCCGTGCGTGCCCACGAACCGGATGTAAACGGCGCGGTAGTCGTAGTTGACCTGAACGACGAGCCTGTAGCGGTTGCCGCAGATGTCGAACACCACACGGCCACCTTTCGAAATGCTGGCCCGGCCGTACTTCGCCTTCACATCGGCCGGCGTGACCCAGTCCGCCGCCGTCGCTTCCAGTTCGGCTTTGGCGTCCGGTTCCCGCCCCCAGAACGCGCGGAGCGCCTTCTTGGAAATGATACGCATCAGGCTGCTCCACCTGAACGGTACGCTCTCACGCCAGCACCCCCTTCACGACGCTGCCGCCGTGACTGATCGGCACCGGGCGGTTGGTCTGGTCGGGCACGGTCGCTTCCGGATCGACGCCCACCAAGTGGTAGATCGTCGCGGCCAAATCCCCCGGCGAGACCGGGTGTTCGACCGGGAACGCCGCCGTCTTGTCGCTGGCCCCGTGAACGTGTCCCGCCTTCACCCCGCCGCCGGCCAACAGCGCGAACCCGCACTGCGGCCAGTGGTCCCGTCCGGCCGCACCGTTGACCTTCGGCGTCCGCCCCATGTCGCCGTTCACCACCACCAGAGTCGATTCCAGCAGGCCGCGTTCGCTCAGGTCGTCCAGCAGCGCCGACACCGACGCATCCAGCACCGGCAGGAGGATGTTCTTCAACATGCGGAAGTTGTTGCCGTGCGTGTCCCAGTGGCCGTTGCCCTGCGCCGCCTCGGTGTGGACCGTCACGAACGTGACCCCGGCCTCCACCAGCCGGCGGGCCAGCAGCACGCTGTTGCCGAACAGGTCGCGGCCGTAGCGGTCGCGGGTGCGGGGCGTCTCGCGGCCCAGGTCGAAGGCGTCGCGGGCCTTCGGCGAGGTGAGCAGTTCGAAGGCTTCCTCCCGCTTGGTGGCGAGATTGCCGACGTTCGCCGCCGAGTCGGCCCACCGCGCGCGGTCGTCGAGCTGCCTCACCAGACTCCGCCGGCGGTCGAGCGCGTCCACCGTCAGCCCGGCGGTCATCGCCGGCAACTTCGGCTCGCCCATCGGCCGGTGGTCGTGGTCGTAGAAGTCCACCTTCGGCTTCGCCCACGTCGGCTCGCAAGTGCCGAACAGCGGGTCGTACTTCGGGCCGAGGTAGCCGCCGTACGGCCCGGCTCGGCGGAGGCCCTGGCTGTAGCCGGGGAACGCCGGCAGCAGGACGTAGCTCGGCAACTCCCCGCCGCGTCCGACGCCGAGGTACTGGCAGACGCTGGGGATACTGGGGTGGTTCGTCGGCTTGGCGTGGTAATCGGTCTGGTCCTGACCGCCGGTGTAGCCGGTCATCACGGCATACGGGTTGTGGCTGTTGTACCCGTGGCTGACGGTGCGGATGAGCGTCAGTTTGTCGAGCCGCTTCGCCAGCAGCGGCACGTGTTCGGTCGCGCGGACTCCGGGGAGTGCGGTCGGGATGCTGCCGAACTCGCCCCGGATTTCCGCCGCCGCGTTCGGCTTCGGGTCGAACGTGTCAATGTGGCTCGGCCCGCCGAACAGGTCGATCAGGATGACCGCCTTGGCCGGGGCGGAGCGGCCGGACGCGCGGGCGGGTGACGAGGCCAAGGCACCCAGCGCGGCGAGTGATCCGGCGCGGAGAACGTCGCGGCGGGTGAGACCGTCGCAGGCGGCCGTGCGGTGGCCGAGGACGCGGAGCATGGCGGGCACCGGGAAAGGGGAACCGGCGGGGAGAAGTGAAGCGTACCACCAAGGGGATGAAGGGCGAACGCAAATCCGCCCGGTCAGCCGTCCGGACGGGTTGACACCGCCGGAGGCGGGCTATAACCTTCTCCGGACAAGCGAGGGGGTGTAGCTCAGCTGGTAGAGCGCTTGAATGGCATTCAAGAGGTCAGGAGTTCAACTCTCCTCACCTCCACTCGTGAAAACTCTTGAATTTCTAGTGATTTTCAAGAGTCAGGTCTGACCGGCGATGCCAGCCGGGCAGGGTATCGGGCAGGGATCGAAAAAAAGCCCCCACCCCCGTTCTCAGCGGGGATGGGGGCCGACAGAGTAAGCCTTCCGGCTCACCCGTACACAACGGGAGGTTTACTCATGCGTCAGGCCAAGCCGTGGTACCGCGCCTCGAAGGTCGCGTGGTTCGTTGAAATCCGCAGCAAGCAAGTCCGCCTCGGCGGGCACCCCGACGGTGCCCCGTCGCCCAAGAAGTCTAAGGCCGGCTGGAACCCGCCGCCGCAAATCCTCGACGCCTACTTCAAGTTGATGGCGTCCGACCCGGTCAACCTGCCCGGCTCCGGTGCGATCCTGACCGCCCAAGTCTGTGACCTGTTCCTCTCTCACTCGGAGCGGCACAACGAGCCGGCCACATTCCGCTGGTACAGGCACTTCCTGCAAAGTTTCTGCACCATCCATGGCCGCACCCCGGCTGCCGACCTCAAGCCGATCCACGTCACCCGCTGGCTCGACGCCCACGACTGGAAGGGCGGCCGGCGGAACGCCGTGATCGCCCTCAAGCGGGCCTTCAACTGGGCCGACCGGCAAGGCCTTCTCTCCCCGAACCCTCTGCGGAACGTCGAGAAGCCGCCCGCCACCCGCCGAACCCGGATCTTCACCGCCGCCGAGAAGGATGAGATCCTCGCCGCCATCAAGGATCCGCACTTCCGCGGCTTCCTCACCGCCCTGCTCCTGACCGGTTGCCGACCGTCCGAGGTGGCCCGCGTCGCCGCCGTGAACGTCAACCTCGACCTCGGCGTGTGGGTGTTCGAGGAGCACAAGACCGGGAAGAAAACCGGTAAGCCCCGCGTCATTTACCTCAGCCCGGACATGTTGGAGATGTCTCGCCGACTCGTCGCCGAACGCCCGGAAGGACCGCTGTTCCCCAGTCGCAAGAAGGACCGCCCGTTCTCCTGCAACGCCATCCGCATCCGCTTCATGCGGCTACGGAAGAAACTGCCTCACCTCAAGCACTTCGCCTGTTACGCCACCCGTCACACCTTCGCCTCGGACGCGCTCGAACGCGGTGTCGGCATCGCTCACGTCTCGGAACTGCTCGGTCATACAGACACACGCATGGTCAGCCGTCACTACGCCCATCTCGGCCAAAAGGTGGAACACATGCGGGACGTGGCGAAGAAGGCGACGGGCGGTTAGCGGATGTGGCGGAGGACCAATTGGGCGCGGACCGCTTCCCCGCCCTTCTGGCACGCGGTCTCGTATCGGGTCAACTCCTCCTCGCTGATCCGAATACACCCGCGCCGTCCCGACTTCCCGTACCGCGTGTGGCGGAGCACCCCCGAGGCGCACAGGGCGTAGACGAGACTGGGAGAGATTTCGAGTCGGGCGGCGGCCTCTTTGACGGTGGGCATTTGGGCATCTCCGGAACGAAGTCGGATCAGTTCGCAGAGGGCACTGGAATGAAGCCCCATGCCCCGCTGACGGCTTCGCAGTAGGTGAAGATTGCGGCGGACAGGTAAGGGGCGAGTCGCGCGTGCAGTTCGGCCTTGCGGTCGAGGTCCGCGCCCGCCCACAGGTCGGCGAGCAGTTGCGTCGCGATCGCACCGGCGACGGTCTCGGCGGTCTCGGAATGGAATCGGGGCATGGGGTTCTCGGTGGGAGGCACGGCGGGATCGTTCGACTTCGTCGGCCCGAAGGACAGCCACCGACGCCCGTCGTTCGGTGTCGGTGGCACGCTCGAATATCGCCTTCCAGGGCGTGAGGTGGTCGGCCACACCCCCGCCGATCACTCGCTCAGAGCAGGCCGGCCTGCTGGAGCTTGGCGTCCAGCGCGTGGACCTCCTTGCACAGCGACTCGCAGATGAACTTGAAGGTCGGCGCGTCCAGTCCGCCGACGAGGACGGTGTAGGCGCAGGCGAACGACGCGTTGCCGGAGTCGTTCTCCCGCAGTTGCCACGCCCCGAAGTGCGCCTCGGCGTTGCGGACGAGCAGGTGCCAGCCGAGGTCCGCCGGCAGACGCCGCGGGGCCAGGTCCGCCGTGCTGAAGGCCGACACGATGCCGAGTTGTCCGCCGTCCCCCACGGTCACCAGGATCTGGCGGATGTTCACCACCGGATCCTTGAAGTGGAGGACGAGGCCGGTCGTGCCGACCCGCTCGTCGATGCCCCACCCGAGTTGGGCGCAGCACGCCTCCACCCGGCGCAGGCCGGCGGAGCCGCTCGACGAGGGGTTCGGCGGGGTGGACGGGGTGCCGCCGCTCAGGCTCCTCATGACATCTTGAAAGAGACCCATGATCGTTCCTCGCTGGGAAGGGGGTTCGAGTCTTCGTCGCGATCCGAATTCGGATCGCGACCCGCATACCAATCGCGTCTTGAGGCCCTGGTGTTTCGCGGTTCGCCGGGAATTCGCGTCACCGCTCCATCCCGCCTCGCTCTTGCGCCGGTTGGTCCATCCCGTGTTGCACCGTGGCCTCGACGGACTGGCTCTGGCCTTCCGCTTCCTTTCCGTGGTGCGGGTACATGACGAAGGCGTCGCCCCGGAACAGGGCCGCCGCCATCTCGTGGGACCCCTGTTCACCCAGGTGTTTCAATTCACTGCCGATGTCGCCGAAGATCTTGGACAGCGACAGCCCCGGCGCGACGGCGCGGACCAGGTCGATCACCTCGGTGGGTCGCGGGTCGGATTGTTGGGCCATGACTTCCTCCTGGGATCGGGAGACGGAACCACGCCGCCGCGAACGTCGCGGCGGACATCGACGGACGGGCGGGTGGGGCGGATGCCGCTCGGAACACGCCGGGCCGATGCGGCCTCGCGGATCATCCCCACCGTCAGCAGCGCGGCCAGGGCCAGTACCGAGAGGATGAGGCCCGCGCACCGGAACGCGGCCGGCCGCACCCCGATCCGCGCGGGATCGTCGCAACTCGTCCCCTCGTGGGCCCGCACCGTCCAGGCGGCGATCGGCGGCAGGTGGCCGTGGAAGCAAATCGCCGTCCGAGGGTTCAACCGAACGACCTCCTCGGGAAGCAGGAGTTTGCGGCCGCCGAATTGCCACCCGTCGTTCGACCCCGCGTTGCCTCCCCGGGTCTCCCCTTGCTGCGCGGTCTGCCAGGAACTCCCCCGACTGGTGCCGCCGCTGGCCACGACCTGCGTTTGCTCGCCGAGGCGGGCCGACACGAACTCGGCCGTGTCCTTGTCGTTCACCCCCATGAACACCTGGCTCGTGTTGCTCAACAGCGTGAGGTCGCGGCCGTCGGGCCAGCACGTCCGCAACTGGCCCAGGCTCTGGTAGTAGAACTGGAGGCGGACGCCGTAGGACCGGTACTTGTCCACCGCGTCGTCGAGGCAGGTCATGTGGCCGAGGGACGCCGCCTCGTCGAGGACGAAATGGACCCGGTGCCGGTCGCGAAGGCCGCCGCGAACGGACGCCAGGAGCAGCGAGTGCAGCCACAGCCGGAGCAGCGGGGACTGCGTCCGAAGATGCTCCGGCGGCAGCGTCAGGTACGCCGTCATCCGCGAGCGGACCAGGTCGGCGGGGTCGAAACTGCTCGTCCGCGTGGAGCGCGCCACCGGGAGGGTGTCCAGGAACCGCAAGTGCCGGTTGGTGGAGGTGAGTGTCGAGGCCAGTTCCTTGTCCTGGAAGTGGGTGAGCTGGTGTCCGAGGCGGGCGAGCATCCCCTCCCACAGGTCCGACCCGCACAGGATGCCGATGGCGGCGCGCAACTTCTCGGGGTTGGTGAGCAGCATGCGGACCGACTGGAGCGAGCGGTCGGCTTGCGGCGCGTAGGCGACGACGAAGGCGATCAGGGCGGCGATCCAGGCCTCCGCCGCGTCATTCCAATGAGGATCCTTCTCTTGGCCGGTGCGGACCACCAGGGCCTCGGCCAGTCCGCGACACTCGTCGAGGGCGGATGGCGAGTCCCGGTCGATGAAGTCGAGCGGGTTGAGGGTGTCGCCGTCGGGACCGCACGCGCCGAACGGGTCGAGGCGGACGACGCGGTGGCCGCCCTCCCGCCGCCGCGGTCCCGTGAGGGTGAAGTTCTCGCCCTTCGGGTCGATCACCACCGCCGACTCGCGGCAGGTTTCGAGGAAGGGGAGGATGAACCCCTGGCCCTTACCCGCCCCGGTGGGCGCGAACACGGCGGTGTGGACGGCATCACTCAGCCGCACCAGTCGCCACGGCGGGTTCCGGCGGTGCGAGGTCAGGTAGTCCTCCACGACCCGGGCCGACGGCCGCCGGAAATCGAACAGCGCCCGGATGGCCGGCCACGGGCGGATGTCGTCGCGGACGTGGCCCAGGATCAGCCCCGAGCCGCGCAGGTGGCGGAGTTCCGACGGCTCAGCGAATCGCGCCGTCCCGAACTCCCCGCTCGTCGGCGGCGGCCTTCGCTTCCGGTTAAGGGCGATCACGACCGCTAAGCCGAGCAGGGCGACGAACGACAGGTAGACGCAGACGATCACCGCGAGGTACACGACGAGCAGGTAGGTCACGACCAGGGCGTAGCGGAGGAACTTCATCGGTCACCTCGTGGACAAGGGTTGGCGTGTCGGTGTTGGTGTTCCTTGGAGAGCGGTCTCCTACCAGGTGGGCGACCGCGACTCAGCCCCGCTTCCTCGCCTTGTCCGCCATGGCGGCGGCGAACGTCCTGG
>JAYTTN010000244.1:0-1960 GCA_043745295.1 Fimbriiglobus sp. | reverse complement strand
GGCTCGCCGGATGGCATCAATATACGTGCGAGGCGGCCATGCTGTACGAAGGCGACTTCTCCCCCCCGGCCGGCCGGTTCGCCGTCGTCGCCGCGCGGTTCAACGGGTTCGTCGTGGACCAACTGCTACTCGGCGTCCACGACGCGCTCGCCCGGCACGGGGTGCCCGCCGACCGCGTGGACGTGGTCCGCGTACCGGGGGCGTTCGAGATTCCCGTCGTCGCCCAGCGGATCGGCAAGACCGGAAAGTACGCGGCGGTCATCTGCCTGGGGTGCGTCATCCGCGGTGACACCGACCACTACGACCACGTCGCGGGGGCGGCGACCAGCGGCATCGCCACCGCCGGGTTGAACTGCGGCATCCCGGTCATCTTCGGCGTGCTGACCTGCGACACGCTGGAACAGGCCGTCCACCGGGCCGGAGCGAAGGCCGGGAACAAGGGCTTCGAGGCGGCGGTGGCGGCCGTCGAGATGGTCAACCTGATGGCGAAGCTGCCGGGGTGACGCGGCCGTCACTTGAACGGGCCGAACGCGCCCGCCGTCGCCATGCCGGTCAGCACCGCGGCCGCGAGCCAGACGGCGTACGCGACGACGAACCACCGCAACTTGCGTCGGCCGCGGTGTCGCTCGTCCTGGGCGAGCGGCGGGGACGGCACGCCGCACCAGCTAAGCGGGGCCGCCCGGACGATATCGTCGGACAGCCCGAAGCCGCCGAGGATCGCCGCCGCGAACGCGAGTACTGTCACCACCCCACCGACCGATTCAAAGTCACCGAATCCGACAATGACAGCGACCGCCGCCACCACGGGTACGACGAGGCACAGCCCGACCCCCCACGCCGCGACGAACTTCCGGCACACCTTCGCGTTGCGGGTCAAGTTGTTCCGGTACACGTCCTCGGACGGGTTCAGCCGCACGGCTTCGGTCAGGTACTCGTCGGCCTGGTGGTGCAGCCGCACCTTCCGCCACGGCCAGAAGGCCTGTTCCCCTTGGTGCCACCGCACGCAGCCCAGGACGTTCCGCAGCAGCGGCGAATTCGGGTGCGACGCGAGGCCGGATTCGGCGGTGGTCACGGCGTCGGTCAACTTGTCGAGCTGGTACTCGCACCACGCCTTCCAGCGGAGCAGGTTCTCGGCGGTCGGGTCGTGCCGGACGCCGTTGAGGGTGGCTTGATAGGCCTCCTTCGGGCGGCTGCGGTCGAGTTCCACCTCGGCCAACATGCAGTACGTCCAGGTGTACGTCGGGTCGGCGCGGGCGGCGTCGGTCAGCGCCTCGGCGGCGTCCGGCAGCCGCCCGGCGTGCTTCAGCGTGTACCCCAGGATGGCCAGCGCCCAGGCGTCGCGCGGGGCCTTGCGGACCCCCTCGCGGGCGGCCTCCACAGCCTCCGCGTGCCGCCGCAACCCGGCCAGCGCGCGGCCCAGTTGCGTGTACGCGATTCCCCAGTCCGGCGTCCTGCCGATGCACTCGCGCGCGTACTTCTCGGCCTCGGCGAACCGGCCGAGGGTGAGGAGCAGGTTGAGGCGTTCGTTCTCGGCGGACACCGCGACGGCTCGGGAACGCGGGAGGGGTTGACCCGGATATCGTATCGTAGTGGCCGGCGTCGGCGCGCGGTCGCGGCGCGCGGTGGGTGCGCCGACATTTCGGGCTCCGCCGGAGTTCGGACCTCACCTGTCGCGCTTCTCCTGCCACCCTCTCCAGTGATCCTGAGCCGGCGACTGGAGCGGACTTCGGGGTAGCGTAGCAATGTTTCGTTAGCCCGCCGTGCCAGCAAGGGGCCGATCCCCTGACTGAAGTCCGCTCGAAGGCAAGAGAAGGGCCGGGAGTACAGGCCAAAGCGAAGCCGGCAGAATCCGCTGCCGCATGGGTCTGGCAAAACTTTCGGGCGGACCTCACTCGCGGCGGGGACGAGGGTTCGCCAGTAGGTGGTCCACGGGTCGCTCTCCCGCACCGCCTCCAGGGCC
>JAYTTN010000243.1:0-7150 GCA_043745295.1 Fimbriiglobus sp. | reverse complement strand
AATAGGGAAGACCGCACCCACGCCGAGGGCGCTCAGGTTGTTGACGACCGTCCCTGCCGCGCCGGGGTAGGAGCGGACGCGGACGACCTGATACGCATCCAGCCCCGTCTCGATCGACGGCTCGGTCAGAGTCGCGTCGAGGTCGAAGTAGCGGTCGAGGAACAGATCGCCGAGGACGCCGACCCTCAGCGAAGGGAGCTTACCGAGGATCGCCTCGATGGCTTCTGAGGTGAGGGTTTCGATTGCCATGAAGCGTCAACCACCGAGTGCGAGGGCTTCGTGATAGAGCCGGGGGATCGTGAGGCGATGGTCTCCCTGGACGTAGAAGCTCTCGCCGCCGTCGGCGACGGTGCGGACGAGGCGTTCGACCGCGAGCCGAGCCGCTGTGCCCGCTGTTCGGCCAAGCTCCGGGACACCGATTCGGCCCCGGTCATCGACCGGGTGATCGACCTGCCCGCGGAGTTGCGGCACGTCGTCCACCGCCTCCGCCACACGCTCGAATGGCAGTGCTGCCCCGGTGCCCCGGTGCCCCAGGCGGCCAGCGAGTTTGACCCCGAATTGACCGGCGTCACCGCGTACCGGATGGGCGGCGGGCGGCTCGGCACGCGGGCCGTCCGCACCGCGACTGCGCCACCTTCGACAACCCGATCCGGCTGCACTCGCCACTAGGGAACGTCTCCCAGGTCGAGTTCGAAGGCCGGCACACCCCGACCATCCGTTAACTCCGCGTCCGCTTTTCGTGGGCAAACCCAGTCGCGGTCGAGCCGGCCGAAGTCTGGGAAGGCCCGACACCCAGCCACCTCCGAGAGGGGACCGATGTCGGGCCTCAAGCCATCCCGACTCACTCGCCTGGATCACTGCCCGCAGGTGGAACAGCCCGACGAGGTGGACCGACAGCCGGCGACGCCGGCGACGGTGAGGGCGACGACGAACAGGGCGAGGAAAATCTTCCGCATGAGCGTATCCATCCGTGGGGGTGAGCCGCCTCGACCGTGAGGCGTGCGCCAGATATCGGGTCGCCGGGCGGCACCGCTCACGGGAATCGGTTGCGGATTCCGGACAACCTGACACGCCCGCGCGGTCGCGCCAGTGGGTGCAAATGCGCCGGCTGTACCGGTCGGCTCACTCTCGCCCGTCGTTCTTGAACTCCCACAGGGTGCAAGGGATGCCGCCGTTGTAAAAGTGCGTGGTCCGTACCGCCTTCCGCCGCACCAGCTTCGCCAGCCCGTCGTGGGCGGTGAACACGCCCAGCCGCCAACCGGGCCAGTGTGCGGCGAACGCCTCGCCCATCTCGCGGTACAGTGGCACCAGCTCCTCCTCTTCCCCCATGCGCTCGCCGTAGGGCGGGTTGCAGATGAGCAGCCCCGGCGGTTCACCCGGCTTCGGCCGCGCGTCGCGGAGGGCCAGTTTCTGTACGTCCACCAAGTTGCCGATGCCGGCCGCGCGGGTGTTGGTCTTGGCGAACTCGACCGCGTCGTGGCGGATGTCCGACCCGCGCGGCGGGAACGGCACCGTCGCCTTCACCCCGCGTCGGCCCTCCTCCCGCACCGCCGCCCAGACGCCCGGCTCGAAGTCCTTCCAGCCGACGAAGCTGAACCACTTGCGCGTCAGGCCGGGCGGCCGGTTCTGGGCGATCCAGGTGCCCTCCACCAGGAACGTGCCCGACCCGCACATCCAGTCCACCAGCGGCGCGGACCCGTCGTACCCTAGGTCGAGCAGCAGCCCGGCGGCCAGCGCCTCGTTCAGCGGGGCGCGGGTCTGGATCGGCCGGTAGCCGCGCTTGTGCAGGGAATCCCAGGACGCATCCAGGCTGAGGACGGCGTGGTCGCGGCCGATGTGCAGGTTCAGCGCGATCAGCGGCCGCTCGGTGTCCACGCTCGGCCGCAAGCCGGTGCGGTCGCGGAACTGGTCGCAGATGGCGTCTTTCACCTTCCGCGCGGCGTACTGGCTGTGGTTGACGGCCGAGTCGCGGGCGTTGCAGTCCACGGCCAGCGTGTGGTCCGGGGTCATGATCTTGCCCCAGTTGATGGACCGCACGAAGTCGTACAGGTCTTCGGGGCTGAACACGTCGGCCTCGCCCAGTGGCAACAGCACGCGGACGGCCGTCCGCAGCCACAGGCTGGCGCGGTAGACGGTCTCGGCGGTGCCGGCGAAGTGGCAGCCGCCGCGGGCGACCTCCACGTCGGCCGCGCCGAGGGCGGTGAGTTCCCCGGCGAGCAGGCGTTCGAGTCCGCGGGCACAGGTGGCGAAGAAGCGTGGCATGAAGGAAGGATACGGGACGGGGGCCACTTCCGCCCGCGCCATCGCCGGGAGGAGCGGCCATCCCCGGCCGCGCATCCGGCACATCCCGAATCGGTGGACTTAACTGAACTGCGCCATTTTCCAAAAATCGACTTGCGGAACGGCCGTTCACATGGCATATCTGTCAGTGAACGCAGTTTCACAACGCCGCCGAGGGTCGCCCGTGCCGCTCCGCTACCTGTTCATCGACATGAACGCCTACTTCGCCTCCGTCGAGCAGCAGGACTTTCCCCACCTGCGCGGCCGGCCGGTGGCCGTGGTGCCGGTCGAGGCGAACACCAGCAGCTGCATCGCCGCCAGCTACGAGGCGAAGCGGTGCGGCGTCCGCACCGGCACCCCCGTCTGGCAGGCCAAGCTGCTCTGCCCCGGCCTGGTGTGCATGCCCGGCCGTCACGAGCGGTACGTCGAGGTCCACAAGTTGATCGTGAAGGCGGTCGGCCGCTGTGCGCCCATCGACAAGGTCATGTCCATCGACGAGATGGCGTGCAAGCTGATCGGCGTCGAACGGCGGTCGGAGAACGCCACCGCGATTGCCGCGAAGATCAAAGCCGAGATCAAGCGGTCGGCCGGCGACTACTTGACCTGCTCCATCGGCGTCGGGCCGAACGTGCTGCTGGCGAAGGTGGCCGGCGACATGAAAAAGCCCGACGGCCTGACGTTCCTCCACCCGGAGGAACTGCCCGCCAACCTGTACCCGCTGACGATCACCGACTTCCCCGGCATCGGCCCGCGGATGCGGAAACGGTTCCACCGGTACGGCGTGGCGACGGTCCAGCAACTCGTGGGCCTGACCGTCTCCGGGATGTCGCGGGTGTGGGAGAGCAAGGTGACGGGCGAGCGGTGGTTCTACTTGCTGCGGGGCGAGGACGTGCCGGACATCGCCACCAAGCGGCGGACGGTCAGCCACTCGCACGTGCTGCCGCCGGAACTGCGGACCGAGGACGGCAGCCGGGGGGTGATCGTGCGGCTGATCCACAAGGCGGCCGCGCGGCTGCGGAGCATCGACTACTGGGCGGGGGCACTGGGGGTGAGCGTGAAGTACCTGGACGCCCCCCGCTGGTCGGTCGGCACGCACCTGCCGAAGTGCCAGGACACGCTGAACCCGCTGCTGGCGTTCGGCAAGATGTGGCAGGACGAGCAGCGGCCGCGACACGCCACGCCGCTGCAAGTGGGGATGGTGCTGTCCGAACTGGTGCCGGCGGCGGTGGCCACGCCGTCGCTGTTCGAGCAGGACCGCCAAGTGACGAAGCTGTCGCACGTGATGGACAAGATCAACCGGTCGTTCGGCCGGCACTCGGTGCGGTTCGGCGCGGTCATGGGCAGCGAGGACACGGCCCCCACCCGCATCGCCTTCACCCGCATCCCCGACCCGAACCCGGCGCACGACTGAAAGATTACGCGAACTTTGTTCCCGCTGGCGTTGTCGGTATAATTGTCCACCAGCCACGGTAACCACATGGCAGCTATGCAAGTCGCACAGGATCACGAGTTGGTAGCCACCCTCGAAGAGTTCGACAGCCGTTCTACGCCATTTGAAGCGTGGGAGTTGGGAAGCCGGCTGGGTGGGCTGGCCGCGCGACTTTACGATGAGGGAACACCCAAGTCGAACGTCTTGGCTGCGGAGATGGTCATCTGGCACCCGGACGTGGTGGATTGGAACGAGCGTGCGAAGCGAATGCAAGTGGAAGTTGGACAAGAAATGATCGATTACTGGTCGCGTCGCTGTGCGGAATCGTCGCATCCCTTGCTTCGGATGAGGTACGCGGAAGCGGCCTGGCACTTCGGAACCAAGGCGAAGCGCGGTCGTGCCAAGGGAGACATTCTGAAGGCGATGATCGACGCGGTTCTGAAGGCCGCGAAGGCAGACTTGTTCACGCGCGAAATGACTGGCTACGAGAACTTGGAAACGGCTCTCGAACTCGGAATGCAGGGCAAGAATTCAGCTCTCGTCGGGCAGGTTCGCGACGAACTGATCTCATACGAGAACCGCCACGCAGTTGATCACCACCCCGGAACGTGGGGGCACTGCTTCCGACTGTTACTGCTCAGCGTAGAACGGAGAAAGCCGGTTGTTTCGGATGAGCAGGAAGCCAAGATCATCGCCGATATGGAGGAGCGACTGTCGAGACTGTCGAATCGCGATAGCGTTGAGGAGTTGAATCCGCACCACGTTCAGGATGCCGCCTTGCTGCTGGCGAGGTATTACCGGAAGAAGGATTCGCAGGGGGAAAACCTACAGCGAGTGATGGTGGTCTACACCACTGCGTTCGTCCGGAAGGCCGAGACGAATCGGTGGGTTGGTTCAGCGTGGTTGGAAGACGTGTACCGCAAGTTGATCGCGTTCGGGCTGCCCGACGAAGCCAAGGCGTTCCAAGCCTGCTACCGTGAGTCAGCCCGTGCGATGATGGAAGAGATGCCAAGTCACCGGGTAAGTGTTCCGATAGATGTCGCCGAACTGAACAGGTTCATCGAGCACATGACGAGTGGCAGTTGGGAGGAAGTGTTCGGAAAATTCCGCGAGCAGTTCCTGCCGCATTACGAACAGCAACTGGAGATGATTCGGGCTGCAATGAAGGGGCGGTTCATTTTTGACCTGTTCCCGCTCGTTCTCAAGGACCACGAAGGCAGAACCATCGCCAGGCTCGGCACCTTCGATCAAGACCCCGAAGGGCACTTGGTTCACCACTACGCTAACGTCATCCAGTGGAACGCGCCCATGTTGCGAACTATCGTCGAAGAGTGGTGTGCGGAACGAAATCTGACAGCGAACGACATCACCGCGTTCGTCTACCAATCGCCCATTTGCGATCCGACGAAGCGACCAATCATCGAGGCCGCCTTGCGCGCCTACGTTGCGAAGGACTGGATCATTGCGATCCATCTTCTCGTACCTCAAATCGAAAGTACGGTGCGCAGGTTCCTTGACATGAGCGGGAGGCCGACGATCAGGACACCCAAGCCCGATGACAGTGGGCTGCTACTGAAGACACTTGACGACCTGTTGAAAGACGAGGAGTTCGAAAGAGTGTTTGAGGCCGATGTCGCGTTCTACCTGCGTTCGTTGCTCACCGATCAGCGCGGATGGAACGTGCGGAACGACGTTTCGCACGGAATCACCCCGATTGGGGGCTTCAATGCGATGATCGCGGATCGGCTCCTGCACGTCTTGCTGATCCTTGGAAGTGTGAGGGGAAAGAAGGCGGAACAGGACGCCGAGACCGCCTCGACGCCAGCGGACGTGGCGGATACCAGCGTCCCCGACCTGAACCCGGCGCAGGATTGACTACCAGTCGGTGCGTACAATTCCGCCACGCAGGCGGAGTTCCCCCAAATGGCTTCGCACATCGATCCAGTCTGGGCGTTGCTGGCAGAGATCGGCAAACGGCCCGACAGCCTGACCAAGTTCGATCTGCTCGACGAGGCGATCCGCCGTGCCGGAACCGGCACTGGGACGTGCGCTCGGCATCGACGCCCGGCTGCCGTTCGCGGAGGTCGCCCGCAACCGGCTCTGCGGCGACCGACTGGCCGTCGCTGGCGAGGGAGACGCCGAACGACTGCGACTGAGGCGAGAAGGCGAGGGTCGGGGTGATGCGGTCGTCGAGGAGTTCGACGCGGGTGCGGAACGGGGAGCGGGCAACCTGCGGGCGGGCCGTCCGGCGGTCGGACGGGCGGGACGCGAGCCAGCGGCGGAGGAGCGAGGTCATGGCGGCACCGGGGTGAGTGGAGAGGGGTGCCCGCGCGGTGCGGGCTTCCTACCACGCGATGCCGTGAGGAGCCGAAAGTGTTACCGACAAAAAAAGAAAGTGCCGGGCGCGGACGCGAGGGAAAAGAATCGGGAGAAATCCGTAACGGATCGGTCGTCTCGCGGCATCCTGTAGGATGTGCCGCGGGATCAGAGCCAGTCGGCGACGACGCCGGAGTCCTCGAGCCGCTGGCGGAGGCGGGTCGTGCGGACCCGGATCGCCACCCAACTGACGCCCAGCTGCTCGGCGATCTCGGCCGGCGTGTGGCCGTCCACCCGCAGGCTGAGGATCCGCTTCTCGGTGTCGTCCAGGTGGGCGTCCAGGGCGTCCACTTGGTCGCGGGACGGGGCGGCGGCGGCCGGGTCGGTGCCGGGGCAATTGATGGACGTGAGGACTTCCGCGAGGTCGCCGGTGTCGTCGCCCCCGGCCCCGCTCAGCCGCTTCTGCCGCCGCAAGTGCCGCCAGTGCTTGGCCGCTTTCCGCCGCAGGATGGTGATGGCGAGGCCGATGAGGTCGTCCGGCTTACTGCGTCCAGTGCGGGCAATGTTCTCGATCATGCGGCGAGTGTAAGGCGGCGGCGGGAAATGACATACCGGGAGACCAAGTGCCCTCCACCTCTCGCCCCACGACGTGGGGGAGAGGTGGAGGGTGGTGGCATCGTCCGGAACGGCGGCGGAGCCAGCCACGCCCTCCTTTCGCCCCACCTCGTGGGAGGAGAGGTTCCCCAGTGGCGTGTACCACGGCCGGGAGTCTTTCATCCCGCCAATGCCTAAGGCCGGGGAGTTCGGTCTGGCCGAGGAAGCCGTCGGGCAAGTCGGGCGAGTGCTTGGCCGTCACCAGTTCCTCCATCGCGTGGTCCCACAGGACGTCCGTGTTCTCCGCCGCCCGCGCGAGTTTCGCCTCGTGTGGGATCGGCCCGCGATCCCACACCACCGTGATGGCCCCCAGGCTCCGGTGCGACTCGGCCGGGAGATCCACCACCTGCTCGGCGCGGACGCGGTGCGGGAGGGGCGGAAGAATGGATTCGGGCGGGCCGTCACCGGGGACACGGTGACGGCGCCGATGGCGGACGGGCGGTCCCGCCGGTCCCACGCCGCCAGGACCGG
>JAYTTN010000242.1:0-1962 GCA_043745295.1 Fimbriiglobus sp. | reverse complement strand
CCGGCTCACCGTCGGTGAGCCGACCTCTCCCTAGCGGGGAGAGGTCGGGCGTGAACGAGCGTCCCCAACGGCGCGTGTCCGGAACGAAGACACCGGCTCGGTGGCCGGTGCCACTTGTTGTCCCCGCTCGCACGCTCGCGGCGACGACGCCACTCCGTCACTTCTTCGGCTCGGTCGGTGGGGCGGGCGGCGGGATCACTCCGCCCCCGCCGAGGCCGCCGAGGCCCCCGCCGCCCCCGAACCCGTGCGGGTTGAACGCCGGGGCCGGCTCGCCGAACAGGTCGCGGTTGATCTCCTTTTGCAGCTTGGCGGCGTTCTCCGGGGTGGTCAGATAATAGACGTTGTCCATCACCACCGGCCGCATCTCACACGAGTCGCCCAGCACCTTCAGCACGGTGTACAGGCGGGTGTCGTTGAAGTTGGCGGTGATCTTCTCGCCCACCTTCTCCTTCACGCGGGCGTCCACCACGATGTTGGCCCCGGTCATCTCCCGCAGCTCCTCCAGCACTTCGGCGAACGCCTTGTTTTTGACCCGCAGCGTCACCGGCTCGCCGTAGATGTTCTCGGCGATCTGCTCCGGCGGAATCATCGGCTGGGTGTCGCCGTTGCTGGACGCGCCGGGCACGGTGGCCGGGCGGAACTCCGGGACGATCAGCACCTGGTTGCCGCGAATGCGGTGCGACAGGCGCAGGCCCATCCCCGCCGGCCCCTCGCCGGGGCCTTCGGCCATTTGCGCCAGCGCCTCGCGGAGCAGGTCACTCGCCGTGAGTTTGGCGACTTCCGGCAGGAGGATGTTCTTCTTCCGCAGTTCGCGGACGGTTTCCACCGGCACTCCCCGGCGGACGAACGCGGCGGTATCGAACCGGACGGTCAGGTTGTTCGACTTGGCGAGGAACTCGAACACATCGCCGATGGGCATCTGCACGCCGGCGGGCAGGGTCAGCTCCTTGCCGAGCGCGGCCTGCACGTCGTCTGCGGTGCGGAGGGTGGCCAGTTGCGCCGACGGTTCGGCCGGCTTCGCCTCCGGCGGCTTCGGCTCGGCCTTGGCCTTCGGTTGGGCTTGCGCCTTGGGCGGGTCGCCGTCCTGGGCGGCGGCGGAGTACACGCCCCACCCGGCCCCGCCCAGCAAGCCGGCGGTCAGCACGGCGGCGAGGAGCCAGCGGGTCGTCGTTGTCGCGGTCATGGTCGTCACTCCGTCCACGAGGGAGGAAAGGGGTTCGAGGCCGGCGGGCGTGACCCCGGCGGCGTAGCTGAGCGCGTGCGACACGAGGTCGGCGGCCAGGGTCGCCACCCGGCCGGCGGCGGCGGCGGTGTCGGCGCACAATGTCGTTTCGACGGCCGCCACAGCGGCGACCGCGATGCCCCGGCGGGCGAGGCGGTCGCGGAGTTTCTGGCGGGCTGCGTTCAGCCGGGAATCCACGGTGCCGACGGGGATGCCCAGCAGCTTCGCCGCGTCCGCGTTCGTCCGCCCTTCCACCAGGCACGCCACCGCCACGGCGCGGAGCTTGTCGGACAGGCCGGCGACGGCGTCGTCGAGCGCCGTCTTCAGGTCGTCCAGGTCGGGGTCGTCGGTCATGGCCGCGCTCGGTTCGGCGGTGAGCGGTCGGGTCCGGTGGCGGGCGGCCTTGCCGGCCTGTTTGAGGGACAGCAAATATGCCACCCGGTACAGCCAGCCGGCGACGGACTCGCGGTTGGCGATGCGGCCGGCGTCCCGCGCCAGGGCGAAGAACGTGGCCTGAAACGCATCCTCGGCGTCGGCGGACTGGATGCTGCGCCGCCGGCACACGGCCAGCACCATCGGGCCGTGCCGCCGCACCAGCGCGGCGAACGCGCCGTCGTCGCGGGTGGCGACGAACCGGGACAGCAAATCGGCGTCCGCTTCTCCGACCGCCTCGGTCGGCGGGCGGAAGAAGGCGGCCACCCCGGCCGGCATCGGACTGGGCATGTCGGTCTCCGCGTAGG
>JAYTTN010000241.1:0-7176 GCA_043745295.1 Fimbriiglobus sp. | reverse complement strand
TAGAAGGTGCGGTACGGCAGCGCGCCCTCGGCCGGCGTCAGGTGCATGTTCGTTTCCCGCTTCAGCCGGTCGCTCAGGTGCCGGAGCTGCGGGATGACATCCTCGGCAATGGCGAGGTCGCGCTTCGCCTTCAGGTAAATCTCGCTGGCGTGCTTGACGTGAAGTTCGCCCAGTTTCGGCGACACTTCGCGCCACAGGGCCGTTTCGTCCGCCGTGTACTCGACGAGCGGCGGGCCGAGCCGTTCGAGGCGGTGGCGGCGGGTGATGTCGAACAGGTAATGCCGGCGGGCGACGTACTCGGCGTCGCCCAGGCCGGGGTGTCCGGGTTCGAGTTCGAAGTGGTCGGTGTCGGCCGGCACGACCATCGCGTTCGGGTCGATGACCTGGCCGTACTCGACGAGCGGGGAATCTTTCATCGGGCTGGCCCTCCGGAGAGGTGGAACGGGCTGTCGGTATTCTACGCCACGCGGTGCATCCGCCGGACCATGCGGGCGGCGACGTACCCGGCCTTGAACCCGGCGTCGATGTTCACCACGGCGACCCCGGCGGAACAACTGTTCAACATCGTCAGTAGCGCCGCCACCCCGCCGAACGCGGCCCCGTAGCCGATGCTGGTCGGCACGGCGATCACCGGGCAATCGACCAGCCCGCCGACCACGCTCGGCAGCGCGCCGTCCATCCCCGCGACGACGATCACCACGTCGGCCGCGTTCAGCGTGTCGCGGTGCCGCAGGATGCGGTGAATGCCCGCGACCCCCACATCGACGATCAGGTCCGCGTTCGCGCCCATCACCCGCGCCGTCACGAGCGCCTCCTGCGCGACGGGCAGATCGCTGGTGCCGGCGGTGACGACTTGCACCTTGCCCACCGGCGCGGGCCGCTCGGCAGCCACGGACATCCAGAAGGTGCGGGCAAGGCGGTCTTGCGTGGCGGTCGGAAATGCCACGGCGAGGTGCGCGGCCTGGGCGTCGTTCACGCGGGTGGCGAAGCAGTCCTGCCCGTGCGCGGCCAACTTCCGCACGACGCCTTCCACCCACTCCGGGGTCTTCCCTTCGGCGAACACCACTTCGGGAAAGCCGCAGCGGGCCAGGCGGTGCAGGTCCACGGTGGCGAACCCGAGGTCGCCGGCGTCGGGCAGCTTCCCGACGGCCTCCGCGACGGTCATCCGGCCGTCGCGGACGGCTTCGAGCAGTTCGGTGTGGGACATCGGACGGTATCCGGAACGGGGACGCAATCACCCCGTTGTTCTATCGCCGCCCGCGGCAGTATCGACGGGCAGTTCGGGTGGGGCGCGCGGCGCGAGCCTCCCACTCCGAAGAATGTCGCTCCCTCGCGGTCGCGGCTCGCAAAGCGCTCACTGCGTCAGTTCGATGGGGAAGTCGAAGACGTTCTCCTTCCCCGCTTTCACCTCCCGCTCGACGCCGGATTTGTCCGGCCGCCGCAGGGCGGAGGGGAACGCGGTCCCGTTCGCCTCGGTGCCGTACCACTCCGGCGGGTCGGCAATCGCCACCCGATACCAGCCGGCGGGCACCGGTTTGTCGCCGTTCGCCAGCCGATAGGTCCCGTCCGGTCCGACGGTGGCGGAAAGCACGGTGCCACTCGTTCCCCGTTCCTTGTCCGGCACGAAGACGATCATCCCCCCGGCCAGCAGATGACCGTGGAACGACACCGACCCCCGCACGGTCGTCGGGCCGCTGTCGGCCGGCTTCCCGCAGCCGGCGACAACCACGGCGATCCCGGCCAGCATCCCCAACCGTATTCCCCGGCAACGACTTCCGTCCATGACTCCCTCCGCGTTCGGGCCGGATTCGGTACGACCGCCGCAGGCGATTCAACCGGATGTATCGGCCGCCGCACGGCCCCCGGCGCACCGCTTTTTCGTTCGGATTGACGACGGGGGAGCGGTACGGTAGAACTCGGCGACCACGGGACTAGGCCGGAACGGAACTCGGTCAACCCGCGGCGGCGGTGTCAGGGGGGAGCGCGGAACGCCACCCACCGCCGGGACGGAACAGCCAGAGGAGGGCGAACGTGAAGCGAACTTACTTGCTGCTGGCCGTGGCGGCCGGCCTCGGTGGGGCGACGGGCGGAATCGGCCGAGTGGCCGCGCAGTCGCCGGGGGGCGCGGGGGCGGCTCCGGTGCCGGGGGGGGCCGCGCCGGCGCGGGTCGATCCGCCGCGGATCGCCGTGTTCAACGCGGCCAAGGTGATGAGCGAATTCACCAAGTGGAAGTACTACTCGGTGTCGATGGTGAACAAGCGGATCAGCAGTTCGGGGGAACTGGCGAAGGTCCAGCTCGAGATGAAGGACATCGAGAAACGGGCCCAGGCGGAGACCCGGCTGGTCGAGCGGGAGGCGTTGGTCCAGATGTTGCTGGCGAAACAGCGACAGTGGGAAGACCTCGACCGCCAGACCAAGAACCGCATCGACGAGGAGGCCGGGACGCACCTGAAGGTGCTGTACTCGGACATCCAGCGGGCGGTGGCCGCGTTCGTCCAGTCGAACGGGTACGACATCGTGTTCGCCTACCCCGACGCCATCACCCCGGAAGACAAGCAGCGGCCGGAGTACATCCAGAGCATGGTGCTGCCGGGCGGGGCGATGCCGTTCCACGTGTCCCGGTCGGTGGATCTGACGGACGACCTGATCAAGTTGCTCAACCGCAGCTTCCCGGCGCCGGCGGCGGTGCCGGCGCGGATCGCCGGGCCGGATCAAACGGTGCAACCCGTGAGTGGCACGGGGGCTGGGGCGGTCGGTCCCGGTCCCGGAACCCCGCCGGTTGCGCGGCCGCCGGGTGGGCTGCCGAAGTAGGAATTCCGGTCGGCGCTCTGTGCAGCGATGTCAGTTTTGTTAAATTGCGGTATATCGTGAACTTGGCGAGGTGGCGATCCGATACAGAGCGGAAATCACCTTCGCCGTCCGATTCGATCCCAAGGACGCGAATTCTCCTTACGGCAGGACGGCCCCGACGGCGGTTCTAGCCCGGCCAGTGCCGGAGGGCGGACGACGTGCGACGACTCGGCTACCGACACCAGCGCACGCTGGCCCGCCCGACCGAACTGGACGGGCCGGGCTTCGTCACGGGCCAGCGGGTCCACGTCCGCCTGCTGCCCGCCCCGCCGGACACCGGCGTGCTGTTCGTTCGGGCAGATCTGCCTCATCACCCGGTCGTTTCCGCCCGCGTCGAACTCGTCACCGGCACCCAGCGGCGGACGACTCTCGGTGCCGGGGCGGAATCCATCACGCTCGTCGAACACCTGCTCGCCACGCTCGCCGGCCTCCGTATCGATAACTGCGTCATCGAGTTAGACGGCCCCGAACCGCCCGGCCTGGACGGGTCCGCCGGCGGGTTCGTCGATGCGGTGTTCGACGCCGGCGTCGTCCTCCAACCGGCTCGCCGGAGCATCTGGACCGTCACCGAACCCGTCAGCGTCGGGCAAGGCGGCGCGACCGTCTCCCTGCACCCGCCGGACGCGGAGACCGGCAGCCGCCTGAAAACCACCTACCTGCTCGATTACGGGCCGGACTCGCAAATCCCGCGACAGACGCATACGATGACGGTTAGCCCGGAGTCGTTCGTGCGGGAAGTGGCCACCTGCCGCACGTTCGTGCTGGAACGGGAAGCCCTGATGCTCCGGGCGAAGGGCGTCGGCCGGCACCTGACCCCCCGCGACCTCCTGGTCTTCGGGGCGGACGGGCTGATCGACAACCGGCTCCGGTTCGCCAACGAGCCGGCCCGCCACAAGGTGCTGGACCTGATCGGCGACCTGTCGCTGTGCGGGTTCGATCTCGTCGGCCACGCGGTCGCCTATCGATCCGGTCACGCGCTGAACGTCTCCCTTGCGCGGGCGCTGGCGGCCCGCGCGGCCGCCGCCGACGGCGGCCCGTCGGCGCTGCCTTCGATCCTCCGCCGGCCCAGTCTGGCGGGGCGGAAGAAGGTGTTCGTATGACCCGCCCGGCTCGGCGTCGGCGGGTGACAACTCCGGCTGCCGTCCCGCCCAGGACCGCACCCGTCCCACACCCCCTTGCGGGCGGTCGCCACGGACTGGCGACCCGACCGACCACACCAGAGGCTAGGACGGCATGACTCGGTTGCGGATGGCGGTCGTCGGGGTCGGGCACCTGGGTCAGCACCACGCCCGCATCCTGTCCACGTTCCCGGACGTCGATCTCGTCGGCGTCGTCGATCCGAACGCGGAGCAAGCCCGCGCGGTGGCCGCGAAGTGCCACACCCAGCCCTTCACCGACTACGAGTCGCTCCTCGGCCGCGTGGACGCCGTGTCCGTCGCCGCGCCGACCAGCCACCACCACCCGGTCGCGTCCGCGTTCCTGCGCCGCGGCGTGCCCGTGCTGGTCGAGAAGCCCGTCTGCAAGACCGTCGCCGAAGCCGAGGAATTGATCCGACTGGCCGCCGCCGCCGGCGTGCCGCTCCAGGTCGGCCACATCGAGCGGTTCAACCCGGCGTTCGAGGAGCTGGTCAAGCGGCCGATCCGTCCGAAGTTCGTGGAGGCCGAGCGGCACGGGCCGTTCACCGGTCGGTCCACCGACATCGGGGCCGTGCTGGACCTGATGATCCACGACCTCGACCTGATGATCGCGCTGGTCGGCGGGCCGGTGACGGAAGTCCACGCCGTCGGCGCGTCGGTGTTCGGCGGGCACGAGGACATGGTGAACGCCCGTCTGGTGTTCGCCTCCGGGTGCGTGGCGCACCTGACCGCCAGCCGCATCGCCGTGCGGCCGAAACGCCGCCTCCGCATCTGGGCACCGGAGGGGTACGCCGGCATCGACTTCGTCACCCGCAAGCTGCACCTCGTCCAGCAGAGCGACGAACTCCGGCGGCAGGGGCTGCGGCCGGAGCGGATGGACGCCGCCGCCAAGGGCCGCATCAAGGACGACGTGTTCGGCCGCTACCTGGAAGTGCGGAACGTGGACGGCGACCGCAAGTGGGACCAGCTCACGAACGAGCTGCGGCACTTCGTCGAGTGCGTGCGGCACAACCAGACGCCGCGGGTGACCGGCGAGGACGGCCGCGACGCGCTAGCCCTGGCCGAGCGCATCCTGGCCAGTGTCCGTTCGCACGCCTGGACGGGGATGCCCGGCCAGTTCGTCGGCCCGACCGACATGCCGGCCCCGGCGGGGAAGCTGTTCGAGCAGGCCAAAAGCGAGGCCGCGTGAGTGACGCGGCCGGCGGCGGGGTGGTATAATCACATCGTCGATGCCTGCGAGGAGTCGCCGATGGAAGCCGAGAACTTCGAGAACACGCTCAGCGCCTTCCAGGGCCGCCGGCCGTTCCGTCCATTCACGGTGGTGCTGATCGACGGCGACCGCTTCGAGGTGGATCACGCCGGCGCGCTGGTCCACCGGGTGGGGGTGGCAATTTACATCTCGCCCGGCGGCGTCCCGATCATCTTCGACCACGAAGGGGTCAGCCAGTTCGGCGGCGATCTGAAGCCGCAAGAAAGCAACACCGAGCCGTGAGCGGCTTCCGTGTTCCTCCGCCGCGGCCCTTCCGGGTGAACCGGCGGCGTGCGCCGCCTGGGTGAGCAGTCCAGGCGGCTGACGCCGCCGCATCGTTTCACTTCCCAGGTTCGCCAGAATCCGTGGCCGTGACCGGTCTTCGTTTGCACCGCCGGGCGACGGGTGGTAATGTCAAGTCCTGGATGGCGCGGCCGCCATTCCCCGCCGACTCCCCCCTTCCCGGTTCCGCTCCCATGAACAGCACTTTGACGCGCCGGCGGCTCCTGCAACTCGGCGGGGTCGGTGCCCTGACGATGGCCGTCCCCGGCACCGTGACCGCGCGGGTCAGGTCCGGCGGCTCCGGCGAGAACCGGGCGAACGGCAAGTCGTGCATCTTCATCCTGCTGTGCGGCGGGCCGAGCCACGTCGATACCTGGGACATGAAGCCGGACGCCCCGGCCGAGATTCGCGGGCCGTACAAGCAAGTGTCCACGAAAGTGCCGGGTATGAAGATCAACGAGATGCACGAGAACCTGTCCAAGATGACGGACAAGTTCTGCCTGATCCGGTCGATGACGCACCCCGGCAACACCAGCAACCACTTCGACGCCATGCACAAGCTGCTGGCCGGCGACTCGGTGGCCCCCGCCGACGCGCCGTACCTCGGCTCGATCCTGGCGAAGCAGCGGCCGAGCGAGAAGAGCGTGGCGAGCTATGTGTGGCTCATCAAGTGCGTCGGCGACC
Source organism: Fimbriiglobus sp. (assembly GCA_043745295.1). Classification (GTDB taxonomy): domain Bacteria; phylum Planctomycetota; class Planctomycetia; order Gemmatales; family Gemmataceae; genus JALHQU01. The sequence goes on along the minus strand of JAYTTN010000241.1, from coordinate 975 downwards.
CGGTGTTCTGCGCGCCCAACTTGGCCACCGGCGGGTCGCTCGGCGCGCCCTACGCGCCGCTGTTCGTCGGCGACGCCAAGACGAACCCGTCCACGCCCGACTTCCGCGCGCCGGACACGATGATCTCGACGATCCCGCTGGACCGCAGCAGCGGCCGGCAGCATCTCTTGACGGGCGTCGGGCACAGCACCGGCAAGAACCAGGACTGGCTGGAAATCCAGCGGCGCGGCTTCGAGCTGTCGAACTCCGACGGCCCCCGCAAGGCGTTCGAGGTGGACCGCGAAGACCCCCGCACCCGCGACCGCTACGGCCGCAACCCGCTCGGCCAGAACCTGCTGCTGGCCCGCCGGCTGGTGGAGTCCGGCGTCGGCTTCGTCACCGTCAACGGCTGGGTCGGCAAGTCGCCCACGGACAAGCTCGGCGGCCCGCCCAGTTCCAGTTGGGACATGCACGGCAGCAACATGGGCATGGGCAACGCCTTCGGCGACGGCTCCTACGGCATGGGCTTCTGCCTGCCACGGCTCGACATCGCCCTGTCGGCACTGCTGACGGACCTGACCGACCGGGGGATGCTGGAGAACACGCTGGTCGTCGTCACCGGCGAGTTCGGCCGCACGCCGAAGATCATCCCCGGCGAGAACCCCGGCCGCCAACACTGGCCGCACTGCTACTCGTCCATCCTGGCCGGCGGCGGCATTAAGGGCGGCATCGTGTACGGCGAGTCGGACAAGACGGCGTCTTATGTGAAGGACAAGCCGGTCAAACCGCAAGACCTGAGCGCCACCATCTTCCACGCCCTCGGCGTGCCGTATGAGTCGAAGGTGACGCCGCAGGGGTTGTCGAAGCCGCTCAGCACCGGCACGCCGATCCACGACATCTTCGGGTGAGATCGCGGGCTTACGAGCCGCGACCGCCAGGGAGCGGCATCAGTTGCTCGATCTGAGCCGGAAGCGTGTGGGGCGGGCTTGGGGAGAA
>JAYTTN010000240.1:0-1970 GCA_043745295.1 Fimbriiglobus sp. | reverse complement strand
GGAACCGTCGCTCACGCTTCCGGCTCGGATCGAAGGGAAGTACCGGCGGACTCAAGTCGCGCCGTTCGCCTTCAGTGGTTGAACAGGAACTCGGGGCTGTTCAGCAGCACCCAGAAGACATCCGCCAGGGCCTTCTTCTTGTCGCCGGACGGCCCGCCGCGGTCCACGTAGCTGGCCAGCTTCTCCAACTCCTCCGGCGTCGGCTTGCGCGTCAGGGCGGTGAAGAACAGCGTCTCCAGCCGCTTCTCGGTGTCCAGGAACGGCGCGTCGAGGACGGCCGCGAGGATTTCCGACTTGTCCAGGCTAGTCTGGTCGGCGGTCAGCTTGCCGTTCATCATCGCCAGCGCTTGCAGGATGCTGGTCTGCGTCTCGGTCGGCTTCGGCGGGTCGGGGAACAGCGTCTTGATGCTGAACCGGGTGACCGCGCCGTTACCCTGGTCGTAAAAGGCCTGGTTCCGCGGCTGGTTGTCGCGGACGCCGGTGGCGGTGGCGAAGCTGTCGTAGATCTGGTGCCCGGTCAGACTCTTCACGTTCATGCGGGCGAACCGGCGGGGGTCGCCCTGCGACGGGTGGCTGATGCGGCTGGTCCGATTGTAGGCTTTGCTGGCGACGATGGCGCGGATCATGGCCCGCTGGTCGAACCCGCAGTCGGCGTACCCCTTGGCCAGCGCGTCCAGCAGCTCCGGGTGGCTGGGCGGGTTGTTCTCGCCGGGTTCGTCGATGGGATCGAGGATGCCGACGCCGAACAGTTGCGCCCACAGGCGGTTGGCCAGGTTGCGGGCGAAGTACGGGTTCTCCGGGGCCGTCACCCAGTCGGCCAGTTCCTCGCGCGGCGACTTCTCCTCGGTCCAGTTGGGCGACGTGCCGTCCATGAACGCGGCCGTCACTTTGCGGCTGGTGCCGGCGACGGCCAGGGTGTTTTTGTCGGCCTGCGGCTTCACCGGGCCGACGAAGCTGGGGCGGTTCGGCGGCAGCGGGGTGAACTCGCCGAAGAAGGCGGCGAACTGCCAGAACTGCTCGCGGGTGTACGGGGCGAACGGGTGGTCGTGGCACTGGGCGCACTCCAGCTTCACCCCCAGGAAGGCCCGCGTGACGGTGCTGCCGAGGTTCTCCGGCTTCGACTGCGCGGCCTGGTAGAAGGCTTGAATGGCGTTCTGGTCGGCGTCGTAGGCCCGGTTGCGCACCGGCTGGAACTGCCCCCGCTGGCCGAGGAACACTTCGGCCGTCAGCACCGTGCGGACGATCTCGTCCATCTTCGCGTTCTGGGCGAACCGCTTCCGCAGCCAGTCCTCGAACTGCTGGCCGAGGTACATGGTCTGCTGGTCGGTGAGCGTTTCGGGCAGCCACTTGGACCGCGCGACGCTGGCGAAGTGGGTGGCGTGGCTCGGCTTGGTGAGCAGCAGTTCGACCAGCTTCGCCCGCTTGTCCGTCGCGGGGTCGGCTTCGAAGGCACGGACCTCGGACACCTTCGGGATGCGGCCGATCAGGTCCAGGTAGACCCGGCGGCAGAACTCGGCGTCGTCCGCCTCGACGGCCGGTTTGATGTTCCGGGCCGCCCAGTCCGCCGCGAGGTGCGTGTCGATGGCGGCCGTCAGCGCGGCGATCTTCTTGTCGGCGGCGGACGGTTCGGCGGCGAAGCCGGGCGCGGCGGCGAGGCCAAACGCGAGGGCGAGGAGCGGCCGGGTACTCATGCTGGGGTCTCGCGTGGAGGCCGGGGGGCGGACTGCCGGAAGGACGGATTCCAACGCCGATTCTAACCTCCCAGACGCCGCCGGGCGACAGGCATTCCGCCACGGGTTCGACGCCGGCGGATTTCGGTGCGCCGGCGGCGTGAGTCGCCTGGGTCCGACCACCTGGAGGGTGTTGCCCATTTGGCGTGGCCGGACGGGCTCTTCGTTGGTCTTGGGATCCACTTTGTGCGAAGACCCCACCCCCCGTCCCCCGGGTGCGGCAATTGTTGTTGGCGAGCG
>JAYTTN010000239.1:0-7195 GCA_043745295.1 Fimbriiglobus sp. | reverse complement strand
TCGGCGTTTCGGTGAAGGCGCGGCGGGCGGCGGCGATCAGTTCCTGCGCCGAGCAGCCGGTCGGCGTGGCGTCCAGGACGACCAGGTCGTACACCGTGCGGTCCAGTTCGGCCAGCGCCTCCGGGCCGGTGCGGGCCTCGCGGACGGTGTACTCGCCGTCCAGCAGGGACGCGATGAACGCCCGCGACATGTCGTCCACGTCCACCACCAGCGCCTTCGTCTTCCGCACCCCGTCTTGGTCGGCGTCCCGCGCGTCGGCGGCGGCGGCGAACCGGGTGAACGGCTGGAGGGCGGTGGACACGGCGGCGGCCGACGGGTACCGCCGGTCGGGATCGACGGCCATCAGCTGGTCGATCAGCTCGGCCACGTCGGCCGGCAGCTCCGGGCGGACGGTGCGGATGTCGGGCGGGCCGCACGACAGGCGGCGGGTCAGGTCGTTGATCGGGTTGCCCGTCTCCGGGTACGGCTCCTTGCCGGTGAGCGCCCAGAAGAGCGTCGCGCCGAGGCTGAACAGGTCGGCCCGGCCGTCCACCGCGTGCGGGTCGCGGGCCTGCTCCGGGGCCATGTACCCGACCGTGCCCAGCAGCGTGCCCGGTTCGGTCATGGCGTTCCGCGGGTGCAGGGCCAGGCCGAAGTCGAGCAGCTTGGCCTGCCAGTCCGGGGTGACGACGATGTTCGACGGCTTCAGGTCGCGGTGGACGAGGCCGTGCTTGTGCGCCTCGGCCAGGGCGTCGGCCACCTGCTTGAACACGGCGGCGGCGCGGTGGACGGACAGCGGGCCGCCGTCGCGGATGAGCGCGTCCAAGTCCTTGCCCGGCACGTACTCCATGACGAAGTAGTCGGTGGCGGCGCGGCCGGGCTGGTTCGACTGGTGCCGGCCGGCGTCCAGGCAGGAGACGATGTTCGGGTGCTGGAGGCGGGCGACCGACCGGGCCTCGGCGTAGAACCGGTGGGCCAGCCGCGGGTGCTTCTCGATGACGTGGCTGGTCATCTTGATGGCCACCCGCCGCCGCAGGTGGACGTGTTCGGCCAGGTACACCACACCCATGCCGCCGCGGCCGATCGGCCGCAGCAGGCGGTACGAGCCGACCATCGCCTCCTCCCCGCGGCCGGCGCGGACCAAGTCCGACTGGTACTCGGTCAGCAGGTCGTGTTCGGCCAGCCGGTCGAGCAGGTCGTCGGTCGAGGCGGCGTCGCCGACGAACGCCTTGGTGATCGCCGGCACGTCCTCCCACTCCTCGGTCAGGACGAGGCAACTGTCGAGCAGCCAGCTGAGCAGGCGGGCGACCGACGAGTCCACCTCCATCGACCCGGCCAGGTCGAATTCGGCGGTCAGTCGCGGGTCGCGGGTCAGGGCCAGGTCGGTCATCGGTGCGGTCCTGGTCGTGGGATGTCGGCAGTGCAACTGGCGGAAACGGGTCGGCGGGTCAGTCGGCGGGTTTGCGGCCGGCGAAGCAGTCGGCCGCGCGGAGCGGGTCGCCGGTCGCCTCGTGGGCGCGGCCCATCAGGTACAGGACGGCCGACTCGTCGGCGTCCGGCCGGGCGATCAGTCGGCGGCAGCGGGTCAGGGCGTCGTCGGGGCGACCGGCGCGGAGGTCGAGGTCGGCCAGCCGCATCTCCGCACTCCGGCCGAGCGCGCCGGCGTCCACCGCCGCCACCGCCAGCAGCCGCGTGCGGGCCTCGTCCGGCCGCTCCCCGTCGTCCAGGATTTCGCCGACGGCCAGCGTCATCCGCGGCGACCACGGCCCGCCGGCGGCGACGGCCGTCTCGTACAGGGCGACCGTCCGCCCGTGCAGCCCGAGGTCGCGGTAGACGCGGCCGACGAGGTACGTCCCGGCCGGGCCGAGCCGCCGCCCGCCGTCCGCCGCCCCGACGGCCGCGAGCAGCGACTCGGCCCGCACGCGGGTCGGCGCGGTGGCGTGCCGCAGGTGGTCGCCGAACAGCCGGCCGAGGCGGGCGTGCGGGTCGGCGGCGGCCAGGACGTTCCGCTCCAGGGCCTCGTGCGCGGCGGCGGCGTTGCCTTGCAAGATGTGGCACAGGACGACGCCCAGGGCGGCCGCCGAACGGGTCGCCCGGTCCTTCCCGCCGAGGGCGGCGCGGAGCGGTTTGAAGGCGGCCGCCGGGTCGCACTCGTCCAGGTAGGTGCGGCCCGTCCACCACCAGCCGAGGTCGGTCCAGCGGGTCTTACCGCCGCGGTCGATCACCTCGCGGAAGGTGCCGCGCGCGGCGGCCGCGTTCCCGCCCCGGAGCTGGATCAGCCCCAGGTTGTAGCCGGCGTGGACCGCTTCGGGGGCGTGCGGCGTGTCCGTCAGGATGCGGGCGTAGCGGGCCGTCGCGTCGGCGGTTCGGCCGAGCCGTTCGTACAGGGTGGCCAGCCGGACGGCGGCGGCGCGAGAATGCGGGTGGGACTGGCCGGCGGCGGCGGCGCGGGCGAGCGATTCGACGGCGGCCGGCAGCGGGTCCGGGACGGCGGTCGGATCGGCGGGAAGGATCGTCAGCGTGTCGTCGGCGAGGTGCCACCGCAGGCCGGCCGACTCGGTCAGCGCGACCAGCACGTCGGTCGCCGGCATGTCGCGGAGGCTGACGGCGACGGACGCGCCCGACAGCGTCGGATTCAACGCGGTCGGCAGGCGGAGTTTCCAGCCGGCGGCGCGGGCCAGCTCCCGTATCACGTCCGTCACCCGCGCGTCGGGCAACTGGCCGGACACGAGCGGCGAGTCCGTTCCCTCCGAGACCTGCAACCCGGTTGCGAGCGGAGGCAGCGGCGGGGCGTCCGGGAACTCGTCCGGCGGCAGCCGCCAGCCTTCGGTGAGCCAGTCCAGGTACGGCCCGCTCAGGTCGAACGGGGCGGCGGCCGCGACGGTATCGTCGAGCGGGTCGGCGGCGGGCGGCGTACCGAGTTTGGCGACATCGAGGCGGGCGCGGAGCATCCGGCATTCGTCCCCGACCCGCGTGGCGCGGCAGCCGGGATGTCCGGAGCGGAGTTCGACGCGGGCGAGCCAGTCGCGGGCGACCGCCACGTCGCCTACGGCGAGGGCGGTGCGGGCCGCGCCCAGACTGGCGGCGGCCCAGTCGGCCGGGTCGCGGTCGGGGTCCGCGGCCAGGCGGTATGCGACGAAAGAGTCGGCGTATTTCCCGGCCCCTTCCAGCGCCAGCGCGCGAAGGTAAGCGGACGCATCCCGCCTGTCGTCGGCCGGCCGGTCGGCGGCGAGCAGGGCCAGGGCCTTGTCGAACTGCCGGCCGCGCACGGCTTCCTCGACCACGCCCCGCGTCGGTTCGGTGGGGGACGGGGCGGGTTTCTTGGGCGGTTCGGCGACGGCCACCGTTTCCGCCGGCGGGCGAGTCCAGACGGCGGTTCCGGCCGCGATCCCGCCGCCGAGGCCGGCCAGCACCACGGCGGGGGGCAACAGCCGCTGGACGAGCGAGCGGCGAAGGGGTGGTGCGGAATCGGACATGCGAACCCGTCGGGGCAAGGAAGAAACGCGCGGCGGTGTCGGACACGCCGTCGGAAATAGCATCGAATGGCGACGGCGGATGTTGTCAGACCGGGAAAAAAATGGCAAAGTTGGCGGAAGCTTCACGATAATGGGTTGCGGCGAGAGAAGAACATCCGCCTAGGCGACGAAAACCAGGGGTGGCTGCCATGCAAATCAATCCTTCCAGCGGGTTCACCGGCGTCAGCCCGACGGCCCCAGGCACGACCGCCGCGGGCAGCGGGTCGAAGCCCGGCGTCCGGATCGACCCGCCGGCCGGCGGCGAAGACAGCACGTTCGTCCCGACGCCGGACTTGGCCCGCTTGCTGGCGGCGGTGCGGGAGCTGCCCGACGTTCGCGCCGAGGCGGTGGACGCGGCGAAGGACGCGGTCGCGTCCGGCGAGTTGCTCACGCGGGAGGCGGCGGCCGACACCGCGCGGGCGGCGATCGCGTCCCAGGATATCGGCGACTGAGCGACGGCCCCGCGCCCACACTTCCACCGCGACCCGGCGTGGCCCCGTGCCCCGCCGGGTCGCCGCGCGTTTTCAAGACCCCACCCCCCGGCCCCCTCCCCGTTCCGGAGAGGGGGAGTTCAAGCGGATCACGATGTCGGCGATACCGCCGTGGTGCTGGAAACTGCCGGGCGAAAACGGAACCCCGTTGTCCTGTTGAACACCCCCTCTCCGGAACGGGGAGGGGGCCGGGGGGTGGGGGTTCTTCAGCACAGCCAGGAGACATCGGTTCGGACCACGTCGTGTGCCCGCATCCTGTCAAGCCCCCCTCCCGGACAATTCCCGCAAAACGGCCGGCGGCACTTCGATAACGGGTTGTGACGGCCGACTGTCATCGGCCCGACACCCCACCACCCCCACTCGGGATATACCGCCATGGCCCTGTCGATCGTCAACAACATCAACTCGCTGAACGCCCAGCAGAGCTTGAACCGCACCAGCACCGCGCTGTCCAAGTCGCTCGAGCGGCTGTCCACCGGCCTGAAGGTGAACCGCGGGGCCGACGGCCCGGCCACCCTGGTCATCAGCGAGCAGCAGCGGGCGCAGATCGCCGGCCTGACGACGGCCATCGACAACACCAACAAGGCGGTGTCGGTGGTGCAGACGGCCGAAGGCGCGCTGAACGAGGTGAACAGCCTGCTCACCAAGATCCGCGGGCTGGCCCTGGACTCGGCCAACGCCGGGGTGAACGACTCGAACGCGCTGGCCGCCAACCAGGCCGAGATCGCCAACGCGCTGAGCACCATCGACAGCATCGCCGCCCGCACCAAGTTCGGGTCGAAGACGCTGCTCGACGGGTCGGCCGGCATCAACGCCACCCTGAACACGGCCAACGCGGCCGGGGTGAAGGCGCTGACCGCCGGCGTCGGCGTGTCGGCCGGCACCTACGCCGTCGCCATCACCACCCAGGGGAGCGGCGGGAAGATCGTCGGGGCCGCCTCGAACAACGCCGCCCTGACGGCGGCCGGCAGCCTGTCCATCAGCGGCGGCGGCCTGACGTCGGCGGTCAGCGTGTCGCTGGACGTGGGCGACAACGTGACCACGTCGGCCACCAAGATCCAGAAGTCGCTGGACGCGGCCAGCTCGCAGGGCGGCGGCACCGGCAAGTTCGCGGTGAGCGTGGCGGCCGGCGTCATCACCATCCAGAGCAACGTCATCGGGGCGGCCAACTCGGCCGCCGTGGCCGTCGCCAACGTGGGCGGGGCGGCCGGCGAGTTGGCCGGCGTGGTCGGCCTGTCGGCCGGCACCGGCACGGCCGGCGTGGACACCGTCGCCACCGTCGCGAACAACGGCACGACGGTCAACCTGACCGCCACCGCCGGGGCGAACGGCCTGTACAACCAGTACAGCTACGGCGGGCCGACCGGCATCAACTTCGCCCTGAACGTGACCAACGGCCTGACCGCCGCCGCGTCCAGCTCGACCGTCACCGTGGCCGACAACTCGCTCGTGTTCCAGATCGGGGCGAACCACAACGAGACGGCCAAGGTGTCCATCGACAAGTCCGACTCGAAGAGCCTGGCCGTCGGCGTGTTCGGCCTGAGCAACGCCAACACCACCGACCTGAGCAAGATCGACGTGACCACCACCGCCGGCTCGCAGGACGCCATCAAGGTGGTGGACGCGGCCATCAGCCAGGTGTCGAACATCCGGGGCCGGCTCGGCGCGTTCCAGGCGAACACCCTGGAGTCGAACGCCCGCAACCTGTCCGCCACCCTCCAGAACACGACGGCCGCCGAGTCGGTCATCCGCGACACCGACTTCGCCTCGGAGATCGCCAACTACACCCGCCTCTCGACCCAGATCACGGCCGGCAGCACCGTCCTGGCGAACGCCAACCAGTCCAGCCAGCTCGTCGCCCAACTGCTCCGCGGCTAATCCCGCCGGCCGGGGCGGGCGGTCCCGACGACTGCCCGCCCCGGCCTTCCCCCCACGTCCCCGCTACCCCCCTGGTGACTTATGTCCTCCGTTGGCAGCGTCAGTCAGAACGGGTTGAACTTCACCGGCCTTGCCACCGGCATCGACACGTCGTCCATCATCCGCGGCCTCACGTCCATCAGCCAGAAGCGGATCGACGGACTGAAGTCCCGCCAGGCCGACATCGCCATCCGGCAGGCCACGTTCGCCACCCTCCGCGGGCAACTGTTCGACCTCCAGTCGAAGACGGCCGCCCTGGCCCGGTCGGCCGGCGGCGCGTTCGACGGCCGCCAGGTAACGGTATCCGACCCGTCGGCCGTGGCCGCCGCCGCCGGCACCGCCGCCGTCCCCGGCACCTACCAGGTGACGGTGAACAGCCTGGCCAAAGCGGCCCAGACCGCGTCCGACGGGTTCGCCGACCCGAACGCCGTCCTGAAGACGGGCACCCTGTCCATCCAGGTGGGCGGCGGCACCGCCGTCAACGTGACCGTCGATTCCCGGAACAACACCCTGCAAGGGCTGGCCGACTCGATCAACGTGGCCGGCGGGGACGTTCGCGCGGCCGTCCTCAACGACGGCTCGGCCACCCCCTACCGGCTGCTGCTCACGTCGAACAAGACCGGCGCGGCGAACGCCATCACCGTCACGAACAACCTGACGGCCGGCACCGGCGCGGCCATCGACCCGCTCGCCCGCACCGTCCAGGCGGCGACTGACGCCGTAGTGGCGCTGGGCGGCGGCGGGGCCGCCGGGTTGATCGTCCACAGCGGGTCGAACGTGGTGAACAACCTCGTCCCCGGCGTCACCCTCACCCTCCAGAGCGCCGACCCGGCGAAGACGGTCAACCTGACCGTCGCCAACGACACGACCGCCGCCGTCAAGTCCGTCCGCGAGTTCGCCGACGCCTTCAACGCGGTCAAGGGCTTCATCGCCGACCAGACCAAGTTCGACGCGACCACGGGTGCGGCCGGCACGCTCCTGGGCAACGGCGACGTGGCCGAGTTGGCCAACCAACTGTCGGACGCCATCAGCACCTCCCTGCCCGGCCTGAGCGCGAACGCCAACCGGCTGTCGTCGGCCGGCCTGTCGTTCGACGACGGCGGCAAGCTGGTGCTGGACGAGAACAAGTTGTCCGCCGCCCTGGCCGGCACCGGCGGGGCCGCCCCGCCCGACTTCAAGCGGCTGTTCGCCCTGTCCGGCTCGTCCGACAACCCCGGCGTGGCGTTCGCCATCGGCACGACCAAGACGAAGCCGTCCGGCGGCACCCCGTACCAGGCCGCCGTCACCGCCGCC
>JAYTTN010000238.1:0-7197 GCA_043745295.1 Fimbriiglobus sp. | reverse complement strand
CCAACGGCAGCACCGACATCACCGCCACCGTGAACGGCCAGACCGCCACGGTCCGTGTCACCGTGACCGGCACCGAGGCCCCGCTGCCGATCAACTTCCCGAACCACGTCGGGCCGATCCTGACCAAGCTCGGCTGCAACAGCGGCGGCTGCCACGGGAAAATCCAGGGGCAGAACGGCTTCCGCCTGTCGCTGCTCGGCTTCGACTCGGAACTCGACTACCTGACGTTGCTGAAGGAAGGCCGCGGCCGCCGGCTGATGCCCGCCGCGCCGGACCAGTCGCTGTTCCTGCTGAAGGGGGCCGGCGTCGTCCCGCACGGCGGCGGCAAGAAGATGGACGTGGCGTCCGAGGAGTACAAGCTGCTCCGCCGGTGGATCGCGTCCGGCATGCCCTACGGCGAGCCGACCGACCCGAAGGTGACGAAGGTGTCGGTGTTCCCCGAGTCGCGTGTGGTGGACCGCCAGGGCCGTCAGCAGCTCGCCGTCCACGCCCATTACAGCGACGGCACCATCGAGGACGTGACCCGCCGGGCGCAGTATGAATCGAACGAGACCGACGTGGGCACGGTGAACGAAACCGGCCTCGTCCGCACGCTGAGCATCACCGGGCAGGCGGCCGTCATGGTCCGGTTCAACGGGTCGGTGGCGACCTTCCGCGCCGTGGTGCCCCGCCCCGGCGACGCCGCCAAGTTCGACTTCGCCGCCAAGACCGTGGTGGACACGCACACCGCCGCCAAGTGGCGGGAACTCGGCATCGCTCCCAGCGAGACTTGTACCGACGAACAGTTCCTTCGCCGCGCCAGCCTGGACATCACCGGCACCCTGCCGACCGTGGACGCGGTGACGAAATTCGTCGCGGACAAGGCGTCGGACAAGCGGGAGAAGCTGGTGGACCGCCTGCTGGAGACGCCGGAATACGCCTACTACTTCGCCAACAAGTGGGCCGACATCCTGCGGGTGAAGCGGCGGAACCAGCCGGAACGCGCGCAGGGCACGTTCGCCTTCCACAACTGGATTCGGGAAGCAGTGGCTGCCGACAAGCCCTACGACGAGTTCGCCCGCGACATCGTCACCGCCATCGGCGACGAACTGAAGTCGCCGCCGACGGTCTGGTACAAGGAAATCACCACCCCCGAACAGTTCGTGGACGACGTGAGCCAGGTGTTCCTCGGCCAGCGGCTGGCGTGCGCGAACTGCCACCACCACCCCTACGAGAAGTGGACGCAAGACGACTACTGGGGCGTGGCCGCGTACTTCGGACGGGTGGGCAAGAAGAACCTGGTCACGCCGGGCCGCCTGCCGAACAACAACCAGAACCAGAAGGTGTCCATCTTCAACAAGGGCACCGGCAACGTGACGAACAAGCGGACGAGCAAGACCGCCGACATGAAGCCGCTGGACGGCGCGGCGGTGACGGCCGGCCCCGAGGACGACCCCCGGCTACTGTTCGCCGACTGGATGACCGATCCGAAGAACCCGTTCTTCGCCAAGGCCGTGGCGAACCGCTACTGGGCGCACTTCTTCGGCCGAGGGATCGTCGATCCGCTCGACGACATGCGCGTCACGAACCCGCCGAGCAACCCGGAACTGCTCGACGCGCTCACCAAGAACCTGACCGACAACAAGTTCAGCTTGAAGGAACTGGTCCGCACCATCTGCAAGAGCCGGACGTACCAGCTCAGCAGCACGCCGAACGAGTTCAACAAGACGGACAAGCAGAGCTACGCCCGGTACTACCCGAAGCGGCTGCAGGCCGAGGTGGTGTTCGACGCCGTGTGCGCCGTCACCGAAAGCCCGTCCGACTTCCCCGGCCTGCCGAAGGACGCGCACGCGCCGAAGCGGGCCATGCACCTGCCGGACGAGTCGTTCGCGTCGTACTTCCTGGACGTGTTCGGCCGCCCGCAGCGGATCAGCGCCTGCGAGTGCGAGCGGGTGAACGAGGCCAGTTTGGCCATGATCCTGCACCTGCTGAACAGCGACGAGGTGCAGGGCAAGCTGGCCCGCGCCGGCGGTCGCGCCGAGAAGCTCGTCAAGGACACCCGGTCGGACGACGAGAAGATCACCGAGCTGTTCCTGCTGGCGCAGGCGAAGAAGCCGACGGCCGAGCAACTGGCGCTGGCGAAGGAGAACATTGCCAAGAACGCGAAGAACCCGAAGCAGGCCTACGAGAACATCCTGTGGGCGCTGGTGAACAGCAAGGCGTTCCTGTTCAACCAGTGATTTCCGAGCCGGAAGCGTGAGCGACGGTCTTCGCCGAGCCGCGACCGCGAGGGAGTGTCTTCTTTCCCGTGAAGAAGACGCGCCCTCGCGGTCGCGGCTCGTTGGATGGTCGGGTAGGATGCGAGCAGCCCACTCCCGTCGGAGACTTCCGTCATGCGCGCTCTCCCGCTCCTGCTCCTCGCCGCGATCCCTCTGGCGGTCCTCCGCGCCGCGCCGGTGCCGAAGGAGTTCTCCGACGTCGTCGAGGAGTTCGCGTGGAAGGGGGAGAAGCGGTCGCGGACGGTGCGAACGCTGACCTTCGGCGGGGAGAAGGTCGAGTTCGTAAAAGTGCCGAAGGGGGCGTTCGAGATGGGGTCGGATCGGGAAGCGGATCGGATGGCGACGGTCGAGGAAACACCCCGGCACGAGGTCGCGTTCACCAAGCCGTTGTGGGTGGGGAAGCACCCCGTGACGAAGGGGCAGTTCGCCGCGTTCGTGAAGGCGACCGGGCACAAGACCGACGCCGAGAAGGACCACGAGGGCGGGTGGGGCTTCGACGGGACGAGCGAGTTCGTCCGAGAAGTCAAGTACAGTTGGCGGGAGACCGGCTGGGATCAGACCGACCGACACCCGGTGGCGAACGTGAGTTGGCACGACGCCGAGGCGTTCGCCGCGTGGGCGGCCAAGGCGAGCAAGGCGAAGGTGCGGCTGCCGACGGAGGCCGAGTTCGAGTACGCGAGCCGGGGCGGGACGACGACGCCCTTCCACACCGGCGACGAGGCGGCCACCCTGGAAGGGTACGCGAACGTCGCGGACGCCAGTGCGAAGGCGAAATGGAGGTGCAGCTTCGGGGTCGAGTACGACGACGGCGAGGGGTTCACGTCGCCGGTCGGCAAGTACGAGCCGAACGGGTTCGGCCTACACGACACGACGGGCAACGTGTCCGGCTGGTGTGCCGACTGGTACGACCCGAAACTGTACGCCGGGCGGACGGACGGCGTCGCCGATCCGAAGCCGAACGCGGGCGGCCCCCGGAAGGAGCGCTCGACTCGCGGGGCCGGGTACGTCTCCTGCCGGGACGACACCCGCCCCGCCACCCGCCGCGGGCTCGCGCCGGCGAGCTTCCACCACAGTTTGGGCTTCCGCGTCTGCGTCGAGCCGGAGTGACCCTCACGCCAGCGTGATGAGTTCCCTGCCCGGACAGCCGTTTCCGCTTGCGGTCCCCCGAACTCGGCGGCGATACTACGGCGGTATCCCGGTTCGGTCACGGAAGATCGCACAGCCAGAACGAGAGGACAGGCGATTCGATGAAAGCCGACCAAACGCCCGAAGAACGAGCGCTCCTGAAAGCAATCCGTGCCAAACCGGAAGCCCGCGCGATACGGCTCATCTACGCCGACTGGCTGGACGAGCGCAGCGACCCGCGGGGCGAGTTGATCCGCATCGAGGAGGAGGTGCGGATTGCGGCGATCTACTCGGACATGTACTGGCAACTGAAGCCGCGCCGTCGCGAGTTGCTGAAGTCGGTCGAGAAACCGTGGCTCAAGCAGATGGGGTACGGCGGCACCGACTACCAGCCAGTATTCGCCGATGTCCCGGTCGGCTGGAAGGAGCGCTGGCGGCTCCTCCGCGAGTTCGTGGAACGCTGGTATCAGATCCCAATGGACGATGTCGGCGGGCCGCTCAAGCCCTTCCCGCCCAGGAACGACCAGTCCCTGGAGGAAGGGGATCGCCGAACCGTGAACGAGGCGATGAACGATCCGAAGGTGAATGCCAACCTGTCCCCGTCGCTGCGCGAGTGGATTTTGTCCATTCGTGATCTGCAACTCGGCCTGACAGATTTCGACCAAGGTTCGGGGAACCGCCACATCTTCCGGGATGAGGGTGAGCGAATCGGCATTATGAGTCCAGGCAACGGTCGGGAGTCGTTTTTTGTCCGTGACGAACACCGGCACGAGCCGGACCCTCCGGTATGGCGGGATTCGATACGTCCGCGGAAGGACATCGATGAATCCCACCAGGTCGCACCACGCGCGACGACTCTGGCGTTGCATTACTTCCTGACGCGGGACGAACTGGAGGACGGAGAAGGAGAGAACGAGCAGAAGATGACGAAGAAGTTCGCGCGTCAATTGGCGAAGTGTTTTCCGGTGCGCTCGCACTTCGACGAGTTGCAACTTTTTGAGCGACCAAACGTGATCGCACTGTGGGTTCCCGAATCGCCGTTCAACGGTGAAGCCCCTTGCTTTCGTCTCATGGCGCGAACTCGCGCGAACTGGGAAGAAGTTTTCGACCAGTTGTTCGAGGTGGACCAGTAGTCCACCTCGTGTGGGGATGCGCTTCACGCCAGCGTGACGGCCACGTTATACGTCGAAGGGCCGGCGGCGTGCCGCTCGCCGAGCGACAGCAGGTCGTCCTCGCTCTGGATGAACCGCACGTCGCGGATGCCTTCGGCCAGCAGCCGGCCGTGCGCGACCGGTTTGTCGTCGTCGGTCAGCGCCACCAGGATCACGGAGATGGCGAACCCCTGGCGGCGGAGTTGGCCGAGCGCGACCGACGTGTCCACCGACACGGCCGGCAACAGGGCGATGACCGTCGCATCCTTGGGCAGCCGCGGGGCCACCTCGACGACCAGCCGCGCGAACGTCATGCCGTCGGTCATCTCCAGCCGGGCCAGCGACTCCCGAATCTGGTTGAACTGGTCGTAGCCGCGGCGGGTGGTCACCTGCACCGGCCGCAGACTGTCGGACTGCGCCACCTCCTCGAACCGCTCCCGCGCCTCGTTGCGGGTGTCGAACCCCTCCTCCGATTGCTCCGCGTCCGTCGCTTTTTCCAGGGCCTCCGCGCGGACGCGCTCCGCCGCGTCGCGGCCGTTGCTGGCGAACCCGATCTGCTGGTTCAACAAGGACACGGCGTAGGCGATGGAACACGCGGCGGTGACGGCCAGCTCCGACCGCGCCGGTTCGCCGCGCGCGAAGTATCCGGCACCGTGGAAGTCGATCAGCACCGTCGCGCCGGCCAGCGAGGTCGGCTCGTACACGCGGACGTGCAGCTCGCCCGTCCGCGCGGTCGCCCGCCAGTGGACGCGCTGGAGCGGGTCGCCCACCTGATACGGCCGCACGCCGGCGGTGCGGGTCGGGTCTTCGAAGAGGCGGTTCGCCAGCCGCACCTCGCCGATGGGCCGCTTCGATGCGAACTCGTACTTGGACAGCGGCAGAATCTTCGGCAGCACCAGCACGAACGCCGGCTCGCTCAGCACCCGGTGCCGGCGGTGCAGGCCGAACACGTCGCCCGTCTCCACGAACGTCGGGCCGATCTGGTAATAACCCCGGACGTTGAACGTGATCGTGTACTTGATGACCTTCGTCTTGCCGCGCGGGATGTATACGACCGTGATACGGCGGCCTTTGATGTTGACGCGCGGCGGCCGCTGCTTCAGCGCGAACTCCGGCAGCATGTCCTCGACCAGAAGCCAGCCGATGGGCAGGGTGCCGGTGTTCTTCAGCTTCACCGTCACGTCCACGCCGTCGCCGACTTGTAGCGGTTCCGCCTTGCACTCGCGGGAGCCTTCGATGTGCGTGATCCAGGCTTTGGCCAGGTAGCGGGTGAGCAGCAGCACGCCGAGCAGGACGTACCCGGCGAACGCGACCAGCCCGGCCTGCAGCGCCAGCGACGCGCCGATCAGGGCGAGGACGAACCACAGCCACCGCCAGCCGGAACCCATGGAGATGTCCTTTCTTGCGAGCCGCGACCGCGAGGGAGTGGCATCCTTCTTGGCGAGCGGGGGGCGTAAGCCCCCTGTTGGCTTTTGTAGAAACAGGGGGCTTACGCCCCCGCTCGCCCGGAAAGACGAAACCACCGATGCCACTCCCTCGCGGTCGCGGCTCGCAAGACATCACTTGAAGTAGTCGTTGGCGGTGGCCACCTGGCGGTCGGTCAGCGGCACCTTCACGTCGGCCACCAGCTCGTTCACCACGCTGGCGGGGGTCTTCTTCCGCAGCCGGCTTTCGGGCCGCAGGATCAGCCGGTGCGCCAGTACCGGTTGCGCCATCCGCTTCACGTCGTCGGGGATGACGAAGTCTCGCCCGGCGATGGCCGCCAGCGCCTGCGCCGTGCGGAACAGCGCCAGGCTGGCGCGCGGGCTGCCGCCCAGCAGCACGTCCTCGTTCTCCCGACTGCCGTGGACGATCTCCAACACATATCGCTTGATCTTCTCATCCACATGTACGCTGCGGACGGCCTCCTGACACAGCAGCCAGTCTTTCGCCGGGATGACCGCGTTCAGGGCGTCGATGGGGTGGCCGTATTGCAGGTTCGTCAACATCTGCCCTTCCTCCTCGAAGCTCGGATAACCCAAGCTGAGGCGGACGAGGAAGCGGTCGAGCTGCGCCTCCGGCAGCGGGAAGGTGCCCTCCTGGTCCACCGGGTTCTGGGTGGCCACCACCATGAACGGCGGCTCCAGCTTGTACGTCTTGCCGTCCACCGTCACCCGCCGCTCGGCCATCGCCTCCAGAAGCGCGGCCTGGGTGCGGGGCGTCGCGCGGTTGATCTCGTCGGCCAGCACCGTCTGCGCGAAGATGGGGCCGGGGCGGAACTCGAACTCGGCCGTCTTCTGGTTGAAGATGCTGACGCCGGTCACGTCGCTGGGCAGCAGGTCGGGCGTGCATTGTAGCCGCTTGAAGGTGCAGCCGACGCTGCGGGCCAGGGCGCGGGCGAACATGGTCTTGGCCACGCCCGGCACGTCCTCCAGCAGGATGTGCCCCTCGCACAGGTACGCGGCGGCGGCCAGCGCCAGTTGCGGCCGCTTGCCGAGGATGACCGTCTCCATGTTGGCGACCAGCGTGGCCACCGTGCCGGCGACATCGACCTCCACTTCCTCCGCCATGGCGCGCCTCGGTCGGGACGTGTGCGTTTCGGTGAAGGATACCGACTGGCGGGGAAGCGGGAGGGGAAATCGCGGCGCGGGCATTCATCTGAGCTGGAAGCGTGAGCGACGGGA
>JAYTTN010000237.1:0-7201 GCA_043745295.1 Fimbriiglobus sp. | reverse complement strand
GTCGGAGCGGGCCACTGTGGCCCGCTCCGACAGTCGCGGCGAAGGCGTTTGCGGATCACGCTTCCGGCTCCGACCTCACCCGATCAGCTTCTCGATGGCCTTGCCTTCGCGGTACAGTTGCACCGGGCGGCCGGTCGGCGTCTGCATCTCGGTGCTGGGCGACACGCCGAGTTGCTGGAAGATGGTGGCCGACACGTCGTCCGGCGTGCAGGCGTCCACGTTCGGGGCCATGCCGCTGGCGTCGGTGCTGCCGTGGACGTAGCCCCGCTTGAACCCGCCGCCGGCGATGACCGCCGCCATGCTCCGCGCCCAGTGGTCGCGGCCGGCGTTCTTGTTGATCTTCGGGGTGCGGCCGAACTCGCCGGCGCACATGACGATGGTGCTGTCCAGCAGCCCGCGCTGGTCGAGGTCGGCGATGAGCGCCGCCAGCGGGGTGTCCAGGTTCGGGATGAGCTTGGTCTTGTGCGCGTCGAACGTCTTGGCGTGCGTGTCCCAGCCGCCCAGGCTGACGGTGACGAAGCGGACGCCGGCCTCCACCAGCCGGCGGGCGGCCAGGCAGGCGGTGGCGATGGGGCCGGTGCCGTAGCTGTCGCGGACGCCGGGCTTCTCCTCGTTCAGGTTGAACGCCTTCTTGGTCTTGTCCGACCGCAGGATTTCGAGCGCCTGCTTGTGGAAGGTGTCCAGCCCCTCGACGAGGTCGTTGTTCTTGTCCAGGGTGCGGAAGCCGTCGTCGAACGACTTCAGCAGCTCGTTCCGCTTGTCCAGTTCTTCCAGACTGATGCCGTTCGGCAGGGTGATGCCCCGCAGGCGGAAGGCCGCGCCGGCCTCGCCCTTCGCGCCGGCCTTCGCCGCGCCGTTGCCCTCGATGCCGAACGGGTTGTAGCTGGTGCCGAGGTAGCCCGCGCCGCCGGCGGCCCCGCCCCGCAGATCCTGGAAGGTGACGTACGGCGGGATGCCCATCGGCGTCTTCAGCATCTTGGCGGCGACGCTGCCCATGGCCGGGTATTGCAGGGCGGCGGTCGGCTTGTTGCCGGTGGTCATGAACACCGTGGCCGGGCCGTGGCTGGGGATGGTGTGGTACAGCGACCGCACCACGCTCACCTTGTCGGCGACGCCGGCCATCTTGGTCAGCGTCTCGGCGAACTGGATGCCCTTGGCCTTGGTGTCGATGGACTTGAACTCGCCGCGGATGCCTTCCGGGGCGTCCGGCTTGTTGTCCCACATGTCGATGGTGGCCGGGCCGCCGGCCAGCCACACCAGGATAACGCTCTTGGCCTTGGCCTCGGCGGCCGCGCCGTTCTCTTTGGCTTTCGCCTCGGAGGCGAGGAGGCCGGGCAGGGTCAGGCCGAGGGTGCCGGCCGCCCCGATGGTCAGGAAGTCGCGGCGGTGGAAGCCTTCGCAGTCGGTGCGGAACAGCATGGCGGGTCTCCGGCGGGTTGGGGGGTGGGTGATTCCGGTTTTAGCCCCGAAGGGGCGGCAGCCAATAGCCCAGGGCGTAAGCCCTGGGAAACCGGTGCGATGTTTTTCGTTCTGCGTACCCAGGGCTTACGCCCTGGGCTATTGGATGCTGCCCCTTCGGGGCTGCATGCGGCCTACTTCTTCCCTTTCAATTCGTTGTTGTTCCCGTTGCCGTTCTGCCCTTGCTGGCCGTCGTCCTTCTGATTCTGCTGGCCGTCGTCCTTCTGGTTTTGCTGGCCGTCGTCTTTCTGGTTGTTCTCGCCGGCGGGCTTGGCCTTGTTGATCAGGACGCCTTGCTTCGGCTTGACGAGGGCGGGCTTCTTCCCGGCGACCGGCGGCTTAGCCGGCGCGGCCGCGAGCGACCACGACCCGACCAGCAGCGCGGTGAACAGCGCGAATGACCGCATGGCGGAACTCCGTTAGTGGTTCAGGATGAACTCGCGGGTGTTGATCAGCGCCCACGTCATCACCTTGAGCGATTCCAGTTTGCTCTTGGCGTCCTTCGCCTCGCTCAAGTGCTTCAGGGCGGACGCCTTCTCACTCTCGGTGGGCAGGCGGGTGAGTGTGCCGAGGAACAGCTCCTCGACGGCCTTCTCGTCGGTCAGCTTCGCGGCCAGAATCTTGGCAATGCGGTTCGTCTTATCCGCCAGCTTCGCCTCGATGGCCGGGTCGGTCATGCGGTACAGCGTCTGCGGCAGGGCGGCTTCGCTGGCCCGCTCGCAGTCGCAGGCGGTGGTGCGGGGCGGCCGGCCGAAGATGCGGAGGACGTAGTTCAGGTTCGGGTTAGCCAGCCGGCTGGAGCCGACTTCGGTCATCTTTTTGCCGGCCGGGGCGTCCGCGCCGAACGTCTCGTCGGTGCCGATGCCGCTGTTCAGCACGTCCACCACCTGCTCGGCCATGAGCGGGCGGATGTAGCTGCGGGCGAAGTTCACCTTATCGAACTTGTTGGTGTCGTTCGTTCTGGAAGTCAACTGGTAGGTGCGGGTGGTCAGGATGGCCCGCTCCAGCGCCCGCAGGTCGTACCCGCCGTCCACGAACTGCTTGGCCAGCAGGTCCAGCAGCGGGGCGTTGGTCGGCGGATTGGCCTGGCTGAAGTCGTCCACCGGGTTCACCAGGCCGACGCCGAAGTAGTGCGCCCAGACGCGGTTGACAAAGCTCCTGGCGAAGAACGGGTTCTTGTCGTCCTTCATCCACTCGAACAGCCTGGCGCGGGTGTCGGTGCCGGCCGCGTGCTTGAGTTCCGGCCCGCCGAGTGCCTTCGGCGTCACCACCCGGTTGGTCATCGGGATCGGCTTGAGCGCGAGCGGTTTGCCGGTGCTGCCGGCGGTGGCGAAGAACATCTCCCGCAGCTGGACGATCTGGTTCTTGTTGGCCGGGTTGCCGGCGGTTTCCGCCCGCTTCTTGTTCTCCTCGTCGGCCGCCTTTTTGTAGTCCGGGCTGCTGAACTGGTTGTTGGCGAACACCACGGGGGCGAACAGGTTGGCGAAGCTCCAGTAGTCGTCCTGCGTCCAGCGGTCGGTCGGGTGCTTGTGGCACTGGGCGCACTCCAGGCGGACGCCGAGGAACGCGGCGGCCACCTTCTCGCCCCACACCTCCACCGGCACGGCCGCCTGCCGCCGCCAGAACAGGTCGAGCGTCTTCTTGTTCGCGTAGTCGGAATCGAACCCGAGGGCGGAGACCGGCGCGGGAGCCTTGCCGCCGGCGGTCGGCGGGGCGAGGAGCGCGTCGAGTTTGGCGGCGGACTCGACCCACTCGTCCGCCTTCCGCCCGTCGGTGCTGGTGGCGGTGAGGATGTCGCGCACGATCCGATCGTAGGGCACGTTGTCGGCGACCCGCTTCCGCAGCCAGTCGTGCCACATCTGGCTGCGGCGGTTGGCCGTCTGCTGCGGCTGCTCCAGCGCGACGGTGTTGTTGCCGGTCACGTCGCTCAGCTTCGTCGCCCACAGGGCGGCATGCAGCGGGTGCTTGAGCAGTTCGTCGATCTTCTTGGCCCGCTTGTCCTTGGCGGTGTCGGCGAGGAAGGCCCGCGCCTGGTCCGGCGTCGGCAGCACGCCGACGGTGTCGATGGTCAAGCGGCGGAGGAATTCGAGGTCGCCGCTCAGGTCCGACGGCACCATGTTCAACTTCTTCAACTTGGCGAACACCTCGCCGTCGATGGGGTTCGTCGCGGCGATGGCCGGGTACTTGAAACCGGCGGCGGCCGGGGCCGGCACCAGCACCCGCAGCGCCCGCACAGTACCGCGATACAGCACGCTCAGGCCGGCGTCGCCCGGCTGGCGGGGCGTCAGCAGGCCGGTCGGCGAGACGGCGGCGATGGCGTCGTCGGTGATCTTGAAGTCGCAGAACGGGGTGATGTCCTCGACCGACCCGTCGGCGAACTTGGCGGACACTTTCAGTTGGAAGGATTTGTCGCCGGGCAGCACGGCGAAGTCGCCGGGGGTGACGGTCAAGGATTCGATCTTGCCGCTGCCGGGGGTGTGTTTCGCGCCTTGGGCGATCCACTCGCGGAACGTGTTGTACACCCACGAGTCCTTGCCGAACCGCATCCCGCCGTCGTGCGGCATCCGGCCCGCGCCTTTCAGCAGTAGCAGGCTGTCATCCGGCGTCTGGGCGTTCACCCGACGGCCGAGGGTGTCGTGGGTGATGGCGGCGAAGTCGAAGTCCGGCTCGAACCCGAACAGCGACAGGCGGAAGCCGTTCTTGCCCTGGAAGCTGCCGTGGCAACTGCCCAGGTTGCAGCCGACCTTCGACAGCAGCCCCATGACGTGCCGCTCGAAGTCCACGGCGGCCAGCTTGCCCCCGCCGGGCAGGGCGACCGGGGCGGCGCTGGCGTTCGCAACCATCGCACAGCCGAACGCGGCAAGGAAGGCGATGTGCTTCATGGTAAAGCCGCGGGAAGGTGGGGTCGGCGGGGGAACCACGTCCGGAGCGGTCCCGAGTCATTAAACCGACAGCGGTTGGAGAAGTTTCGACTCTGGGCCGGCACCTTGCAAGAAAAAAACGACGATCCGAATGAGTTGGGGTGAGCGTCGCGGAAGTCGATGGCTTTTCGGCGTCGGGAATGGGAGGCCACCGCGTTCGCCGTCCGGGACATCGTCCTGCGGGTCGGAGCCGGGGCCTTCGAGACCGCCCTGGCCGAGCGGAAAAAAGGGGGCACGACGGGTCCGGCCGGCCCTGCCCGCACGGCGGCGCGGCGGCCGAGTTCCCGCGGCGGCGGGGCAAGCTGGTCGTGACCGTACTGGTTCGTCGAGCGGATGTGGACGGTGGTGGCGTCGTGCCGCCAGCAAGGCCGCGGCGTTCTCGACTTCCTCGTCCGCGCCGTTGTCGGTCAGAAGCCGTCACCAGTCCCACAAGGGGCGTAAAGGGTTACCTCTGAACGACCCCGAATGACACCCCACGCGGCGTGAGTTCACCCGCTCGACTCGACCCCAGTCCCATGCCAGAATGGATCACGACTCCCCGCTCGCAGTGTGGGTCTTGAGCAGTTTCGTCAGGGCCGTCAGGCCGAGCTCCGCGACCTGCGACGGCTTCGACCGCCACAGCATCGGGTTCATCAGCTCCAGCGACACCGCGCCGGCGTAGCCGATCCGCCGTAGCGTCGCCAGGATCGGGTCCAGCCGGAAGTCCCCTTCGCCGGGGAAGACGCGGTCGGCGTCGGTCATCAGTTCGCGCGGCACGCCGGCCACGTCGCACAGTTGCACGTGCTTCAGGTTGTCGGCCGTCAGCGCATCGAGGTCGTCCGGCTTGCTCGGCCCCTTGTAGTAGTGGAACACGTCCAGGCAGACGCCGACGTTCGGCTCGCCGGTGTTCGCCGTCAGCAGCAGGGCGGTTTCCAGGCAGGTGCAGAAGGTGTCGGTGCCGCGGAACTCCAGTGCCAGGTCCACGCCGAAGCCGGCCGCCCACCGCGCCGCTTCCGTCAGCGACACGACCGCGCGGCCGAGCGCCTGTTCGTCCGGTCGGACGGCGAAGTCGGCGACCAGCAGCAGCGTGCGGATGCCGAACGCCTGGCACAGGTCGAGCCGGCGTTTGAAGTGGTCGAACGACGCCTTCCGCGCTTCGCCCTGGGAGAGTAGCAACCCGCCCTGATACGCCGCCGCCGCGACGGTGACGCCCTTGTCCGCCAGCAGCGCCTGCGTGTCCGCGACGGACGCGGTTTCCAGGTGCTTTTCCAGCTTGGTCAGCCACGCCTCGACGACCCGACAGCCGCCGTCGGCGGTGCCGGCGATGTCCTCGGCGAACGGCGTCGGCAAAGTGGTGGCCTGGCTGATACACGGAATCATGGGCGAAAAATCCCGGAGGGCGAACCGCGAATACTGGAATGGTAGGTGTCGAAACGATTGGCGGTTTGTGGGGTATAATCCCTCAGCTTCCTTTCCCTTCGTTCGGAGGGTCGATCCGTGTCGCAATCCCTGTCGCGCGCGCAGGCGCTGGTTCTCGGCCTCGTCGTCGTCCTCGGCCTGATGGCCGGCGGGTACGGGCTGTTCCGCGTGGCCGACAAACAGGGGCTGTGGACCGACACGACCGAACTGACGGTCGGCTTCCCGGAGGCGCACGACATCACCCCCGGCACGGTCGTCCGCATCCGCGGCGTGGACGCCGGGCAGGTGGTGGCGGTGGAGTACCCCGACCACGACGGGCCGGACGCGGCCGTCACGGTGCGGATGAAGGTGGACGCCAAGTTCGCCGGCCGGCTGTTCGCCGACGCCTCGGCGATGGCCCACTCCACCGGCATCGTCGGCTCGCAGGTGATCGCCGTCCACCCCGGCACGGCCGCCGCCGGCCCGTTGACCGGTGGCAAACTCACTCCGAAGGAAGCGCCGTCGCTGGCGCAGGCGGCCGGCAAGCTGAACGAGGTGGCGGACGAGGTGAAGGGCCTGGTCCGCGACGCCCGCGGCGGGTCTGGCACGCTCGGCAAGTTGCTCACCGACGACAAGCTGTACACGGAAATCACCGGCCTCGCCCACGACTCGCGGCTGATGGTGAAGCGGGCGGACGTGGCCATCGGCGGGGTGGAGGCGAAGGTGGCCGACGTGGACCGGTTCGTGCAGGACGGCCGCGACACCCTGCGGAGCGTCCGTCAGGGGACCGACGCCGTGCAGAAGATGCCGCTCATCCGCGGGTACGTGACGGACGCCGCCGCGCTGCTCGTCCGCCCGGACCTGAAGCGGGAGGCGCTGGACTACAACATGAAGGGCCTGTTCGAGCCGGGGACGGCCATTCTGACGGCGGACGGGCAGTCGCACCTGACCGTCGCGGCCGGATGGATCAAGGAGTCGAGCACCAAGAGCGAGGTGGTGGTGGTCGCCCGGTGCGTACCGACCGACGCGACGCAGACCGGCGCGTCCGCCGCCGAACTGACCAAGAAGCAGGCCGAGGTGGCGCTGGAGTACATCAAGGCGAGCCGGGCGCACCGCACCAGTTGGTTCTCGTCGCGGAAGGCGACGGCGCTCGGGCTGGGGTTCGCCCCGTCGCCGGTGGTCGGTGACCCGGCTGCCGTGTCGTACCTGCAAGTCGTGCTGTTCAGCCCGCCGTGAGCGGCCGTTCGTCTGGAATGAGCCGCGACCGCTAGGGAGCGTCTTCTTCAAACATACGAAGAAGACGCTCCGTGGCGGTCGCGGCTCGTTGGCAACTCACCCGTCGATGTTGTACAGGAAGTCCTCGTAGGCCTTCTTCGCCTTGAACTCGTCGGCCATCAGCTTCTTCTCCTGGGCCGTCAGCGCGTCGATCTCCTTCTCCTGCGCGC
>JAYTTN010000236.1:0-7205 GCA_043745295.1 Fimbriiglobus sp. | reverse complement strand
GCGACGGTCTTGGTATCCGTCGCTCGCGCTTCCGGCTCGGATCAGATCGCCGGCGGTGTCGCGTTCGCTCTCGGCGGCCGACGAACCTGAGGAACCCCACCCCCCGGCCCCCTCTCCGGGACGGGGCCGGGGGTGGGGTCTTGAAGCATTCGAGAATCTCTGGTCCTGTACCACTTCCCCTCACGGAGTCCGTCCATGAACGTCAAGCACGTGATCGTCGTCGCCGCGCTCGGCCTCGGTCTGGCCCTGGGTGTCAGCCTCGGTCGCGGGGAGGAGCCGAAGGAGAAAGCCGTCCCGGCCCCGGAGTTCGACGGCGTCACGGCGTGGGTGAACGCCAAGCCGCTGAAGCTGGTCGATCAAAAGGGCAAGGTGGTCGTCCTCCACTTCTGGACGAACGGATGCGTCAACTGCGCGAACAACTACCCGCACTACCGGACCTGGCAGGACAAGTACAAGGACGCGAAGGATTTCCTGATGGTCGGCGTCCACACGCCGGAGTTCGACGCCGAGAAGGACGTGGACCGCATCGAGGAGAGGATGGCGAAGCACAAGCTGACGTTCGCCGTCGCGGTGGACAACGACCTGGCCACCTGGAAGGCGTGGGGCAACCGCTACTGGCCGTGCGTGTACGTCATCGACAAGGCCGGCAACGTCCGCCACAGGTGGGAGGGCGAGTTGGGCGACAGCGGGGTGAAGAAGCTGACCGCCTACATCGACGAGTTGCGGAAGGAAGACCCGCCGAAGGGGAAGTGACGGCCGAACGGCGTCTATTCATACACCGTCCTCGTTCCGGAGGGTCCGTCATGGCCCGCGCGTGGCTGATCGTGCTGGTCGTCGCCGTCGTCTCCGGGGCGGGTTACGCCCTTCACCACTGGATGAGGTCGGGTACTCCCATGAGCCGCGAGCGGGTGCCGGTGCGGATCGGCGTGCCGGCCGGGGGGCGGGTCGAGAAGACCGACGCCGAGTGGCAGGCGGAACTGTCCGACACGGCGCATCGCGTCGCGCGGCGTGGCGGCACCGAGCGGGCCTTCACCGGCGCGACGTGGGACGCCAAGGCCCCCGGCGAATACCGCTGCGTCTGCTGCGGCCAGCCGCTGTTCGACTCGCCCGCCAAGTTCGACTCCGGCACCGGCTGGCCGAGCTTCTGGCAGCCGCTCGACGAGAACGCCGTGTCGCTGTTCGCGGACCGCGACCTGTTCGGCTCGCGGACGGAAGTGACGTGCAGCCGGTGCGACGCCCACCTCGGCCACGTCTTCGACGACGGCCCGAAGCCGACCGGCCTGCGGTACTGCATGAACTCGGCGGCGATGACGTTCGCGCCGAAGTGAGTGTGGCGGAGATTCGGATTGACACGAAACGGGGGGGTGTACTGTTTATCCGGTCGGCTTGACGCACACCCACCGAGATGACACCATGCGACTCAGCGCTCTGGCTGCAATCCTCAGCCTGCTGGCCGTTGGAACGGCCAATGTCCAGGGCCAGAACACGGTCACCTGGAAAGCCGGGTTCCCCGCCGTCACCAACGCGGCTGCCGGTCAGAACATCGGGTCGATTGACGTTCAAGGAACCTTCGGCGAAGCGGCGGGTTGGACCTGCATGAGCGTGGCGGTCCAGTACATCCCCAACCCGGCACCCGGCGGTGCCCCGGCCACTGGCGTCGCAACGGACATCGTTCGGGTCGCAGGCAACGACTGGGGAAAGGAGAACCGAGCCTTTCCAGGCGGCCCCCTGGTCGGTGTGATTCCCAAGACGATCCCGCTCGCGGTCGGGAAGTATCAAGTCTGGGCGATGGGCGCATTCCGGCAGAACGCGGCATCAAATGCCATCCAGTTCATCATGACCAACCCGCAAGCCGTTGAAATCAAGGCCGCGCCGGTGGTCATCAAGAAAGACCCGGAAGATCCACAAGAGCCGATACCACCGCAGTGAAGCGGCCACGCCGACGCCGAACTCCGCGCCCGCGCCTTCTCGAATCAGCTTTTGGCAAGGAGCACCCCATGAAAGGCCCGCTGAAGCGCCGAGGGCTGAGTTTGATCGAACTGCTCGTCGTACTCGGGATCCTCGGCATCTTGGTCGGCCTCCTCCTGCCCGCCGTGCAGAAGGTCCGCGAAGCCGCCGCGCGGTTGCAGAGCCAGAACAACATGAAGCAACTCGGACTCGCGCTGCACCACTATGCGGCGGATCACGACGGCAGTATACCCGGTGGCGACCACGCGGGCTTATTCTGGACCATTCTGCCTTACCTGGATGGTGGCCAGGCGATCCTGGATCAATTCCAGAAAATGGGAGATGCCGATTCCGAACTCAAGTTCAAACCGTTTTTCAGCCCGGCCGACTCCACACTCGGGTTGGCAAGAGAGAAAGTCAAGTACCCGTGCAGCTACGCCTATAACAAATTCGCGGTCGCCCAGGGTGCGAATCTCAACTCCAGCATTTCGGACGGCCTGACCAACACGGTGCTCCTGACCGAGCATTACATCAACTGCAACGAGACGTATTTTCACTACCTCCCTGTGACCATCTTCGCCGAAAGGCGGGAAGCGACGTTCGCGGATCGGGGAACGCTCGCGCCCTGGAACCCGCCATTTCAAGATGTCGTGCCCGTCACCTCCGGGTTTCCGCCGGTGAGCCGGGCGAGTACGCCGGGGCTGACGTTCCAGGCGCGGCCGAAGCTGGCGGACTGCAACCCGCTCATCCCGCAGACGCCGCACGCCGGCGGGATGCTCGTCGGGATGTTCGACGGCAGCGTCCGCACCATTTCTCCGCGGGTCGGCGAGGAGGTGTTCTGGGGCAGCGTCACCCCGGCCGGCGGCGAGGTCGTCACCCTCGACTGACGGGCACCGCCGGCGAAAGTCCGCTAGACTGACGCTGCCCGCCGCCGGAGTCCGTCCGGCGCGGGCGCGAGGTGTCTCCATGTCCGACGACGACGACCGCACCCTCACCGACCTGCCGAATCCGGCCGAGTCGCCGGCCGACGACACGGAACTGATCGCCTACCTGGACGGCGAACTGGATGCCGACGCGGCCGTCCGAGTGGAAGCCCGGCTGTCCCGCGACCCGGCCGCCCGCGCCGCCGCCGAGGCGTACAAGAAGTCCTACGACCTGCTCGACTACCTGCCGACGGCCGAACCGAAGCCGGACTTCACGTCCCGCACCATCACCCGGCTCCATCCGGTCGTGTCCGTCTCGCAACCGCTCCCGGCCGGGTCTGGCTTCGTGCCGATGCTGCCGCCCCGCCGGCGGGCGTGGCCGGAGCTGCTCGCGTGGGGCGTCGCGGCCGTCCTCGTTCTGGTCTTGGGTTACGTCGGGCATTCGGTCGCCCGCCCGGTCCTGAATCCGCCCCCGGCCATCGACGAGCCGACGCTGGCGGACCTGGAAGTGATCGAACGGCTGCCGCTGTACCTCGGCGTGGACGACGTGGGGTTCCTGAAGCAACTGGACGCGGCCGACCTGTTCAGTGAGGACGCCCCGTCACCTTCCCAACCGCTCGCCGAACGGCCGTCCGCCGAGGCGCGGGCCAAGTTGATCGGCCAGTTCCGCGACCTGCCGCCGGCCCGCCAGCAGCAGTTGCGGGCGCTGCATCAGGAACTGACGGCCGTGGACCCGAAGGTCGCCCCGACCCTGTTGCCCACCCTCGACGCCTACGCCGCGTGGCTCGACCGGCTGCCCGACGGCGACCGGAAGAAGGTGCTGGCCGCCCCCACCCCGGCCGACCGGCTGGCGGAGATCGGGCACGTCCGGGAGGCGCAGTGGCGGGCGACACTCGCCCCCTGGCAGAAGGACTTGCTCAAGAAGGTGAAGAGCACCGAGGACGGGGAGAAGCTGGCCGACGAGTTCCGCGTTCGGGAGTTCCGCCGGCGGCAGGAGTGGGAGCTGGCCCACCGCCAGTGGCAACTGGTGGCCGAGAAGGGGCAGAAGCCGTGGCCGTTCGACGACCCGACGCGGGTGGAGCGGATCGACGCCTACATCCGGGTGGCGCTGGGGGCCGACCTGACCGCCGCGCCGCCGAACCGCACCGCCTTCCCCGACCCGCAGCCCTACTGCCGGCTCACCCGCGAGCAGTTCGTCGAGCTGAAGACCCTGCACGACGCGGCCGGGAAGGACGGCAACTGGTCGTGGCTGTTCTACGGGGCGTGCCTGCTGCGGCTGGCCGACGCGCACCCGACCCTTCCCCCGCCTCGGGACGGCAAACCCGTCACCGGCCCGGACAACTTGCCGAAGGATTACAAGTCGTTCCTCCAGCCGAAGGGGTTCGACCCGAAGGGGAAGCAAATGCCGGTCGGCAAGTGGCCCGAATTCGCCTTGCTCGTCCACGACCTCGCCCGCCGGCCGAAGGGGTTCGGCAACCTGCCGCCGCTCGGCCCGTGCAAGCCGGACGAGTTCGCCGACGAGGTGAAGGGGTTCGCGAAGGACGCGCTGCTGCCGAAACTCGCCGCCGACGACCGCGCCGCATTGGAGAAACTGGCCGGCAAGTGGCCGGAGTACCCGCGGAAGATGATGGACCTGGCCCGCAAGGCCGACCTGCCCGTCCCCGGCGTGACCCTTCCCGGCGAGCCGAGCAAGTGGGACCGGTTGTACCGCCTGCCGTCGGGGAAGCGGTGACGGGGCCACGAACCTCGAGTTTCGCGGGTGGTTTTCCCCCCTCTCCCAGTCGGGAGAGGGGGAAAACACTCCCTGGCCACGGTTACAGTTCAACCGCATTCGGTGTCAGTCGTTCTTGTTCGCCTTGATGACCTGCCGCAGCACCTCGGCCAGTCGCTTGCCGGCCTTGTAGACGCCGCGGCGGGCGGCCTCGCCGGCCTTGGGGGCGTAGTCGTCGGGGGCGGTGGGAATGTCGGCGTCCGCCGGGCGGTCGGCGGTGTTGGCCGGCTTCAGTTCGCCGTCGCGGTAGACGACCGTCTTCGCCACGTCGGCCGCTTCCTTCGCCCACGCCGCCGGAGTCGTGTGAGCGGTCAGCTCCTCGGCGACCGCCGCGTCGCCGTCGGCCAGCTTCGTCGCCTTGAGGGCGGCGGCGAGGATCTCCGCCCGGCCGACGGTCGAGCCGAGCAGGCCGTCCCAGAACTGGTGCAGCTTCACCACCCCGCCGCCGGCGATCCGCACGGTCGAGAGGTTCCCGCCGCGGTCCCCGGTCGGGAAGGTGTCGCCGAACAGGGCGACCGCGTGCAGCGGCTGGTGGATGTCGCCGACCAGGTGGAACAGCCACGTCAGGGCGACCGCTCGCGCGCCCTGGTCCCCGCCGGCGGTGGCCGCTTTCAACTGCTTGCCGATGCCGCTGACGATGTTCTCGGCAAGCTCGTCCGGCTCCGGGGCGGCGACCGCGCTGCCCGGCATCTTGATCGGGTAGTTGATGTAGTGCCGCTCCCCGACGTGGTAGTCCTTGGCGTGGTTCGACCGCACCCAGTCGGCCCACGTCGCCGCCCGCAGGAACACCCACTCGTCCTCGGGAATGGCGGCCGGCCGCTTGGCCTTCAGGAACTCCTCGGCGTGCGGGTGGGACTTCAGGAAGCCGACGACGCGGCCCCGCTCGTCCGCCGTCAACTCCTGCCAGGCGAGGCGGGCGACGGTCATGTGTCCCAGGTCGTTCCAGGCGTCGGCGGCCGAGGGGCCGACGAGGAGGAGGAGACCGGCGAGGGCGAATCGGGTCATCGGACACCTTCTGGTGGCGGCACGCGCTGCGGTTCGGAGTAGTCGTATCGGCCGGCGGGCCGTCGGCGACGCGACCGGGGAACCCCTCAGACTCTTCACGACGCGCTGACCCGGCACGCGGACCTTCACGGCGGACACGCCACGGCACGGCAACCGGTCGGTAACGACCCGCAGCGATTCCGCCGGTTCCGCTATGGATTTCCCCCCGCCCGCGCCCGACAATCCTCCATACACTCCGCCCGCCACCGGCCCGTAGGGGTTCCCGCCGATGACCCGCCCGATTCTGTCCGGCCTGCTGTTCCTCGCCGCCGCCGTCGGCACCCTGTCCGCCGCCGACATCACCCTGCTGTCCGGCAAGACCTCCAAGGGGACGCTGGTCGGCGTGACCGCCGAGTTCGTCACCGTCAAGGACGGCACCGACACGCTCAAGATTTCCGTGAAGGACATGGCCGCCGTGGACTTGGGAGCGAAGGTGATCGCCCTGCCGCCGGGCACGAAATACGACGAGATCGAACTGACCGACGGGTCGATTCTCCGCCTCGCCGACTTCAAACTGAAGAAGAAGGCGGTGGCCGTCACCCCCTTCGCCGCCGGCACCGCCACCCCCCCGGAGTTGGATTTGCCGCTGACGAGCGTCTTCTACCTGTGCCGCGACGCGCACGACCTGGCGTCGCGGGAGCGGTGGAAGAAGATGCTGGCCGGCAACCGCAGCAAGCGCGACCTGTTCGTCCTGCTGACGGACGGCACCCTGTACCCCGAAACCGGGACCATCCTGGAAGGGACCGACGCCGGCGACCGGATCGTGTTCCAGGACAAGAACGACCAGAAGGTGACGTACCCGATCGCCCGCGCCGCCGGCGGGCTGCTGTTCAGTCAGCCGCCGCCGGCCGTCGTCCCGCCGACGGTGTGCAAGGTGCTGGACGTGTTCGGCAACCTGCTGTTCGCCCAGGCGATCGCGGTCGAGGGCGGCGGCCTGACGGTGAAGACGGTGGCCGGCGCGACGGTGAAGTACAAGGCCCTGGAGTCCGTCGCCAAACTCGACTTCGCGTCGGGGAACGTGACGTACCTGAGCGACCTGGACGCCGTCGTCGCGTCCCCGCCCGCCCCGCCGGACGAGGTGGTGGTGCCGTTCCTGAAAGACAAGGTGTTCGGCAACACCCCGCTGCGGCTGGCCGGCAAGGTCTACCCGAAAGGGCTGTGGGTCAGCCCGGAGACGACGCTGACGTACAAGCTGAACGGCGAGTACCGCGAGTTCAAGGCGGTCATCGGCCTGGACGACGAAGGCCGCGAGGCGAACGCCAACAGCGCCGCCAAGCTGGTCGTCACCGCCGACGGCCGCGTGCTGCTGAACCAGACCTACAGCCGCAAGGACGCCGCCAAGGAGCTGACGCTGAACGTGAAGGACGTGAAAGAACTGAAGATCGCCGTGGACCGCGTGACCCTGTTCAGCGGCAGCCACCTGGACCTGGCCGACGCCCGGTTGCAGAAGTGACCCGACGAACGGCGAGCCGCGACCGCAAGGGAGCGGCATCTGGGATTCGTTGGAAGATGCCGCTCCC
>JAYTTN010000235.1:0-7210 GCA_043745295.1 Fimbriiglobus sp. | reverse complement strand
CAAGTTGAAGTCGTGCGCGCCGACGACACGCGGCGCGACCTTGGAATTCAGGCGGCTTCAGAGATGTGACCCGAGTTTAGCCGGACAGTTGTGATTTTTCTTGCATTCCATTTTCCGCGCCGTTACATTCTCACCATCCCGTGACAGGCCGTCACCACCCCCCAGGCTGACCGCCATGCCCGCCGCCCCGCCCGCCGCCGACGACTCGTCGCCGTTTCTCCTCAGCGGGATTAACGGGACGACCGGCGCTTACCTGCCGGCCCCCGCCGACTTGGACGCGGTGTACGCGGCCGCCGCCGGCAGGCCGAACGTGGCCGCGGTGATCGACACCGGGCATTACGAAACCCTCCGCACGCGAGACGGCCGCCTCGTCAACAAGTCCCTCGGGGTGGCCTTCGGCATCGACCCGAAGCGGCTGGACCAAACCGGGTGGGGGGCCGTCTTCCCGGCCGACGCCCCGCCAGAACTGCGGGAGGCGTTACGTCCGCTGTTGGACCACCGCAAATCGCAGATGGCCGCGGCCCGCCCAGACTTCTACCAGGAATTCGCGGGAAAAACCCGCGGCCACCAGCCGGGGGACGACGCGGCCCGCTTCTTGAAGCGGCTCAAGCGGGACCACGCCCAGCCGGCCGACCCGAAGCGCGGCGTCCCGTATTACCTGTTGCTGGTCGGGTCGCCGCAACAAATCCCGTGGCGCTTCCAGTACGACTTGGACGTCAACTACGCGGTCGGCCGCCTTCACTTCGAGGCCGGGGACGGCCGGCCCGATTACGACGCTTACGGCCGCTACGCCCGCAGCGTGGTGGCGGCCGAGACGGCGGCGCCGGCCCGGCCGCGGTCGGTCGCGTTCTTCGCCCCGAACCACGACACGGCGACGGCGTTCAGCGCCGGCAAACTGGTCGGCCCGCTCGCGGCCGACGTGGACGAGTGGAACACGGCCGCCAAGGCGGGCTGGGCCTTCGCCACGCACCTGCGCGGGGCGGCCACCAAGGCCCAGTTGGGCAAGTTGCTCGGCGGGGAGGAGACCCCGGCCGTCCTGTTCACGGCCGGCCACGGGATCGGGTTCGATAAGGACGACCCCCGCCAACTCGCCCACCAAGGGGGGCTTGTGTGCCAGGACATCGGGCCAGTCCGCGGGGGCGCGCCGGTGCCGGCGACGGCGTACTTCCACGCCGGGGACGTGGGGCCGGCGGCGAAGTTGCACGGGCTGCTGTCGTTCCACTTCGCCTGCTACGGGGCGGGGACGCCGGCGGAGGACGACTTCCCGGACGCGGAGCAGCGGGTGTTCCTCAACCGGCCGCTCGCCCCGCACGCCTTCGCCGCCCGGCTGCCGCAGGCGCTGCTCGGGCACCCGGACGGCGGGGCGCTCGCCTTCGTCGGCCACGTGGACCGGGCGTGGGCGTGCTCGTTCCTCATGCCCGGCGCCCAAGAGCAGACCGACGTGTTCTCCGGCTTCCTGAAGGAACTGCTCGACGGCGCCCCGGTCGGCCGGGCGATGGAGTACTTCAACGGGCGGTACGCGGCGCTCGCCGCCGCCCTCACGTCGCGGCTCCAGGAGGTCCGCAACCGGGTGATCCCGGACGAGGCCTTCAAGAAGGACGTGGCCGCCAATTGGCTGGCCCACAACGACGCGCGGAACTACGTCATCTTCGGCGACCCCGCCGTCCGCGTGCGGGCGGCCGCCGCCGAATTGGCCCCCGGCTGACCAGGAGATTCGCCCGTGTACCCCGAACTCGAAATCCAGCTCCTCCAGCGCGGCCCGACCGTGTACTCGGCCGTGTTCCGGTTCCGCGCCCCCGACAGCGCGACGGTGGCCGTCACCGAAGTCCGGCGGGTCCGGATCGACCCCGCCAAGTTCGACGACGACCTGCTGCGGGCGGACCCGAACCAATACGGGCTGGAACTCGGCAAGCTGCTCTTCGCCGACCCGGCCGCCCGCGCGGCGTACGACGGGGCGGTCGGCGCCGCCGCCGGGCACCCGGCCCTGCGCGTCCGGCTCGCCACCGACCAAGGGGCGGGCGAGTTGCTGCCGCTGCGCTGGGAATTGTTGCGCGTGCCGGACCCGGCCGACCCGGACGGCGGCGCGTTGCTGGCGGGCACGGGCCGGGTCTTCTTCTCGCGGCACTTGGCGAGCCGGGACATGCGCGAAGTCCGGCTCCGGCCGAAGTCGAGCCTGTCGGCCCTGGTCGCGGTCGCCTCGCCGACCGACATCGGCCGCTTCGCCGACGGGGCGGGCAACCCCCTCTCGCCCATCGCCGTGACCGGGCCGGACGGCGCGTTGACGGTCGCCGAGGCCGGCTTGGCGGGCTTGCGGCTGTCGCCGGCGCCGCTGGTGCCGACCGCCGGGGGGCCGCGCGTCACACTACGGCGGATTCTGGCGGCCCTCCGCGAAGAGCCGGACATCCTGTACTTGGTCTGCCACGGGGCGATGATCGACGGGGAGCCGCAACTCCTGTTGGAGAAGGAGGACGGGACCACGGACTTCTCCTCCGGGGACGATTTCGTCGAGGCGTTCAAGGGCCTCCGCGTCCTGCCGCGGCTCGTGGCGCTCATCTCGTGCCAGAGCGGCGGGGACACGGCGGCCGCGCCCGGCAGTCCCGGCGCGGCCCGCGCCGTCTTGGCGGCCGTCGGCCCGCGGCTGGCGGCGGCCGGCGTGCCGGCCGTCTTGGCCATGCAGGGCGAACTGGACATGGCCACCGCCCGCGTATTCCTCCCGGCGTTTTTCACCGCCCTCAACAAGACCGGCCAAGTGGACGAGGCGGTGACGGCCGGGCGCGTGGCGGCCGCGCACCGGCCGGACTTTTGGGTGCCGGTCTTGTACACGCGATTGGTCGAAGGCCGCATCTGGTTCGCCAAGGGACTCGCCGCCCGCGCCGACGGGGCGAAGGTCGGCTGGCGGGCGTTGGCGCAGGACATCCACGGCAAGAAGTGCGTCCCCATCCTCGGGTCCGGCGTCCTGGAGCCGTTCGTCGGGACGACGCGGGACGTGGCCCGGCGGCTGGCCGGGCTGAACGGCTACCCGCCGTCCCTGAGCGGGCGGGAGGACTTGCCGCAGGTGGCGCAATTCCTGGACACGATGGGCGGGTCGGTCGACACCTTGGTGCAAGAACAAGTCATCACCGAAATGGCCGGCGCCGTCGCCGAGCGCTTCCCGGCCTTGGGGTTCGGGGCGGTGGACGGTCTCGACCCCGGGGCCGACTTGGGCCGCCGGCTCGGCGCGGCGTGGGAGACCTACCGGGCCGGCCGGCCGTTCGAGCCGCACCAGTACTTGGCCCGGATGCCACAGTTGACGACGATCATCACGACCAACCCGGACGACTTGATGGAGCGGGCGCTGCGGGCCGCCGGCCGGCTGCCGCAAGTTCACTACTGCCAATGGGCCGACGACCCGGCCGCCCAGAAGCCGCCGGCCGGGCCGGAGGGCGGGACGCCCCGCGTGTTCCACCTGTTGGGCGACCTGTCGGACTACCGCTCTATCACCATGACCGAGGACCAGTACTTCCAATTCCTGACGGCGAACGCCCGCCGGGCGGTCTGGAAAAAGGTGACTCACCAATTCGACGGGCCGGGCGCGGCGGGCCTCCCGGACGACTTGGGTGATGACCTTCTCCGCGGGGCCTTGGCCAACTCGGCGCTGCTGTTCCTCGGGTTCCGGGTGACGGACTGGGACTTCCGCACGCTGTTCCGGCTGCTCCTCGACCAGAACGGGGCGAGCGGCGGGAACAAGTTCACGCACGTCGGCGTGCAGGTGGACCCGGAGACCGGCACGCACGGGGACGCGGTGAAGGCCCGGGAGTACATCGAGCGACTGTTCCGGGAGTTGCTCGGCCGCCGCGCCGGGAGCCGGGTGGCCGTGTACTGGGGCAGCGTCGAGGACTTCCTCGAAGACTTGGACGCCGAGTGGAAAAAGTTGCAGCCGGCCGCGCCGGCGGGGGGGCCGGCGTGACGGACCGAAATGCCTTCGTCGGGCCGCGGCCCGTCCCCGCGGACCGCCGCCTGTACGGCCGGGACCGGGAACTGCTGGCCCTGACCAACCGGCTCATGTCGGAGCGGCTGATCCTGCTGTACTCCCCGTCCGGGGCCGGGAAGTCGTCGCTGTTGATGGCGGCCAACGGCTTGGTCGCGCGGATGGCGGACGAGGGCTTCACCCCGCTCCCGCCGGCCACGTCGCCGCCGATCCGGCTCGCCCAATTCGCGGACGTGGCCGCCGCCGCCGGGGTCAACCGCTACTTGTTGAGCGCCGTGATCGCCTTGGAGGCGGCGCGGCCGGCGGCCGCTCGCCGCTCGCCCGCCGCCGTGGCCGCGGAACTCCGGGCGGCCGGCCCCGAACTGAAAGCAGACTTCCTGCACCGCTACCTCGTGGACCTGTTGCGGCCCGCGCCGGCCCCGTCGGTCCCGCCGGACGAGGCGGACGAGCCGGCCCCGCACGCCCAGCCGTTCCTGGTATTCGACCAGTTCGAGGAACTGCTCACGCTGGACCCAACCGACGCGGCGGCCAAGCAGGCGTTTCTCCGGCAACTCGGCACGGCGCTGAAGGACGCGGACCGGTGGGCCGTGATCGCCATGCGGGAGGACCACGTCGCGAAGCTGGACCCGTATCTGCCGCTTTTGCCGACGCGGCTGGCGGCGACGTTCCGGCTCGACTTCCTGGGGGCCGCCGCCGCGCTGCAGGCGGCGCAACTGCCGCCGAAGGAGGCGGCGTTCGGCGTCCTCTTCGACGACGACGCGGCCGCGGCGCTGGTGAAGGAGCTGGCGAAGATCAACGTCCAGGACCCGCAGACCTCGAAGTCGGAGCCGAAGGAGGGCCAGTACGTCGAGCCGCTGTACCTCCAAGTCGTGTGCGAGCGACTGTGGGCCGAGCGGAAGCCGGCGGCGGGGGACCACATCACCCTCGCCGACGTCACGCGCTTGGCCGCGGCCATGGCGCCGGCGGCCGGGCCGGCCGGCGAGGGCGCGGCCCCGGTCGGGCCGTTCGTGGACGCGGCGCTGGCCGCGTATTACGTCGATACGATCCGGGAGGTGGCCGCCCTGCCCGCCGCCGCGGGGGTGACGGAGCGGAAACTGCGCGAGTGGTTCGACCGGGCGCTGATCTCGGCGAGCGACCTGCGGCTGCCGGTGCTGCTCGGGACGGAGAAGGAGTACGGCCTCACCCCGCCGACCCTCCTGGCCTTGGCCGGCCGCTACCTGATCCGGGCCGAGCCGCGCCTGGGCAGCGTGTACTACGAGTTGGCCCACGACCGGCTGGTGCGGCCCGTCCGCAAGAGCAACGCGGCGTGGCGGGCGACGCAATTGACCGCGTTCCAGCGGCAGGCGGACGCGTGGGACGCCGCCGCCCGCCCGGCCCGCCTGCTCGCGGACGGAGACCTCTTGGCGGCGGGGGAAAAGGAACAGGCCGCCGGCGCCCTGAGCGCCGAGGACGCCGAATTCTTGGCAGTTGGCGTGGCCGCGCGCCGCGAGCAGGACGACCGGCGGGACCGCAAGCGGCAACTGCGAATACAGCGGCAAACCGTGGTCGGCATCTTGGGGGGCCTGATCACCGTAACCTTCGGATGCTTTGTGTGGGCGGCCCGCAACAGCGAACTCCACCGCCGGGACAACGAAGAGTTGAAAACAATCAACACGTTAAACGGCGCGTACAAGAGCTACTTGCAGGCGTGGCCAGAACTCGCAGACAACCCGGACGCGAGCGCCAAGCTTGCGGCGGACGCCCTAAAGGGCTTTGCCGACTACGCCGCCGGCAAGCCGGACGAGACGCCGGATCTGTTGCTCAAATTCCTGCTCCCCAAGGCCTTGGCCAACCGCGGCCTGACGACGTTCGGCCGCCGCCCGACCCTGACGACCGACGCGGCCTCGGCCGCGGCCGACACCGAGTCGATCGGCCACCGGCTCCCGGTCATGGACCTGGCGCTGGCGGGCGCGCGCGACGAGAAGCTGCTGAGCCGCGACTCGCGGGGGAACGTCTACGGGTGGCTGAACGACCCGGCGGACCGCGCCGCCGGGGACAAGCGGCAACGGACCGTCAGCCTCGTCGGCCAGATGGCGGTGACGCCGGACGGCCAGTTCCTGCTGGCGGGCCACACCTACGGCTCCGTCTGCCGGTGGGAGATGGCGGACTGGGCCAAGGAGCCGCCGTACGAGCAGCATCTGGTCGCCGGGTCCGACGCCCCAGTAACGGCCGTTCAAGTCGCGGTCAACAAAACAAAGCGGTTCGCGGTGGCCGGGTACGCCGACGGGTGGATCCGCGTGTTCGCGTGGGCCACGCCCGGCGTGTGGGCGCCCGTGGCCGAGCGCCGCAACCTCGGCGGGCGGCCGGTCGTCGGCCTCGTCGTGTCGGCGGACGGGGACACCGTGGTCATCAATGACCGCAGCGACCACCTGATGCGGTGGAACATCCAGTGGGCCTCCGGGTGGATGTGGCTGCGGCCCGAGTTCACCGAGGCCCCGTTCGTCCCGTTGATTGACAAGGACGTGAACCTGAAAGAAATGAGCCAGACGGCCGTCGCGGCGGACCAGGGCGTGTTCGTCATCGGCACGGAAAAGGGGGCGGTCGGCGTGTACCGCTTCCGCGGCAAGGAGACGGAGCGGGTCGTGGCGTACCGGGAATTCCCGCCCGGCAAGTCGTCCCCCGACAAGCCCGGGGAGTGGGCGATCAAAAAGTTGGCGGTGAGCCGCGTCATGACCGTCAACGGCGTGGAGTGCGTCTACTTGCTCGCCACTACGGACGGCGGCGGCACCACCCTGCGGCGCGTCGGCCTCGCGGCCAAAACCCTCGGGGCTCCCGTCCCGCTGATCGGCCGCCAGGAGGACTCCCACGTCCAGGCGACGACGATGGCGTTCAGCCCCGACGGGTCACGGCTCGCGGCCGGGATGAACGACGGCACCACCCTTGTGTGGACGACCGCGAACGCCAAGGGGCCGGAGCACTTCGACAATTTGTTGGAAACGTCGCCGAGCGCGGTGACGGCCCTCTTGTTCAGCAAGGACGCCAAGACCGTCTACACCGGCCAGACCGACGGCTCCGTCCGCCGCTGGGCCTTGACGCGGCAGGCCCGCAGCATCGCCGACGTCCGGGCCGAGTTAATGGACGGCGACCGCCCCC
Source organism: Fimbriiglobus sp. (assembly GCA_043745295.1). Classification (GTDB taxonomy): domain Bacteria; phylum Planctomycetota; class Planctomycetia; order Gemmatales; family Gemmataceae; genus JALHQU01. The sequence goes on along the minus strand of JAYTTN010000235.1, from coordinate 111 downwards.
GCCCGTACGACGAGGTCCGCCGCGTGATCGCGGACTACCAGGGCAAATGACGAGGCACACGGCCGGATGTCACGCGAGGGCGGTCGCCCATCGTCGCCGTCCGCTCCGCGA
>JAYTTN010000234.1:0-1978 GCA_043745295.1 Fimbriiglobus sp. | reverse complement strand
TTCGCAACCGACCTCTCCCCAGCGGGGAGAGGTGTTCCGACTGCGCCGCAACGGTTCAAATCGATCCAATTCGGGTTCACATGGTGGCAGCATCCTTCCGGCTCACACCACGGGGCGGTAGCCGTCGTGGGTGAAGGCGGCGTACACCACGGTCGCCTGCTCGTGCTTGTGCTGGCTCTCGGAGCCGCAGGCCGGGCTAGATCCCTCGTCCCGGCCGATGTACTCGGCCCCAAAGCCGAGCCGCTGCAACCGCCGGTCCACGAACTGCCATGCCCCGTTGTTCTCCGCCTCCTCCTGCACCCAGTAGCGGGCCGCGTTCGGGTACCGGCCCAGCACCGCCTTCAACTGGTCCGCCGGCCACGGGTACAGCTGCTCCAGCCGGATGATGGCGGTGCGGCCCGCGTCCGGCAGCGGCTTCACCGTCGCCTTTTTCCCGTCCGGGATCGACACCTGCCCGGCCGTCCGCGCGGCCGCCAGGTCGTGGTACACCTTGCCCGTGCAGAGCAGCAGCCGGTTCACTTCGGCCGGGTTCGCGGTGGGGTCGTCGAACACCTCGTGGAAGCGGCCGTCGATCAGGTCGCTCAGCGGCGAGGTGACGGTGCGGAGGGTGCCCTTCGGCGTCATCAGGATGAGCGGCTTGCGGAAGTTCCGCTTCAGTTGCCGCCGCAGGGCGTGGAAGTACTGCGCCGGGGTGGTGAAGTGGCCGACCTGGATGTTGTCCTCGGCGCAGCACTGGAGGAACCGCTCCAGCCGGGCGGACGAGTGTTCCGGGCCATTCCCTTCCAGGCCGTGCGGCAACAGCAGGACCAGGCCGCACGAGCGGTTCCACTTGGATTCCGCCGACGTGACGAACTGGTCGAGGATGACCTGCGCGCCGTTCACGAAGTCGCCGTACTGCGCCTCCCAGAGGACCAGCGCGTTCGGGTCGTCCAGCGAATAGCCGTACTCGAAGCCGAGGACGGCGGCCTCGGACAGGAAGCTGTCGAACACGTCGAAGGCCGCGCCATCGGGCAGGTGCGCCAGCGGGCAGTACGGCGCGCCGGTGTCGTAGTCGTAGTAGAAGGCGTGCCGCTGGCTGAAGGTGGCACGGCGGCTGTCCTGCCCGCTCAGGCGGATCGGATGGCCTTCCAGCAACAGCGACCCGAACGCCAGCGCTTCGGCCGTGCCCCAGTCCACGGTGCCCCTCGTCCGCACGTCCTCGGCCCGCTTGAACGGGCTGTCCCCGCCGGGGTACTTGCCCTTGGCGTCCTTGTCCTGGAGCTTCGGGTGGAACTGGAAGCCGGCCGGCACCGCCACGAGCTGCTCGCCGACCTTCCGCAGGTTGTCGAACGACACGCCGGTCAGCACCGGGGCGTGCGAGTAGTCGGTGGTCATCCCCCGCCAGCGGGCGGCGAACGCCGACATGGGCACCTTGTGCGGGTCGGTCTCGACCGCCGTGAACGCCTGGTCCAGTTCAGCCCGGTAAGCGTCGTCCTCGGCCTGCACCTGCTCGGCGGTGGTGACGCCGGCGGCGATCAGCGCGTCGGTGTGACTCTGGATGAACGTGCTGACGGTGACGGTGCTGGCCTCCGGGCGGAAGTACTTGGCGGCGATCTTCCGCGCCATCACCGGCTGCGTGACGGAGGCGTCGTCCTGCTCGTTGTGCCCCATCTTGCGGTAACACAGCAGGTCGATGACCACGTCCGCTTTGAACTCCTGGCGGAAGTCGATGGCCAGCTCGGCCACACGGGCGCACGCCTCCGGGTCTTCGCCGTTGACGTGGAAGATCGGGGCCTGGACGAACTTGGCGATGTCGGTGCAGTACTGGGTGCTGCGGGCGTCGCGGGGCGGGGTGGTGAAGCCGATCTGGTTGTTCACCACGATATGGATGGTGCCACCAGTGCGGTGGCCTTTCAGGCCCGACAGGCCGAAACATTCGGCCACAACGCCCTGGCCCGCAAAGGCCGCATCGCCGTGCAGCAACAGGGGCAGAACCTGA
>JAYTTN010000233.1:0-26963 GCA_043745295.1 Fimbriiglobus sp. | reverse complement strand
TTCCAGGGGTTCCGCGAGCTGCGCTCGCCCGTCACCCCTGGCTACCGGCAGTCACGCCTCCGGCGTGGGGAACAGCGGCTCACCGGGACCGCGCGCTGCCGGCCGTCAACTCCAGCCGCAACCGCCACCGCCGCAACTCCTCCGCGCGCACGTCGGCCGCGGCATCGGCCTCGTCCGCCGACACCCGCGCGAACCGCACCGCGTCGCCGGGTCGGAGCTGGCCGAGTCGGTCCAGGTCGGCGCGGATGACGTGCGCCACCTTCGGATAGCCGCCGACCGTCTGCCCGTCCACGCCGAGGACGATGGGAAACCCGTCGTTCGCCACCTGCACCGCGCCCGGCGCGACCGGCTCCGATGCCAGTTCGACGGCCCGCTTCGGGATCGGCTCGCCGAGCAGCCGGAGCCCCATGCGGTTGCTCGCCGGAGCCACGGTGAAGGGTCGGCCGAAGAAGCCGCCGTCGGGGAACCAGTCGGCTTGCGGGCCGGGCAGGGCGCGGATCGTCGTCCCCCTCTCCCCCAGGGGAGAGGGGGACCAGAAGGAAAATCCATCGCCGCACACCGCAGCACTTCGCCCGCCTTCAGCGGCTCCAGCGCCGACCGCGACCCCAGCACCATCGGCGTGTCGAACCCGCCCGCCACGCACAAGTACGCGCGGCAACCGGTCGGCGTGCCGCCGATTCGCAACGTGTCGCCGACGCGCAATCGGAAGGTGGTGTTCGGCGACACCTCGCGGCCGTCCACGACCACGACGAATGGCGCGCCGAACACGACCGCCACCGTCTCGACTTCGGCGCGGAGCGTCGGCCCTTTCAACGTGACTTCGACTGCCACCGTGTCCGGCTGGTTGCCTACGAGCAGGTTGCCGAGTCGGAACGCGAACCGATCCGCCGCGCCGCCGAGCGGCACCCCCAGCGACCGCGACCCCGTGCGACCGAGATCGACGAGTAGCGAGTGCAATCCGGGATCGAGAACCGTGAGTGACATGAGGGTTTCGTGAGGGTCCGGATTCCGAACTTGCCACCGAGTGGGCGATGGGTACGATAAAAATCTGTTTCGTAACACCACTGTCGCCGTGGTCCGCCATGCCCCACCGAATTGCCCGCCGGAGCGCGTTCACGCTCATCGAACTGCTCGTGGTGATCGCCATCATCGCGCTGCTCATCGGCCTGCTGCTGCCGGCGGTTCAGAAGGTCCGCAGCGCGGCGGCCCGGATGAGCTGCCAGAACAACCTGAAGCAGGTCGGCCTCGCCACCCTTCAATACTACGACGCGACCGACGGCAAGTTCTTCCAGCACCACCCGTTTGAAGCGGACGTGGCGAGCAACACCGCCCACGCGAATTCGTTCGCGGAAATCTACTGGGAAGACAAAATCATGCCGTTCATCGGCGGGAGCCAGGAGGCGAACGAGTCGCTCTCGAAGAGCGGCTTCATCCTGCCGAGCGAGAAGATCTACCGCTGCCCGACGGACCCGTCCGTGCGGAAGCCGTTCCTCGACCCGGACACCGGCCTCGTGGACGGCGTCGAACACCGGACCAGCTACCTCATGAACTCGCTGCTCAGCCACAAGTCGCGGCGGTACGGGCAATGGACCTTGATGCGATTCGTCAATGAAGTCGGCACCTCGCAGTTCGCTTGCTTCTCGGAGCGGAACGCGGCGGCGTTCGACGCCGGCACCGGCGAAGACCCCCGGCAGGACGACTACGACATCTGGCTCGGCACCGGCGTCATCCGCCCGTGGATCGCCTGGGACCGGCACGGCGGCGTCGCCAACTACCTGTACCTCGACGGGCACGTCTCGACGCTGCGATGGGACGCGGCGGTGATCGACATGTACCCGGACAAGCACGTTCTCACCTACGACGCGAGCTACCCGTGAGGCGGGTTCCCCTTCTGCTGCTCCTCGCACTCGGCTGCGCCGCGCCAGTCCCGTCGCCGACCGACACCGGGGCGAAGGACGCGGCGAAGCGGTTCTATCAGGCGATCATTTCCACGGACTGGGCCGCCGCGCAGGACTTGGTGTCCGCCGACGCGAAGCGGAAACTCACCCGCGAGCAGTTCGCCCGGTTGGCCACCGACCACCGCAAGGCGCTCGGCTTCGAGCCGGACGCCGTGACCGTCCACGCCATCGACGAACACGGCCGCGAGGCCGTCGCGCACGTCACCATTTCCGGCAAGGGCCACGCCCGCCATCGCTTCAAGGACGCGCTCACCTTGCGGAAAGGGGCCGACGGCTGGCAGGTCGTGTTACCCACTAGCTTCGGACACCCCGGCAAACCGTAATTCCGCCCGCCACATCCACGCAATTTCAAAACTGCAATCCAAACCCTGTCAACGAGTTGCGGATTTTAGCTTCATTTAGACTACTATTTCGACTTTTTTGATCGTGTATCGGCCGATAGGATTGGCAGGAATCACGATTTATGGAGTCGAAATAGTCATGAATGCACGCCGCCTGCTCCTGTTGCTGCTCGCCCCCGGCTTCGGCACCCTCGCCTCGTGCGAGCCGGCGGAGAAGCGATTGCCGACGTTCCCCGTCACCGGGTCGGTGGCATTCGCCGACAAGAAGCCGGCCGCGAACGCCACGGTGGTGTTCCACCCGACCGACCCGGCGATCACCGTCCGCCCGCGCGGGAAGGTGGGGGCCGACGGCTCGTTCCAGCTCACCAGCTACGACGGCAACGACGGCGCGCCGGCCGGCAAGTACCGCGTCACGGTCGAACTCTGGCTGGCCGGGCGACCGGACGAGGGGCCGAGCAACCGCCTGCCGGAGAAGTTCGCCAAGCCGGAGTCGAGCGGCCTGGAAGCGACCGTCGGCACCGGCCCGACCACCCTGGACCCGTTCGCGCTGAAGCGGTGACCCGTCGTTTTTTAGCGATCCGAGCCGGAAGCGTGAGCGACGGTCTTCAACCGGAACCGTCGCTCACGCTTCCGGCTCGGAAAAGCGAGGCTCGGCGGGAGCCTCGCCCTCCCGAAACACCCACCCCACAGGACTTATTCCGATGCCCCGTTCGTTCCGCCGTCGCGCCTTCACCCTCATCGAGCTGCTGGTGGTGATCGCCATCATCGCCATCCTGATCGGCCTCCTGTTGCCCGCCGTTCAGAAGGTCCGCGAGAGCGCGGCCCGCACGAGTTGCCAGAACAACCTGAAGCAACTCGGCCTCGCCTTCCACAACTCCCACGACCCGAACGGCGGGCTGCCGAACAACATCCGTCCGGACGCCGTCGGCACCGTGCGGGTGCGGTGGGCGACGTACCTGCTGCCGTACATCGAGCAGGACAACCTGTTCCGCACCGTCAACTTGTCGGTCAACTGGCACCTGCAACCGGCCGCGTTCGGCACCCGGCTGAAGACGTTCGAGTGCCCGTCGGCCCCGAACGGCACGGTCCTCGACGGCGCGCCGGACGCCTCGCCGGCCTGGACCAGCATCGTGGCCAACGGCGACTACAGCGGGTTCTACGGCGTGTCGCCGGAGCTGGTGACGCTCGGTCTGGTACCGGCCGGGTCCGCCCGCGTGGACAACGGGGCCATCTCGAAGTCGGCGAAGTTGAACTTCGCCAGCTTCACCGACGGTCTGAGCAACACTCTGCACCTGACCGAGAGCGCGGGCCGGCCGAACCTGTACCGCAACGGCAAGCTGGTGACGCCCGCCAGCGGCAACAACCGCGTGAATGGCGGCGGCTGGTGCCGCCCGGCCAGCGAGCTGAACATCCTGCGCGGGTCGTCGGCCGACGGCACCACATTCCCCGGCCCCCGCGCCATCAACGCGACGAACGGCGAACTGCTCGGCACCTACCCGCACCCGTTCTACAACACCGACGGCACCGGCCACATCTACGGCTTCCACACGGGCGGGGTGAACGCCCTGTTCGGCGACGGGTCGGTGCGGTTCCTGCGACAGTCGGTGGACATCCGCACGCTCGCCGCGCTGGTCAGCCGGGACGGCGGCGAGGTCGGGGCGAACGAGTGACGGCCGGCGCTCACTCGTCGTCCCAGTCGGCCCGACGCCGACGGACTGGGCGGGACTGCTTGGCGTTCGCCTTCACGTACAACAGGCCGACGACCATGCCGAGGACGACGAGCAGCCCCAGCACCACCCCGCCGATGACGTACAGCGCCCGGTTGGACGCCTTCGGCGGGGCGACGGTCGCGGCGGCCGGACTGCTCGGCGAGCCGGGCGTGGACAGATCGACCGGTGGGAGCGGCCGGTTGTCGCCGACCTCGCCGCTGTCGCCGGCGAACACCGGTTGCAGGTCCGGCACGCCGGCATTCGGCAGGTTGACCGGCTGCGCCGGCGGATTCGGATTCGGGTTAAAGGGCTGAGGCATCGCGGGCATTCCCGGCATCCCGCCGCCGATGCCGCCGATCCCCGCTCCCGGCATTCCGCCGCCCCGGTCCTCCGCCCGCCCGTTGAGGTAGGTCAGCCCGCACGGACCGCAGTTCATGATCCCCGGTCGGAAGTTCCCCCGACCGATCTCCCGCCCGCACCTCCCGCAGCTGTAGATGTGTTCGAGGCCACCGATGCCGCCGATGCCGCCGATCCCACCCGGTCGCGGGATGTCCGGGAACTGCGGCCCGCCCATGCCGGGCAGGTTCGGCATTCCCGGCTGCGGCATTTGCGGGATCGGCGGGAACACCGGCCGCGGAATGTTCGGCATTCCCGGCTGGCCCGGCCGGAACTGCGCCGACACCGTCGGCACCAGCAGCGCGACGGCCAGCACCGCGAACACGCCGATCAGCCCGCACCGAACCGCCGTCGGAAAGTGGGTACGCACGACGTTGACCTCAGAGGGACGATTCCGGTGGAGCAATTCTTGTGGCAGTTTAACGGCCGTCCGAACCCGCGTCAAACACGGTAGCGGGATTTGTCAGGCGTCACTTCGGCACGGTCGCCACGTCGCCGGCGGTGCGGGCGGACAGCGCCATCAGGGTGTCGGCGAGTCGTTCGGCCCGTTCGCGGGATCAACTCCCAGATCGCATAAACCGGAAGGCGGTGTCCCACCTTTTCCCCTAAACCCCGGCCCGACCGCAAGAAAAAACTTGACAGCGGTTTTCGCCTGCCCGTATTCTCCCAACGAGTGAGGCGTTTCTCCCAATCACCGGGGATTGGGAGAAGTATCTGTTCGGCGGCAGAGGGCTTCGGCGTGAGCCTGTGGCGCGACAGCAGCGGGCGGCTGACCTTTGACCGGCCCGGCGTCGCGGCCGAGGCGTACCCGGCGTTGTGCCGGCGGGTCGCCGATGCGTTCGGCCTCGCATCCGCCGGCGACATCGTCATCGGGCCGGAGCAGATGTTCTGGGACTTCCAGCGGGGCGGGCAGGTGGTCGGCCTGGACTGGGACATCTGGATGGAGTTCATGGCCGTCGCCCAATCGGCGGCGTCGGAGGCGCTGGTGGCGGACATCGCGGCGTGGCTGGGCGCGCGTCCAGACGCCGGACCAGGCGCTGCAGCGGACGGCCCCAAAGCGGGCCGCCGCTGAGCTGGGTCGTTCGGTCGCAGAAGAGCTTCCGGGTGAGGATCGCGGGTCGTGAAGGCATGAATACGCCTTCCAAACTCTGCCCCAGCGAACCAAATCTGCTTGACATCTGTCAACACAACCCTAGGATACTGCCGATGGGTAGATCACGGCACCACAACTCGCACATCGAGAAGGCAGTCCAGTATGCGGAAGCACTGGGCTGGCGTGTGGTTACGTCGAACGGCCACGCCTGGGGTCGCTTATTCTGCCCTTGGAGTACCCGGGAGGGGTGCATTATCAGCGTCTGGTCTACACCGAAAGTGCCAGAGAATCACGCGCGGCACATGCGGAACAAAGTCGATTCTTGCCCACACCGCAGTGGATGCGGGCAAGACGACGAAGGGGAGGGCGAAAAATGAACGACAAGCAGACTTGCGAACGGGAATACGATTTCGCCCTGATCCTGACCGGGGTGCATGAGTTGACTTCCGAGGTCGAGGACGGCCTGTTCGAGGCTGGCTGTGATGACGCCACCTTGAGCGTCCAGTACGGCTTCATCTACATGGAATTCTCCCGTACGGCTGCGTCTCTGAAGGACGCCATCCTTATCGCCATCCGGGATGTCCGGAAGGCCAACATCGGTGCAGATGTGTGGCGGGTGGACGAGTGCAACTTGGTTACCCCAGCCGAGATCGCTCGACGGATCGGCCGGAGTCGCCAACTCGTCCATCAGTACATGACCGGAAAGCGGGGTCCAGGCGGCTTTCCGGCCCCGGAGTGCAATTTGACTGATGGTGCCCCTCTCTGGGCATGGTGCGCCGTCAGCTACTGGCTCTGGCAGAACGACATGATCCGCCCCGAAGAACTCCAAAACGCCGAGATCGTTGCAGCGATCAACAATGCTCTAGAAGGTGTTCACCAGCGCGGGCGCAATCCGGATCTGGTCGCGGAGATCGCCCGAGCAGTTGCGCAGATGTGACTTCGCCCGTGGCACCGTAGTACCCTGGGCATCCCCGGGGTACTTTCGTTTTAGCTGTGCTTGCAGGGCAGCAAAGGCAGGCCGCCCCAGGCGCTGCAGCAGACGGCGAGGGCACGATTGCTTTCCCAGATTCGTAGCTCACTCGGCCTCGCCGCTGCCGAACTGGGTCGTTCGGCCGACCACCGAGAAGTCCAACGCCGTCGCCTTCACCCCAACGGGGCACGGCTGGGCCGTTGGCCCGAAAGGGCGGATCGCCGAGTTCGCCAAGCCGGACAAGGAGTAGTCGCGACAGCCACCCGTCCGCCCGACGCGGCCGCACCCGCGCCCGTCACGCCACCAGCACGTCGCCCGGCCGCGAGTGGCCGATGACATACCTCACGATGAAGCCGCAGAAGGCGATGCTGCCGGCCGAGATGCAGAAGTGGAAGAAGTCGTGGTAGCCGACCCACCCCGGCATCAGCACCGGCCACTCGCACAGTTCGCAGATGCTGCCGAGGGTGTAGAACCCGGCCCCCGCCCAGACCCAGTTCATGGCCCGCCAGCCGAGCGCCCGGTAGTACGTCGGCAGCGGCATCAGCCCGGCCCACCCCATGCCCATGCAGATGCCGACGATGGCCGCATACGGGGCCTTCGGCAGCAGCCACAGGCACCCGACGCCCAGCGCCGCGAACCCCCACAGGGTGCTGAGCATCCAGGCGCGGAAGCGGCCCCGCAGGACGAACGCCGCGATCGGCGTGTTGGTGCCGGCGATGAGCAGGTAAATGGCCGTCTGGTCCAGCTTCTGGTAGAAGAGCTCCTCCTCCTTGCTGCGGAAGAAGAGCGCGTGGAAGACGCCGCTGGCCAGGTACAGCACCACCATCGACGTGCCGTAGATGGCGATGGGCACCTGCCGCCGCCAGCCGCCGCCGGCCAGCCGCAGCATGATGCCGGTGGCCAGCACCGCCCACGCGGCGGTGAACAGGTGGGACAGCGAACTGACCGGGTCGCGGAAGAGCATTCGCGGCATCTCAGGCGCGAGTAAATGGGACGGTTCAGTAATAGTGACGGCCGGCGAAAATCGCGCGCCCCGCCCCAGCCGAGACGGTACAGTCGGGTTCTCACCCAACGCAACCGCAACTCGCCGAGGTCCGCCATGCCCTCTCCCATCAATTGGACAGTCGCCTTACTTCTCGTCGCTTCCGCCGCCCGCGCCGAGGATTGGCCGCAGTATCGCGGGCCGACCGGCATGGGCCTTTCCACCGACGCCGACCTGCCGCTCAAGTGGGACGGCAAGACCGGCGAGAACGTGCGGTGGAAGGTGCCGCTGCCGGGCACCACCGCGAAAGGCAAGGCCGACCACAACCAGTCCAGCCCGATCATCTCGAAGGATCGCGTGTTCGCCACGACGGCGTACTGGCCGGCGGGCCGCGACCAGAAGGAGTTTCCCGAACAGCACGTCACCTGCTTCCAACTGTCCGACGGCAAGCAGCTGTGGGACACCGAAGTGCCGGCCGGGCCGTGGAAGCTGGCCGACCTGCGCGGCGGGTACTGCGCCCCGACGCCCTGCACCGACGGCGACCGGGTGTACGTCCTGTTCGGCTCGTCCACGCTCGCCGCCCTGGACTTCGCCGGCAAGATCGTCTGGCAGAACGAAATCCCGGACTGGAAGGACTTCGACGTGGCCGTCGCCTCCAGCCCGGTGCTGCACGACGGCCGGCTGTACCTGCTCGCGGATCGCAACAACAAGGCGGGCACGCTGACCGCCTACGACCCGACGACCGGCAAGGAACTGTGGGTACGGAAGCGGACCACGCCGTTCTCGCACACCACGCCGACGGTCGCCGAACACGACGGCAAACCGCTGATGCTGGTCGGCGCGGCGGGCGAGCTGCAATGCCTCGACCCGAAGACCGGCGACCGGCTGTGGTGGGTGAAGACCGCCGGCGACGTGACTTCGCCCGTGTACGCGAACGGGTTCGTCTACACCGACAGCGGCCGCGGCGGGTCGGGCGTGTATGTTGACGCCACCGGCACGGGCGACCTCACCGCCACCAACGTGAAGTGGAAGCTGAACAACGTCAGCGAGGCGCTGTCGTCCCCGGCGATCGTCGGCGACCACCTGTACCGCCTGCAAAGCCCTTCCACGTTGAGGTGCGTCGAACTGAAGACGGGCAAAGTCGTGTGCGCGGAGCGGCTCGAAGGGGTGTCCGGGTCGGCCAGCCCAGTCGCCGCGAAGGACCGCCTCTACTTCGCCAGTGCCGGCAAGTCGTTCGTCGTCGCCGTCGGGCCGAAGTGCGAAGTCCTGTCGGTCAACGACCTCGGCGAGCCGAGCGCCGCGTCCGCCGCCGCGAGCGCGGGTCGCCTCGTGTTGAAGGGCACCAAGCACCTGTTCTGCGTCGGGGCGAAGTGACCCCGGATCGGAACGCCCCGGCCGGCGCGCCCTTCGGCTGGGCCGCCGTTGACCGCGTCGCCCCGCGCGTCTACAACTTCCGGTATCGCCAGGGGTGCCCGCCGCGGATCGGCTGGGCTGAGAACACACCCTCGAACCGGGTCGGGTCATGCCGATCCGGAAGGCGCACGTCCCACGCGGAACCCCGTCCCGGTTCCGCCTTCCGAGTTCCGCACTCCCATGACTCAGATCGAATCCGCCCGCGCGGGCACCGTCACGCCCGAAATGCAGTACGTCGCCACCCGCGAGGACCTCGACCCGGAACTCATCCGGAGCGAAGTCGCGCGGGGCCGCATGGTCATCCCCGCCAACGTCGAGCACCTGAAGGGCAAGCTCGAGCCGATGTGCATCGGCGTGGCCAGCAAGTGCAAGATCAACGCGAACATCGGCAACAGCGCCGTCACCGGCAAGGTCGAGGACGAGCTGGAGAAACTGCACACCGCCGTGCATCTGGGGTCCGACACGGTCATGGACCTGAGTACCGGCGGCAACATCGACGGCATCCGCCGCGCGCTCATCGACGCCAGCCCGGTGCCCATCGGTACGGTGCCGGTGTACCAGATCATTCAGAACGTGAAGGATCCCCGCGACATCACCGCCAAGATTCTGCTGGACATGGTGGAACACCAGGCCAAGCAGGGCGTGGACTACATGACCATCCACGCCGGGGTGCTGCTCGAACACGTGCCGCTCACCCGCGACCGCGTGACCGGCATCGTGAGCCGGGGCGGGGCGCTGATGGCCGCGTGGATGGTGGCCCACCACCAGCAGAACCCGTGGTACACGCACTTCGACGAACTGTGCGAGATCATGAAGGCTTACGACGTGACGTTCAGCCTGGGCGACGGCCTGCGGCCCGGTTGCCTCGCCGACGCCAACGACCCGGCCCAGTTCGGCGAACTGGCCACCCTCGGCGAGCTGACGAAGAAGGCGTGGGCGCACGGCTGCCAGGTGATGATCGAGGGGCCGGGGCACATCCCCATGCACCTCGTGAAGATGAACGTCGAGAAGGAGCGGGAGCTGTGCCACGAGGCCCCGTTCTATGTGCTGGGGCCGCTCGTCACGGACGTGGCCCCCGGCTACGACCACATCACCAGCGCCATCGGCGCGGCGCTGGCGGCGGAGGCGGGCGCGGCGATGCTCTGCTACGTCACCCCGAAAGAACACCTCGGCCTGCCGAACAAGGACGACGTGCGGCAGGGGGTGATCGCGTACAAGATCGCCGCCCACGCCGGGGACATCGCTCGGGGCCGCAAGGGCGTCCGCGACCGCGACGACGCGCTGTCCAAGGCCCGGTTCGAGTTCGACTGGAACGAGCAGTTCGCCCTCAGCCTGGACCCGGAAACCGCCCGCCGAATGCACGACGAGACGCTGCCGCAGGAGGTGTTCAAGAGCGCCAAATTCTGCTCCATGTGCGGGCCGAAGTTCTGCTCCATGCGGATCACTCAGGACGTGCGGAAGTTCGCCGACGAGGCCGAAGCCGCCCGCCTGAGCCTGGACTTGGCCGCGCCCACGGCGGGGTGAGAGTGGTTCGCCCGACCCGCAATCTCACGCAAAGCCGCAGAGACGCAGAGAAAGCAAGAGAAGATCGGGTGTTCGGACACGATCCTTCTCTTCTTTGCGTCTCTGCGGCTTTGCGTGAGACTCTGAACGGGGAAATCATTCGCGATCCGTGGTACAACGAGCCATGCCCTTCGATCTGCAACCCACCCTCGTCGGCGACCTCGTCGAACTCCGGCCGTTGCGGGCGGAGGACTTCGACGCGCTGTTCGCCGTCGCGTCCGACCCGCTCATCTGGGAGCAGCACCCGGCCAGCGACCGCTACCAGCCGGACGTGTTCGCCAAGTTCTTCGAAGAAGCGATGGGCACCGGCGGCGCGTTTCTCGCCCTGGACCGCGCGGACGGCCGCGTCATCGGCTCGTCGCGGTACTACGGCTACGACGAGGCCGCCAGCGAGATCGAAATCGGCTGGTCGTTCCTCGCGCGGTCGCATTGGGGCGGCAAGTACAACGGCGAGATGAAGCAACTCATGCTCGCGCACGCCTTCGAGTTCGTGAAGTCGGTGGTGTTCCTCATCGGTCCGAACAACATCCGGTCGCAGACGGCCATTCAGCGAATCGGGGCCGTCCGCGACGGCTCGCGGATCAACCCCTACGGCCTGGAAAGCTTCCTCTTCCGCATCGACGCGGCGACCTTCAACTGAGTGCCCCGCTCACCCCGGCCCGTACCGGAACACCTGCTCCAGCGGGACGGCGAACACCCGCGCGATGCGGAACGCCACCTCCAGCGACGGCGAGTACTTGTTCCCCTCGACGGCGTTCACCGTCTGCCGCGTCACGCCGATCTTGTCCGCCAGCTCCTGCTGCGTCATCTCGCCGTGCGCGAACCGCAGCGCGCGGATCGTGTTCGTGATGCGGTCGGCTTGCTCGGCCATCGGTCACGCCCCCCGCCGGTGAAGGAAGAGTTGCGTGGCGATCCCGACCAACTCCGCCAGCACCCAGAACGCGAGCAGGACGTGGGTGAACAGGAAGTTCCCGGTGGTGATGACGGCCAGCCAAAGGGAGCAAGCGACGCCGGTCGCCAGCACGAAACCGGCGTTCCGCGACCCCTTCAGCCCGATCAGTCGGTCCCGTTCGTCGGTCGTCGCGCGGCGGTCCAGGATCGCGATCGCGGCGTGCCCGACGATCTGAACGCTCACCAGGAACCCGACGGCCACCGCGAACAGGACGACTTGATCCGGGCGGACGAAGTTCGCGTCCGGGTCGGGCGGCAGCACCACCGCGAAGTAGAACCCGAAGCACCCGACGAGGCTGACGAACATCAGCCACAGGCTCTTCTCCCGATACGAAAGGCCCATCGTGCCCTCCCGGTGCGTGTCTGGTGTGATTGACTCGGTGTCAAAAATGATCGACACGCACGAAGGATATCTGCCGGCCGGGTGGTGTCAAGAATTTTCGACACCACCCGGCCGGCGACCGCCGCGCGCGAAAACGCCCCGCCGGGGGGCGGGGCGTTTCTGGTCACTTCCACTGTCCGACTCGACTCACTTCTTCTTCCGCAGGCGGCGGACCAGACCGACGACCGGCAGGCCGAGGCCGGCGAGCAGCAGGGTGGCCGGTTCCGGCACCGGCGGCGGGTTGATGATGATCGTGCCGGTCGGCGCGTCGGTGGTGGTGATGTTCGCGTCCAGCAGGCCGTCCGACGTGCGGTTCGTCTGGGCGGTGAACGACGTGTCCTTGCGGTCCTGGAAGGTGCTGAAGGCGACGAAGTTGCCGAGGCCGAGCTGCCCGGCCGGAACGGTCGGCCCGGTGTACCGGTACACCAAGTTGGGCACGGCGGCGTCGTCGATCGGGTTCAGCAGCGGGTCGGTGACGCCGGTGTTCTGCACGCTGACCGACCAGTTGGCGTCCGGGCCGGCGGCGGTGCCCGGCACGTACCCGGCGAAGTCGTACACGGTGAAGTAGTTGCCCGACTGGAGCTTCATGTCGGTCGGCAGCACGATGGCGTACGTCCACCGGAAGTTGCCGGTGTCGGGCTGGACGGTCACCTGCGTCGGCAGCAGGCCGGCGGCGCTCGTGCCGGCGGCGGCGACGGCGGCGGCGGCGGTCAGGAACCAGCGGGTCATGCGGGTGCCACGGGTCATTCGATCTCCCTCCTTAAAGCGACATCCAGGGGTGTGAGCCGGACCGGTCTGTCCGGCCGCGGCGGGGGTGGTCGCCTCGTCTCGTCCCGTAGTAGTGCGGGCGGCGACACCCGTTGCTCTCTCGAAGCGGCGGCACCATAGGGCGACCGCCGAGGCGTGTCAACCGCAGGTGGCGGGGGCGGTCGCCGCCCGTTTCCGCCGCCGCACCAGCGCGGCCAGCGGCAGTCCCAGGCCGACCAGCGCCAGCGTCGCCGGCTCCGGCACCGACGGGGTGGCCACCGGCACCGGCACCGTGGTGGTGGTGATGTTGTCGTCCGGCCGGCCGTCCGACGTGCGGTGCGTGCTGGCCGTGAAGAACGAGTCGGCCGACTGCCCGAAGGTGGACAGCGCCCAGAAGTTGCCCAGCCCCTCCTGCCCGGACTTCGTCGTCGGGCCGGTGTACTTCCACGACACGTTCGGCACGGCCGGGTTGTCCATCGGGAACACGTCCGGCGGGGTCGGGCCGAGGTTCTGGGTGGTGAACGTCCAGTCGGCCGGCTGGCTGTTGCTGCCCGGCACGAACCCGGCGAAGTCGTAGATGGTGAAGTAGTCGCCGGTACGAATCTGCGAGTCGGTGGGCAGGACGATGGCGTACGTCCACCGGTAGTTGCCGTCCTCCGGGGTGACGGACCACTGGCTCGGCAGCAGGCCGGCGGCGGCCGGGCCGGCGGCGGCCACCGCCGCCGCGCACGCGAGCAGGATGAGTCGGGTCGAGCGGGTCATGTTGGGGGTATCCCTCCGGGGACGGGTGACGACGGGACGCGCGCCGGCAACCGTGCCACCGCGGGCCGCTCCGGGACGACCCCGGACCGACGGCCGGCAATGGTGCCCAAGATCGCCGGGCGTGTCAACCTCGTCTGCCGCACCCCGCCGCCGGCGGGGACTGGGGAAGGCGGGAAAGCCGACAGGCGAACCGTCCCCCGCAAACCGCTCACGCCATCGCGGCGGTCGCCAGCCGCTTCGCCACGCCCCGCCAGCGGCGCTGCCGGTGCCGGTACAGGCACTGCGCGAACAGCCACACCAGCGGCGTCAGCAGGCCCGCCTCGACGATCACCTCGTCGCGGTACAGGGTGCGGCCGTTCGCGGCCGGGCGGACGCGGACCCGGTGGTCCCACCGGCGGACGAGGGGATCGTGTTCCCGCGAGTCGATGTCGCCGGCCGTCGGGTCCACCCGGTCGAACGCGATGGTCCGCCGGCCCAGCGGCACGACGCCGAACAGGTACGACCGGACGTGGATGGTCGTGCCCTCCTGCCAGGCGTCCGGAAGTTCCTCGCCCGGCCGCTGGCGGAACGCGACCAGTGGGGCGCACACTTCCTTCAGCAGCCGGATCCGGCTCACCTCGTCCCACACGGCGTCCGGCCGGCACGCCAGCTCGCATTCGACGACGACTCTCATGACCGCCTCCAGGTCGGGAGAACTTGCACTGTTACCGGATGATTGCCGTCGCCCGCCGAGGCCGCACGCAATCGCGCCGGCTGGCCTCGGGGAGTTCGACCGGGGGGCAAAATTCCGGGGCGGAGCGACGATAAGCCCGATACCGATTCCCGGACGAGGCGTTCGCGCGGAATCGCCGGAGTCCGGAAAGGGGAGTCGCGCCGTGTTCCTCGCCGCCGTCGTCTTCGTGCTGGCGGCCGTCTTCGGCCTGCTGCTCACCCGCCTGGGGCGGTCGGCGGCCGGCCGGGTGGGCATGCTCGACGCGCCGGACGGCCGGCTGAAAACGCACCCCCGACCGATCCCCGCGACGGGCGGGGTGGCCCTGCTCGCCGCCGTGCCCGCCGCGCTGGCGACGGCCGCGTGCCTCGTGCCGGGGGTCGCCGAAGCGTGCGCGGGTCGGGCCGACCGCTTGTGGGCGGTGGCCGTCGCCGCCGTCGTGCTCGCCGCCGTGGGCATTCTCGACGACCGGCGAACCCTGCGGGCGCGGCACAAGCTGCTCGGCCAGCTGCTGGCGGCGGCGGTGCTGATCGGCGGCGGCGGCTATTTGATCCGCGAGGTCTGCGCGTTCGGCCTGGCGGTGCCGCTCGGCTCGTTCGCCGTGCCGGTCACCCTGGTCGGGTTCGCGTTCGCGGTGAACGCCTTCAACCTGCTCGACGGCATGGACGGCATGCTCGCGGTCGTCGGCGGCACCGCTCTCCTCGGACTGGCCGCGATGGCCGCCGTCAACGGGTCGGCGGCGGCCGTGCTGGTCTCGACGGCGACGGTCGGCGGGCTGGTCGGCTTCCTGCGGTACAACCTGCCGCCGGCCACGGTCTACCTGGGGAACTCCGGCAGCATGATCGTCGGCATGACGGTGGCGGTGCTGGCGGTGGACGCCGCCCCGGCGGGAACGGGGTTCGCCGTCGTGCCGCCGCTCGCGCTGCTGGTGCTTCCGGTGCTGGACACCGCGGCCGCCGTCGCCCGCCGGAAGCTGACCTGCCGGCCCCTGGCCAGGGGCGACCGGGGGCACCTGCACCACGTCCTCCGGCGGCACGGGTTCGGCGTCGCGCGGGTGCTGCTCCTCGTCGGCGGGTGCGGCGCGGCGGCCGCCGTCGGTGCCGTCCTGTCCGCCGATTGGAAGAACGACGGGGTCGCCGTCGGGGCCGCCGCCGCCGTGGCCGCCCTCCTCGTGGCGAGCGGGCTGTTCGGCGCGACCGAGGTGCGGCTCCTCGGCACCCGCCTCAAGGCCCTGTTCCGTCCGCTCGCCGGCTTCGCCCGACGGGACGCCGCCGCATTCGGCGCGGCGGTTTCCGCCC
This sequence comes from Fimbriiglobus sp., assembly GCA_043745295.1. Classification (GTDB taxonomy): domain Bacteria; phylum Planctomycetota; class Planctomycetia; order Gemmatales; family Gemmataceae; genus JALHQU01. The sequence continues at coordinate 11,689 of JAYTTN010000233.1, read as the reverse complement.
GAGGGCCCGCGCCATGACGGAGCCGCCCCCCGGCGAGGCCGACCGGTCGTCCCCGCTCGCCGCGCTCGCCCCCGCCCTCCGCCGGTGGCCGCTGCTGCTGGCCCTCGCGGCCGTCGGCGGCGGGGGCGGCTACGTCGCCTACTCCTGCCAGCCGCCGGTGTACGAGTCGTCCGCCCGCCTTCAGGTGAGCAAGCGGTTCGGCCCGGACATGGGCGACCGCGGCGTGTTTTTGGAGGACTACGTCGCCACGATGACCCAGCTCATCGCGTCCGACGCCGTCCTCGGCGAGGTCGCCCGTCTCCTGGCCGCCGTCCCGCTGACCGCGCCCCTGCCGGCGGACGAGGCGGCGCGCGTCGACACCCTCAAGCGGCTGGTCGTCATCGCCCGCGTCCGCGACCCGGCCGCCCCCGGCACGAACACCAGCTCGGTCCTGTCGCTGCGGTGCGCGTGCGGCAACCCGGACGACGCGCGGCGGGTTCTCGACGCCGTCCTCGACGCCGTGCGGTGGTACCTGGTGACGCGGCACGACGACGCGCACGCCCTCCAGTTGGCGGACCTGGACCGCGCCCTCGCCGCCCGCGCCGCCGACCGCCGGGAGATCGAGGAGGAACTGGCGAAGAGGGTCCGCGAGCGGTCCCAGGTGACGGACGAGGAGCTGGCGGCCGTCCGCGACCGCCTGACGGTCAACGGCCAGCGGGGGTTCGCCCTCCAGTTGGAACTGATCGCCCTCGAGCGGGAGTTGAAGGGGGTCGCCGAGACGGGGCCGTCGGCGGCGGCGCGGGAGGCGAAGCGGCGGCTCCTGCTCGGCCCGGCGGCCGGCCCACCCGCCCCCGCCGACGCGCGGCCCGCGGCCGGGCCGGAGGCCACCCTCGGCCAGCTCGTCGCCGGCCGCGCCGAGCTGGCCGAGCGGCTGGTCGCCGGACACCCGCGGCTGGCCGCGCTGGACGCGCAGATCGAACGCCTCCGGGGCCTCGCCGCGCGGGCGGCTCCGGCCGAAGCGGTGGACGACCTCGCCCGGCACGAGGCGCGGTTGCGGGAGCGGAAGGCGGTGGCCGACCTCCAGCGGGACCGCATCGCCGCGCGGGTCGCCGCCGACGCCGAAACCCTCCGCCAGGGGGGGGTACTCCAGGAGCGGGTCGAGTCGCTCCGGAAGCGGCTCGACGAGGACGCGGCGGAAACCGGCCGGCAGCGGGACCGCCGCTCCGCCCTGGCGGCGGCCAAGGACTCCAGCCGCGCCTACGAGGCGCAGGTGCTGGACCGCCCGCGGGTCGGCGGGAAGATCGGCCCGGCGGCGAAGGCGTGGCTCCTGCCCGGCCTCGTCCTCGGCCTGCTCGCCGGCGTCGCGCTGGGGTTCCTGACCGACGCCGTCGATCAGGGCTACCGCACCCCGGCCGAGATCCGCCGGCGACTGGGCGTGCCGGTGTTCGGCCACATTCCCCCACTCCGTCTCGACCGCCCGGCCGCCGCCGACAGTCGGACCGCCGGGTACGACCCCACCCTGGTGACGGCCCTGCGGCCGAAGTCGGCGGACGCCGAGATGTACCGCGGGGTGCGGGCGCGGCTGCTGGTGGCGACCGCGGCCGCCGACTGCCGGGTCGTGCAGGTGACCAGCCCGAACCCCGGCGACGGCAAGTCCACCACCGCCGCCAACGTGGCCGTCACCCTCGCCCAGGCGGGCAAGCGGGTGATCCTGATCGACGCCGACTTCCGCAAGCCGCGCGTCCACGCGCTGTTCGCCCTGGCGAACCCGGAGCTCGGCCTCGCCGCGGTGCTGGACGGGACGACCGACCTGGCCGCCGCCGTTCGGCCGAGCGGGGTGGACAACCTGTTCCTGATGTCGGCCGGCCCGCCGCTCGACAGCCCGGCCGACGCGCTGGCCGGGGAGCGGTTCGCCGCCGTCCTGTCCGAGCTGCGGGACCAGTTCGACCACGTGATTCTCGACACCCCGCCGCTGTTCGCCGTCAGCGACGCACTGGTCATCGCCCCGCGGGTGGACGCCGTCCTCCTGGTGATGGGGGTCCACAAGCGGTCCCGCCCGCAGACCGTCCGCGCGAAGGAGCAGTTGACCGAGACGGGCGCGATCATCCTCGGCGTGGTTGTGAACGGCATGGCCGAGCCGGCGTCGCGGTACGGCGGCGGCTACACCTACGGCAAGACCGCCTATCCGGCGACGGAATCGGCCGTCTGATACCCCCGCCGCCCGCAGTTCCTGACGCCCGCGGCCGACCGGCGCGATACCCTGATAGCGGTTCGCTCCCCTCTCCCGGAGGCCGTCATGCCCCGTTCGCTGTCGTTCGCCGCCGCGCTGATCGTCGGTTCCGTCGCCGCCGCCGACGGCCCGTTCGACCCGGCCGCCAAGGTCGAGAAGCTGGCCGGCGACTTCAAGTTCACCGAAGGGTGCGCGTCCGACAAGGCCGGCAACGTGTACTTCACCGACCAGCCGACCGACCGCATCCTGAAGTGGTCCGTCGATGGCACGCTGTCCACGTTCCTGGAGAAGACGGGCCGGTCGAACGGCCTGTGCGTGGACGCCGACGGCAAGCTGTGGGCGTGCGCCGACGAGAAGAACGAGCTGTGGAAGATCGACGTGGCGACGAAGAAGGCCGAGGTTCTGGTCAAGGATTTCAAGGGCAAGTTGCTGAACGGGCCGAACGACGTGTGGGTGACGCCGGCCGGCGGCGCGTACTTCTCCGACCCGCTGTACAAGCGGCCGTACTGGGCGGCCGGCGGCGAGCGGCAAGACAAGCGGGGCGTCTACTTCCTGTCTCCCAAGGGCGAGTTGACGCGGGTGGCGGACGACCTGACGCAGCCGAACGGCATCATCGGCACGCCCGACGGCAAGACGCTGTACGTCGCCGACATCAACGCCGGCAAGACGTATCGGTACGCCATCCAAGCCGACGGCACGCTGGCGGACAAGAAACTGTTCTGCGAGAAGGGGTCGGACGGCATGACCCTCGACGCCGACGGCAACGTCTACCTGACGAGCGGCGTCGTGTGGGTGTTCGACAAGGCGGGCAAGAAGGTGGCGGAGCTGAAGGTGCCGGAAGGGCCGTCGAACGTCTGCTTCGGCGGCAAGGACAAGAAGACTCTGTTCATCACCGCGCGGACGGGGCTGTACGCCATCCGCTGCACGGTGAGTGGGGTGGGGAGCCAGTGAGGGCCGGAGCGGGCGGGCGGTCCCGCCCCGGCTGGGCCGGTCAGCGGTCCGAACTGTACTTGATGGCGTTGAGTCGGGTCGTTGCGGCCTGGAGGGACGACTCGGCCGACCGCTGCGCGCTCATCGCTTTCGACAGCTCCTGTCGGGTGGCGGCAACTGCGACGCTGGCCAGGAACCGGCCTCCGCTGCCCGGATCAGTGTTGTTGTACGCGGCGACGGCATCGCCCGCGGGGAGAACGCCGACGAATGACGGACACCTCCCTCGCGACGACCAACTTGACACGGGCCGGGGGCGAGCCGACACTGGGCTGTAGGATTCGCCTCCACCTTCCTCCACCCCGCGAGCGATGCCGATGACCCTCCCCCGAATTGGCCCGGTCGGCCTGCTCGCCGCGGCCGCGTTCACCGCCTCCGCTGCCCCCGTGCCGAAGGACTTGCGGCCAGCCGGGAACGTGGTCGTCGTGGAAACGTCGCTCGGGAAGATCGAGATCGAACTCGACCCGGAGAAGGCCCCAAAGACGGTGGCCAACTTCCTCGCCTACGTCGATGGCAAGTTCTACGACGGCGTCGTCGTCCATCGGGTGATCGAGAATTTCATGATCCAGGGCGGCGGGTTCGAGCCGGGCATGAAGGAAAAGAAGGCCCGCGCCCCCGTCGAGAACGAAGCCGGCAACGGCCTGTCCAACCTGCGCGGCACCGTCGCCCTGGCACGGGCGGCGGCGGCCGACAGCGGCACCTGCCAGTTCTTCATCAACACCAAGGACAAACCCTGGCTGGACCGCACGGACGGGCCGGGAAAGGAAGGGTACTGCGTGTTCGGCAAGGTGGTCGCCGGCATGGACGTGGTGGACAAAATCCGCGCGGTGAAGACGGGCACGGCCGGGGCGTTCACCGACGTGCCCACCGAGGACGTGGTCATCAAGTCGGTGTCGCGGAAGAAGTAGCGGGAACGAGCAGTCCGTCCCCGTTCGTCCGCCGCGTCGAGTGACGCCGCCTCACAGCTCCCCGCCGCCGCGCTTGCTCCACCAGGGCGGCCGTCAGGCGTCGCCCGGCGGGAACGGCCCGAAGTTTTCTTCCGCCCGACGGATGAGAAGTCGACGAGGGGCGTTGAACGCCAGCGCCGCGACGGTCGCTCGCCCGCTGGGGGTCAGGCCGAGTACGCGATACCCGTCCCGTCGAAAGTGGTCCGCCCAGCGATCCGTGCGCGGATGGAACAATACGGCGACTCGGGTAGAGTCCGGATCGGGGCTGCGCGACGGTTCGATTTGCCCAAGTTGCAGGACAGGCACGCCAGCGCCAGATTGGACTCGTCGTCGGTGCCGCCGGACGAGCGGGGGTCGATGTGTTCGATGTGAAAGGTCGCACCCCGTAGCGACTGGTGCATGAGGCCGTATTCGCACCGGCCATTGGCACGGGCGATCACGCGGCGCGTCGTTTCCGCCCACGACGCACTCATGTGGGGTTGCGGCCCAGCACCCGGAGGGCCTGGGCGCGAACGAAGGCCAGGGACTCGCTCAACTCCACCAGCGATTCCAACTCGTCCGTCTCGCCGGGGGACAGTGCGCCGTCGGTGTTGCGGTCCATGAGCCAGGTCAGCCGCGCGTCGGTCTTCGACGGGAACCGCATGTCGGCGACCGCTTCGACCAAGACGCGGGGCGTTTCGATCACGACGGACATGTCATCCTCCCGAGTGCGAAAGGGGCCAGACCGCGTTTCCAGTACCAGTCACAGCTCCCCGCCGCCGCGCTTGCTCCACCACGGCAGGAACAGGCCGCCGTCAATGTGCAGCGTCGTGCCGGTGATGTACCCGGACGCCGGGTCGGCGAGGAACAGCACCGCGCGGGCGATCTCCTCCGGGGCGGCCAGCCGACCGAGCGGCAGGCCGGCGGCGGCCTTGCGGATACCTTCGTCGTCGAGGAACTTCCGCTCGCCGGGGGTGTCCGTCCAGCCGGGGTAGACGCAGTTCACCCGCACCTTGTGCGGCAGCAGCTCCGTGGCCGCCGTCATCATCATCATGTCCAGCCCGGCCTTGGCGATGTTGTACGCCATGCAGTTCGGGAACGCGATCTTGCCGTGCGGCGAGCTGACGATGACCGCCGACCCGCCCGTCCCTTGCGCGACCATCCGCCGGCCGCACGACCGCAGCGCGTAAATCGCGCCCATCAGGCTGATGTCCAGCGTCTTCCGGAAGGCGGCCATGTTCGCGGTCAGGAACGGCTCGCGCTCGCTGAACACGGCCGACGACACGAACACGTCCAGCCGGCCGAGTTTCGCCACGGCGTCCGCGACCATGCCCTCGACGGCGGCCTCGTCCGACACGTCCACCGGGTAGAGCAGGGCCTTGCGTTTGAACTGCGTCTCGATGTGCGCGGCCGTCGCCTCGGCGTCGGCGGCGAAGCTGTAGTAATTCAGGATCACGTCGGCCCCGGCCTCCGCCAGGGCCACGGCCGTCGCCCGGCCGATGCCGGACGACGCGCCGGTGACGAGCGCGACTTGATTCGCCAGCGGCCCGGCCATTCGAGAACCTCGCGCATTGTTTGAGCGGGCGCGGCTCCCGCCGAGCCCGCCCGAAAACCGGGCCGTCACCGCTTCTTGGGACCGGACTTCGGCTTGGTCAGCCCGGCCTTTTCCATCAAGGACTGCGAGAGGATACTCTCCTGATCCTCGGTCGGGTCGTCCACCCCGACGCCGTCGGCCAGCGTGTACTCGATGGCGAACTTGTGCCCGGCGATGCCCACCTCGTCGCCCGGCCGCAGCGGCCGCGACGGCACCCGCTCGCCGTTCACCTTGATGCCGTTCGTGCTGCCCATGTCGCGGACGGTCCACACGCCGTTGCGGAAGGCGAACTCGGCGTGGATGCCGGACACGTTGTGGTAGTCCAGGCAGATGTCGCACGACTGCCGCCGGCCGACCGTCATGGTGTCCAGGACCAGCGGGATCGGGTCGCCGCCGCCGACCGGCACCAGCCGGCCCAACTCGATATCCATGTCTGACCCTCCGAGAGGAACATTGCGGCGGGCGGCACGCGGAATCCCGCCGCCGCCCGGATGAAACCGACCGGTGCATCATATCATCGGGGTAAAGCGGGAAGGAAGCCCCCGGCCGAGAAAGGCGACGGCCGGACGAATCCGCCCGCCGCACTCTCGGCGCGACCCGGCCCGTCGAACTCGCGCCCGCCGCGTGGTACGGTGTCCGCCGTTCCCTCTCCCCCCGGTGTTCACATGCGAATCCTCCTCCTCGCGCTCGTTGCCGTCTCCCCCGCGTTCGGAGCCGACGACTACAAGCTGACGCCCGACTCGCGGCCGCAGACGGACGTGCCCAAGGGCAAGCTGGAAGGGCCGTTCGAGTGGAAGAGCAAGGTCTTCCCCGACACGACGCGAAACTACTGGGTGTACGTCCCGGCCCAGTACGACAAGGCGAAATCGGCCGCCGTGATGGTGTTCCAGGACGGCCACGCCTACGGCCTGCCGAACGAGGGGTACAAGGCCCCGACCGCGTTCGACAACCTGATCCACAAGAAGGAGATGCCCGTCACCATCGGCATCTTCGCGAACCCCGGCGCGAAGCCCGGCGAGCCGCCGGTGGACGCCAAGAACTGGGGCAAGGGGACGCGCAGCTTCGAGTACGACTCGCTCGGCGACCGGTACGCCAAGTTCGTCGTGGACGAGCTGCTGCCCGAAGTGGGCAAGAGCTACACGCTGACCGCCGACCCGGAGATGCGGGCCATCTGCGGGGCCAGCTCCGGCGGCATTTGCGCGTTCACGGTGGCGTGGGAGAAGCCGGACCAGTTTCGGAAGGTGATCTCGCACATCGGCAGTTTCACCAACCTGAAGGGCGGGCACGTCTACCCGAAGAAGGTCCTGGAGGCCGACGCGAAGCCGATCCGCGTGTTCCTCCAGGACGGCACCGGCGACAACCGCAACGCGAACAACCTGGACCGCGACTGGCACCTGCAAAATCTGGCGATGGCGGCGGCCTTCCGCGAGAAGGGGTACGACTACAAGGCGGCGTTCGGCGACGGCGGGCACAACCACAAGCACGGCGCGGCGCTGCTGCCCGACCAACTCCGCTGGCTGTGGCGCGGGTGGGACAAGGGCGACGGCAAGTGACCGGCGGTCCACCTCGCAACGTCACCCACCGCGGAACCCTGCACATGGCTCGCCTGGATGTCGAACTCGACCGGCTCGCCGACCCGACCGCGTGGCCGGATCGGTGCGCGCGTTGCGGCGCGCACGACACGACGCTGGTGCCGGTGCCGGACAAGTGGGCGAAGAAGCAAGTCGGCTGGCGGCTGCCGCTCTGTCCGGCGCACGCCGACGACTGGGATCAGGTGCGGCGGAAGAACCGCGTCGGCATGGCCGCGATCGTGACGGGCATGGCGGTCGCGGCCGGCGTCACATGGGCCGTTCACCCCCGGTTCGCACCGAACGCGGACGACGCGACTCGCGCGGCAGCCGCGTTCTTCGTCGGCTTCGCGTCGGTCATCCCCTTCGCCGTCGCCCTGGCGCTGTGGGCGAAGACGCCCATCCGCATCGAGAAGGTGGTCGGGCGATTCGCCAGCGTCATCGGGCTGGGGCGGGCGTTCAAGGCCGCGGCCGCCGACGCCCTCGCGCCGGTCCCGCTGCCGGCCGTCGGCGAGGAGGCGCGGTTCGACGTGTCGCCCTACGCGACGGTGCCGACGGCCGCGCCCGAGGCCGTCGGGCTGCTGTTCCTCGCCTCGGTTCTGCTGGGGGCGGCGATGGGGTTCGGCGTGGGCGTCGGCGGGCTGGAGCTGCACGAGCACACGAAGGGATGGGGTCGCAACGACTGGCGGTACGTCGGGCTGGTGGTGCTGATGGCCGCAGCGGCGGGGCTGCTGCTGTTCGGGATGCGGTTCTCCGTCACCCGCGTCGGCCTGTTCATCCTGGGTACCGGGGTCGGGCTGGTCGGCGTCGTCGCGGGGGTGCTGAAGGTGATCGGCTTCCGCTCGGAGGACCAGTTCGGCGTGCTGTTCACTGGCCTCCCGCTGCTCGTCCTGGGGGTCGGCGTGTTGCGGCCGCTCGTCTGGAACCGGCGGATCCGCCACCCGTCGCTGGCGGCCGTCGTCGCCGCCCTCGGCCCGCTGGCCTACGCGGGGGTCGTGTACCTGGTCGCCGGCCTGGCCGACGGCCCGCAGCGGTTCGCCCTCGGCGTCGGGCCGGCCATGGCCGTGGCATTGGCGCTGATGACCGCCTCCGCCGCCGGCACGCCGTACTGCCTGGAGTGCGGCGGCTGGCTGGTGTCCCGCCGGCTCGGGGCGGTCGGTCGCACGCGGGCCGAGATGGAACCGCTCATCGCCGGCGGCGGGCTGGTGTCCGTTTCCGCCGCCAAGACGTACCAAGAGAAGACCTCCATCTACGACACCGAGTTGACGGCCCACCGCTGCCCGGCCTGCGGCGACCACGGGACGGTGGTGCTGGAACTGTTCGACTGCCAGTGGTCGGGCGGCAAGAACCCGACGCCGACGCTGACCCGCGTCGGCCGCTGGCAGTACCCCGGCGCGGCGATCCCGGTGATCGACGCCCTCTTCCCACCCGAAAGGGCAGAGGAGAATGCGGAAGACCCCACCCCCCGGCCCCCTCCCCGTTCCGGAGAGGGGGTGTTCAACGGGGAAACCTGACGGGCGATCTCGATCCGGAATCGGAACGGCCGACCGCCTTCAACCCTCTCCGGAACGGAGAAGGTGGCGAGCGCAGCTCGCCGGGTGAGGTTTCTTTCAGTCTTCCTGTGCCGATCAAATGCCACCATCTCCCGTCAACGTCGCCGCGCATCTGGTCCGCATGGCGGCGGCGTTCCCCGACCGCCCCGCGCTGCACATTCCGATTGGCAACGTCCGACACGCCGGCGACACCCCGCACCTCACGCTCAACTTCGCCGAACTGAACGCCGACACCGACGCGCTCGCGCACGGTCTGGAATCCGTCGGCATCCGCCGCGGCACGCGGGTGGCGCTCATGGTGCCGCCGGGCCGGGACTTCTTCGCGCTCACGTTCGCGCTCCTGAAAGTGGCCGCGATTCCGGTGCTGATCGACCCCGGCATGGGGGTGAGGAACCTCGGCAAGTGCCTGGGGGAAGCCGAGCCGGAGGCGTTCGTCGGCGTGGCCAAGGCGCACCTCGCGCGGCGGCTGTTCGGCTGGGCGCGAAAGTCGATCCGCGCCACCGTGAACGTCGGCCGGCGGCGGTTCTTCTGCACGCGCGGCGTCGGCGAGTTGCGGCGGAACGCGCGTCCGTACCAGATGCCCGAGGTCGCGGCCTCCGACCCGGCGGCGATCCTGTTCACCAGCGGCAGCACGGGCGTGGCGAAGGGGGTTGAGTACACGCACGGCATCTTCGCCGCGCAGGTGGAGATGCTGAAGGACACCTACAGCATCCAGCCCGGCGAAGTGGACTTGTGTACCTTCCAGCTATTCGCGCTGTTCGGCCCGGCGCTCGGTATGGCGGGCGTGGTGCCGGACATGGACGCCACCCGCCCCGCGACGATGGACCCGAAGAAGGCCCTCGCGCAAATTCGGCAGTTCGGCGTGACGAACCTGTTCGGCAGCCCGGCGGTGATCCGGCGGATGGCGAGTTTGTCCGAGCCGGAAGCGTCAGCGACGGTCAACCCGAACCCGTCGCTGACGCTTCCGGCTCGGATGTCCACCCTCCGCCGCGTCATCTCTGCCGGCGCGCCGGCCACTCCGGCCGTCCTCGAACGGTTCGTGCGGCTCCTGCCGCCCGGCGTGCAGGTGTTCACGCCCTACGGCGCGACGGAAGCCTTGCCCGTCTCGAACATCGGCAGCGACGAAATCCTGACCGAAACGCGGCACCTGACGGACCAGGGGCGGGGCGTGTGCGTCGGACGGCCGGTGAAGGGCATGACCGTTCACGTCATCGCCATTTCGGACGACCCGATTCCGACGTGGGACGCCACGCTACAACTGAAGGTCAACCAAGTTGGCGAGTTCGTGGTCCGCGGGCCGGTCGTGACCAAACGGTATTTTCATCGAGACGAGGCGACCAAACTGGCGAAGATTCACGACCCGGCGACCGGCGGGACGCTGCACCGCATGGGCGATGTCGGATACATCGACGAGCAGGGGCGAATGTGGTTCGCCGGCCGCAAGAGCCACCGCGTCGAAACGCCGCACGGCACGCTATTCACGGACATGGTGGAACCGGTGTTCAATACCGTGCCGTGGGTCGCGCGAACCGCCCTCGTCGGCGTGACGCGGAACGGGGTGACGTACCCAGTGCTGTGCGTGGAACCGAAATCGGCGGTGAAATCCGACGGATGGGATTTGGCGGCGCTCCGGGCGGCCGGCGCGCGGCACGACCACACGCGGCGGATCGACACCTTCCCACTCGTGATGGAGTTCCCCGTGGACGTGCGCCACAACTCGAAAATCTTCCGCGAGAAACTGGCCGTCGCGACCGCTCAGTGGGCGAAGCGGAACTGGAAGCCCCCTGAGGAACCCTCATGACGGCGCTCGTCACCGGCGGCGGCGGATTCCTCGGCGGGGCCGTGGTGCGGAGGCTCCTGGCGCGCGGCGGGCCGGTGCGGTCGTTCACGCGGTCGAATTACCCGTGGCTGACCGACCTCGGCGTTCAGCAGGTAAACGGCGACCTGACAAACGCCGACGACGTGCGCCGTGCGGTGAGCGGGTGCGGAGTGGTGTACCACGTCGCGGCGAAGGCCGGCGTCTGGGGCCGGCCGGCGGACTTCTTCAGCACCAACGTGACCGGCACGCGGAACGTGTTGGCCGCCTGCCGCGCAGAGAAGGTGACTCGCCTTGTGTACACCAGCACGCCGAGCGTCGTCCACACCGGCGGGGACATCTGCGGGGCGAACGAATCGCTGCCGTATGCCACGCGGTTCGATTCGCCGTACCCGGAGTCGAAAGCCATTGCCGAGAAGGAAGTCCTCGCCGCGAACGGGTCGGAACTGGCGACCGTTGCATTGCGTCCGCACCTGGTCTGGGGGCCGGGCGACCCGCACCTGATCCCGCGCATCCTGACCCGCGCCCGCGCCGGCAAACTGCTCCGCATCGGCACCCGCCCGCTGACCGTGGACGTGACGTACATCGACAACGCCGCCGACGCCCACCTGTGCGCGGCCGACCGGCTCGCGCCCGGTGCGCCGCCGGCCGGCAAGGCGTACTTCATCAGCAACGGCGAGCCGGTGAACCTGTGGGAGTTCATCAACAAAGTGCTGGCGCTGGCCGGCGTCGCGCCGGTGAACAAGGCGGTGCGGGTGTGGGTGGCGAAGCTGGCCGGCCGCTGGATGGAGCGGTTCCACCGCTGGTTCGGCCTGAGTGGGGAGCCGGCGATGACGCGGTTCATGGCGTCGCAGCTCAGCACCTCGCACTGGTACGACATCTCCGCCGCGCGGCGGGACTTGGGCTACTGCCCGAAGGTGAGCATCGACGACGGGCTTTGCCGGCTGGCGGAGTCTTTCCGGCGGGGGTGAACGTCCTTGCGAGCCGCGACCGCCAGGGAGTGGCATCGGAAATCGAAGATGCCACTCCCTGGCGG